>NZ_VFTW01000024.1:0-92528 GCF_006440815.1 Mesorhizobium sp. B2-8-3
TCGCAATCACATGGGCCTATCGATGTGCAACCCAAACCATGGGTATGAAGGCCATCAAGCGAAAGGCCCACGGCCGATGCGAAAAGTCATGGTTCCGCATCGGACTAGACGCCCTCAGGGCATGGATCAACTTCTCACCCCAAAACGCGCTAACCGCATGGCTCAGCACTTTCCCTAAGACCATCAAAACCCAATGAGTCGTGTACTGTGGAATCCGCTTCAGCGCGACACGCTTTAAGCCTTTGTTTTCATGCATGTCGTTATCGCAAAACCGCTGCACACTTTTGCGCGACATGCATTAGTTCCTGCTCCGGTCTGTCGAGCGGTGCGTAACGCTCACCTTCGTGTCGTCAAGCCTCAATGCTGTCGGTCCATGCTCAGGCGGTAGACCTGAACGTCGGTCACCTCCAGTACGAGCGTTGCCGGGGTCGAACTGTCGTAGGCCGTGTGCCAGCCAGACGCGCTGCTGTTGGCGATACTCAGACTAATGAGCAGGGTCATGGCACCGGCCGGCACGTTCTTAGTGACGGTTCGCTTGAGCACACCATCGAAATAGAACTTGATTGACACGCCCGGTATGTACTCCATGCCCCAGACGTGATAGCCGGCCGACAGGTCCACACCAGCATCGAAGAACCGCTGCTCGTTGGTGGCAGCCAACAAAGCGTTTGCCAGCACTGCGTTGGCCGACACGGAGCTGCTGAGGAACCCGCCCTCCTGCGTGTCGATCTCGGCCCCGCCCTCGAGATGCCAGAAGCCTGGCCATCCGCCAGTGCTGACGTCCGGTTGCTTCATGCGTATCTGGGCGTAGCCACCGGCAAACGTGAACTTGCCGTGCGTGCAGATAGCGCCCGACTTCCACGTGTACCCCGCGAACCGGTTGCTTCTCGTCGCAACGATCTTCAGGCCTGATGGACCAGTGCTGATCTGAGCCGGGTCGAAGTACTCGGCGTCGAACCCGCCAGCGTTCATCGCGGAGTACGGCGACGGCACGCTCTGCTGCCAGATACCGTTCTGGTCCGCGATCGCAGGTATCCACTTCGTGGAATCGAGCGAGTGCCCCGTGAAGGTGTCCTCGAATATCAGCTGACTGGTAGTGTACCCAGCTGGCGGTGGCAGCGACGACCCACCGCCTCCACCACTCGTGTCGCACGAGACGATCATGAGCGTTATCAAAGAAATGTACTTCGAGATACTTTTCATATGCCCCCCTCGTAACGAGGGCTTGACCAGGATGCGATTGCAATGGTCACCGCCGCTCACCAATCCTAAAGCGAAATGACGAGGACCGGATAGTCGACCGTGACCAAAAGAGGATACCTCGACTATATTGCGGCGCGGCAGATGGGCCTCGATGCGACCATGGGGCCACGCCAGCCGGTGATGCGAGGAAGTGCTCCTGATGTTCGTAGTTGGGAAACTTCCGGCTTGTGGCGGTGGCGGCATTATCCAGCCAAGTGGTCTTGGGGCGGCGTGTCGATGCTGATCTTCGGGGTGGTACCTCTTTAATTCCGCGATCAGACCTTGATCGAGTGATAAGGTCTGCAAAACTGAACGAAGATCGTTGTGATGCCGCCGTCCGAGCCGCCTCCTCCGAGCGGGCCCCTCGACAAGCCACTGGCAATAAATCCTGCACCGGTGTCATTGGATGGTTTCTGAATGCTCATAGTTTTGCTGAGAGATTCGGCTATCAAGCTGTATGTGCTGACCGCCAAGCTCGGCCTGCAGCGTCTTCCGATTTTCCACCGCGCCTATCTTGCGCTTTATCCCCCTACAAAAGGTATTTTGAAGCAGGCCCGATCGATCAGCTCAGGGAATTCGTGCCAGGCGGATCGCTGGTCATCGACGTCGGCGCCAATGTCGGCTTCTTCACGCTCCGCTTTGCCGAATGGGTCGGCGACAGCGGAAAGGTGATCGCCATCGAGCCGGAGGATCAGAATTACAGCGGCCTGATTTCCGCGATCGAGCACGCAGGGTTCCTTGGCCGCGTTGAGGCGCTGAGGGCGGTCGCCGCCGCCGAGCCCGGCACGACCTTTCTCGAAATCAACCCGCTTTACCCGGCCGACCACAAGCTTTCCCGGAACGGCACCGGCGTGCCGGTCACCGCCGTGACGCTCGACGGGCTGCTTGCGGACAAGGGACCCCGGCGCCCGGCGCTCGTGAAAATCGATGTGCAGGGTGCCGAACTGCTGACGCTTCAGGGCATGATCGAGATCCTGAGGTTCGCCCGGCCGGCCCTGTTCGTCGAACTTTCCGACCAGGGATTGAACAAGTTCGGGGCGGTTTTGGTAGTCCTGCGCCTCTTGTCGGATAACGGATACGAGGGATACTTGCTGACCCGGACCGGGCGCCGAAAGGCAAGCCAATCCGAGATCGAGGCCAGAACAACCGGAACCAAATCTGCCGATGTGCTGTTTCTTCCTGACAGGCCGGCGAACAGCGCTTCGCACAGCGCCTTGAACTGAACGCCGTTCGTTAGCCTCTTTCGGAAACCTCCCCGCTGCGAAGCTTCGTCGTACTTCTGAGTGACGGAGGAATCGTCCGAGAATTTCATCGCGACTTCCATGGCGGCCTTGGCAGCGCCTTGGTAAGGTAGCGCTGGATGTTGGTTTCCCGGTCGCGCTTGCTCGCTCACACTTGCTGGCTCAGGGATCCTTGCTGGCTCAGGGATCGCCTCGAATTGCGCCCTCTGCTGGTCATTCAGCGTGGCATAGAATCCTCAAGCGCGGCGCGCACCGATTTGACGCCATTCAGCATCACATCAAACCGCTTGCGGACCCCAGCCCTTCGCGCCGGCTACGTCATCACATCACTTTCGGCAATTGAAGCTTCGACCGCGTCGCTCAGGCTTGCGCGTTCGAGCATCTCAAGTGCGTCCGCACAACGCGATCCGTCTTTCAAGTCTGGAGCGGCGACGGGGGCGATTCTTCGTGCACGAGGCCGGCGGCAGAACCAGATTTTATGGCGAAGGCCAAAGTCAAGGCCGCGCACACGCCCTCGATGCTGGTGGCGAGCGTCCAGCCCAGAACCAGGCCTTCAAGTCCACCGAGCCTCGCTCCAGCTATCACCAAGCCCAGCTCCAGCAATCCGCCAAGCGCGAACCAGGGAGATGCCTTGCGCATCCTGTCGCCCAACCGCGCCAGCGTACAGGCATGAAATTTAAGCGCTGTTCCCAGCAGGCTGAAGCCAAGGAAGCGCAGGCTCGAACCGGCGATTTCAGCATAGGCCGGATTGAAGACCGCAAGGATCCTCTGCGAATAGGTGAAGATGAAAACGGCGCAGACCAGCGAAAAAAGCAATGACGCCATAACCGATACAAGGATGTCGTGTCTGGATTGTTTCGGGCTCGCTCTCACCACGGGGAACAGGACTGTAGCCATGGCCGCGGGAATCAACGAGGCGATGGTGACCAGCATCCATAGGGATACGAAAGCGGCATTGATGGCCGGAGACAGGAGAACGAGCACAACGTAGGGCATGATGATGCCGGGAGCCTGCAAGGCCACGTCGAGCACGTAGTGGTCGAAGACCTTGCCCCGCAGCGTACGGAGCAGTTGGAAATCGGGAGACCCAACGAGGCGACGCGCACCGCCCCGGGTCAACAGGTCCACGCCGATGATGGACGCCAGAAGACCGGCCACCCAGCTCAGAAGAAGCGCGGTATGGGAGGTGTAGCCGCCAACCGCGGCGGTGGCGATCAGCATCAGCTTCAACGTGCAGAACAGCACTTGCCGGATCATCCTGCTGGTGGCGCGCAGGGTGCCCAGGAACGCCTGGTCGACCAAGATGGCGAGAACGGTCAGACCGCAGCCGAGGACGAACACAACACCCACGAACCAGCCGCCGATCAGTTCGGTAGAGCTGCTGAAACACGCATGCCCGAAGACGAACAACACGGCCAGCCCGACCCCCAGTGTCACCCCGACGCACGCTGCCGCGGCCACCAGGCCGCGTTCCTTGCCGGGATTCCGGACGATCTCGCCGACCAGCATGGTCCCGATTCCTGCCTCGCCGAGCGTGCCGATAAGCCCCATCACGGACAGGAGGGCAGATGTGTAGCCGATCACCTCCGGCGGAAACAGCCGCGCTGCAAGCCACCAATAGACAAACCCGAGACCGGCCGCTGCAACCGTTCCGGTTGCCATGGCGCCGGAATTCATCACGAACGCGGCGCTCTTTCGAAGCTCTCGGCGCACGCGAGCAACGGCCGTCCAGGAGTGGTCTACCGACGTCATTGCTATCCCGAACCTTGCTGTGCCGGCACCGCGGATCTTCCGGGGGCTGGGCGCAGGACGTCCCGGTAAACCTGCTCGATCCGGTTCACGACCACTCCGGCCTTGAGGCGCTCGATCCTGGCGAGGCCTGTCGCCTCCAGGCGGGCGAGCAGGGCGCGGTCCTCGATAAGTGTCTGCATTGCGCTGGCGAGGGCGCGCGCGTCACCGCTCGGCACGAGAAGGCCTGTTTCGCCATGATCGACGATATCCGGCATGCCGCCGATGTCGGTTGCAACAACTGCCTTTCCGGACGCCATCGCTTCCATGATCACTGTCGCGCAGGCTTCTGGCCCCACCGACGGCAGCACGCCGAACAGTGAGCGCCGCCACGCATGCATGATGGCGGAATGCGGCCACATGCTGAAGACTCGAACGTTCGGCGGAAATTTGGTTGGCGTATCGGCGACCTGGCGCCCGATCAGGACAAGTTGTGGCGCTCGCTCCAGACTGGCATAGGCCTGCAGGAGAACGTCAATGCCCTTGAGGCGCGTCAAGTCACCGACGAACAGGATGAATCCATCCCCGGGAAGCTCCCGCAGGCAGGCATCTTCTGGGCCAAGCACCCCGACATCGTCGGGCACGAAGTTGGGGATAACGTCGTAAGGGGCGTGGCCTTGGGTGAGTCCGTTGTGACGGGCCACCGCGTGGCTCACCGCGATAAAGCGGTCCACCACGCGCCGAGCGGCGAAGCTCGACGCCCAATTACCCAAGGTGGTCACAGCTGCCTTCACCGCTCCGTAATGCCCAGTGGCACAAGGCAGGCACTTGGCCGCCGCGGGGCCACTGCAGAGCTGGGCGCCCAAGTGCATGAAGTTCTTCTTCGCGCAGACAAGGCCGTAATCATGGAACGTAACCACGAGGCGTGCCCCACTCAGACCTTTGAGCGGCAGGAAGGACGCGTAAATCCAGTTGTGGGCGTGAACGATGTCCGGCTCCTCCTGGGCTACCAGCCGCTTCAGGGCAAGCACCAGTTCGGGATCCGGGAAGGGCGGCGCATGGCGGCGCTCGGGATCGGCGTGAAGGCCCGACAGACGCTGGAGCGTGCCGCGCAGGCGATGCACGCGGACCGCGCCGTCAAGCTCAGTTTCGGGCGATCCGGGATGCATCGAGGTCCCGACGCTGACATGATGGCCCCGCCGCGCCAGCGCCGCGCCCAGATTGCGGACGTGCCGCTCCTCTCCCCCGATTACCGGAGGATAGAATTGCGATAGCAGCAGGATGCGCATGATCGAGCCTTCATTTCAGAAGCGCGGCACTAGCGTCGAAACGCTGCGATACAGCCGGTTGTCTTGCGGTCGATAGAGCCGGGCTTCGGCCCTCTGGCGGATTGCTGCGGCGGGCACTGGGATTTCTCGCGCCCAAGTATCGCCCGGCGCGACGGCGACCGATCGGAAAACGGCGAACGGTTGCCCATCAAGGGTGATTTCCACGTCGAACCGCTGAGTTTGGGTCTCGGCGCTCCTGATGCCAACCGTGATCCGGTCGCGCTCGCCACTGGCTGATGGCAACAACCAGAACTCGGTGTATTTGAATTCCCGGTGGGCCGCTTCGTCTCTGACGGCAAACGCATAGGCCCCGGTCGCCACAAGCACCGCCAGCATGAGCACGGCCCCCTGCCAAACCCGGACCCGCGCCAGAGCCGGCCAAGCTGGCAGATCGGGAGTGTCGCGGCGGACGGCGGCCACCAGTGCAGCGGCGGCCGTCACGATCCAAAACCACAGCGCCCAGCCGAGCGGCGTCAGGAAGCCTGCGGCGTTCAGTGCAAAGCCTCCAACGATGCCGACGGCGAGGCTTGCTCCGACCGCGTAGACGATGTGTTGCAACGCGGAGGTCGTACTGACGCCGATGGCCCGCAACACCGTGTGGCCCGGGACGAGGAACACCACGGGTGCGCCCAGGGCAACTCGGAGGAGCGCGCTGTCGCTGAAAGCAACGGCCGCCACCGCGGCCCCCGCCCAAAGGTATGCGGCCAGAAGGTCCCGCTTGCTAATGGTTCTCATGCAATTCCCTCACGTCGTAGATGACGATCCACCCATTGTCGTAGATGCGGGTGACGCCCTTGACGTCATTGAACTTAAGGAGCGCTGCACCCGAGAGCGGCGTTCCCTGCCGCCGTTGCCACGGCTGAAAGTAAAAGCCGAGCACTGGCGGAGCCGTGCTCAGGCGCCGGTCAACCAGCAGGAAATCGATGTTGCTTTCCGCCAAAGCCCAAAACTCCCCTGGCCCCAATGTCTCGCCTTCGAATATGCTCGCGGAATCGATGCCTTCTCTGATCTTGACCCTGACGTCCTGCCGGCCGTAGCTCGCAAGCAGAATGCTGTTGATGCGGTCGGAGATGAAGCGGTTGCCGGCACCGAGCCATTCCTTGGCCCAGCGTGCCGTTTCGATCCCCATGGGCTCGATTGATTCCTGATCGGCCGCCACTCTATAGCGCCCATCGATCGGATTGATCGTGGAGCTCGCGACGCCGCCCAGGACGATGACCGCCAGAGCACCGGCGGGCGCGATGCGGCGCCACCCGCGCGGCGCGCGGCCCTGCCAGAAGTGGACGATGCTCACCGCGACGACCAGCCCAACGCCGATGAACACGAACGTTCCCATGCGGTTGCCGATTTCCCATCCGGTGGCGGTCAGTCGGAAGGCCACAGAGATCGGGAGCCCGAAGGCCAGCAAGGTGAGGAGCAGGAGGCGGCTGTCACGCCAGCGGCATTTGAGAATGTCCCGGATCGGAAGCCAACCCGGCCGCGCACCACCGAGCGCTGCGATGGCGAGTGACCGAAAGAATCCCGTTGACAGTCCGAGTGCCAGCAGCAGGAGCGCCAGCAAGGTGGTCAGTTGCAGGTAGAAGGCCTTGGCCGGCGCTTGAAGATGTTCCGACGCCGGGGTGGCGGTGCCAAGGATCATGCCAAGCAATGACTGGAAGCCGGCCCCGATCACCGGACCGAGATAGCCTGCGAGAGGGATGCCACGGAACTGCATCCACAGGAGCGGCAGGGCTATGGCCAGGATCGCCGTGAGACCCACGCCGATCCTGGCCTCAATCCGCATGGGATCGTGACGGCGCAAAGCTTCGAGACCCGCCAGCGCTCCGAAATAGATGGCGGCGAAGGCGGCCGAGACGTGATGTGTGACCGCGAGGCTTGCCAGCAGCAAGGCTATCAGCCCCAGCGACTTGAGCCTCAGTCTCCCGACGAGATTCTTGGACGCCGCTTCGACCGCGAAAGCCAGCACACACAGCACGATGCCGAGGCTCTGGTAGGAGAAACTTGAGTCGAACAGGAAGAAGGTTGAGCAGCCCATGTAGGCCAGACAGGCGATAGCCGCGATACGCGGCGATCCGACGATGCTTTCGAGGAACAGAAACAGGGCACCGATGAACGTGCCCTTGAGGATGGCCAATAGGAGCATTCCCGCCACTAACAAGGGCAGTCCCGTCAGATCGACGATCGCCGTCGTCACGATTTCCAGGGCAGGATACGTTGGCCCGATCGGGAAAAGCGGGTTGGGCAGAAACAGCCGGCGAGCAGTGATGAGATCTTCGGCTGCGATCCAATGCAAGAACTCGTCGTAACCGCTGAAGCTCGTCGGGGAATAGACCTTCTTGCAATAGAACAGAGCTTCGACAAGCAGGAACAGGAGGAACAGGCGCTCACCTCGGGCTGTCGTCGGCCAAGCGATGCGGAGGCTGGTCGGAACGACCAGGAGGACCATACCGGACCAAAAGAGCGCGGGCGCCACGTCATAGGCCCGGCGCCCGGCTGCGTGCCCGGCCACGACCAGGAGCAGAGCCGTGGCGACGGTCAGGCACAGTATCGCGATCCAACCGTATTTGGCCCGTTGCGGCGGGGCATCGGCGCTGCCGCCGTGAAGATCGGGACCGATAACGGCCGATAAAAGCCGTATCCCGGCCTGGAGTGGTTTGATCCTGGTTCCCGCGGTGAAATGAGCCTGCGTCATCAGCATCATACCCTCGTCGCGGGAGGCCAGGATGTCATGCCGCCGGGGGCCGAGCGAACCGTGGATCGGCTGCTCAGGACATCACAATAAACGTCGCTCAGTGCTTGCGCGCAGGCGTCCCAGTCGGGCAGCGCCAAATCCGGGATCTCCCGATGGGCCTCCAGTTCCTCGGCCATGGCGGCGGCCAGCTCTCGCGGATCGGCGTTGCGCGGAATCGCCCGGCACAGGCCATTGGCGGCCAGTTCCCGCAGACCGGACGTGTCGCTGACGAGGACCGGACGGCGCAGCGACAGGGCTTCCATCACGGCCACCGGATGGGCTTCGTATTCGCTGAACAGCACGAACAGCGCGGCGCTCGCCAATAGATCTGCCATTTCCTGCCGCTCCGAGGCGCGGATACCAGCAATTGTGACCCGCCTCTCGAGGCCGAGCGTCGCGACGAGGCGCCGCAATTCTCCCTCGTACGGGCCAGTACCGACGATGTGCAGTCGCACGTCCGGTACCCGGCGGATCAGTTCGGGCAAGGCTGCGATCGCCCGGTGATGGCCCTTATAGCGCTCCAGCCTGCCGCCCGAGACGATCAGGTGCGGATCGACCTTGACGCCGGGGCTCGGAGCCGGCATCGCGGCGCCGTTCGGGATGACGGCAAACCGCTCCCGCGGCACGCCCATCCTCCGGCTGAAGAAGTCGGCTTCGAATTCGGAGACGCCGATCAGCCGCGCGGCCTGGGCTACCAGCGGCCGAAGCAGCATATGCTGGGTGCTGCGTATGGCGTTGCGCAGCCGGGAGGAATGCCCGCCGCTGTGGAAGGTCAGGACGAACGGCAGCTGCCCGCGGACGGCCGCGAGCAGTCCGATCGGCACCACGAAAGTGCTATAACCCTGGAAGTGGATCAGATCCCAAGCCCCGCGCCGGATCGCGGTATAAATGCCGGGTGCC
The DNA here is from genome assembly GCF_006440815.1 of Mesorhizobium sp. B2-8-3. NCBI lineage: Bacteria > Pseudomonadati > Pseudomonadota > Alphaproteobacteria > Hyphomicrobiales > Phyllobacteriaceae > Mesorhizobium > Mesorhizobium sp. B2-8-3. The sequence goes on from NZ_VFTW01000024.1 coordinate 9,171, forward strand.
ACATAGAGGTCCAGTTCCCTTGGCCAGGCCGGCACGCGCCGTACACGCATGCCGCGCACCTCCTCCTCAACCGGCAGCTCCCCCGAGGGATCGGTAGTGAGCACGTCGACCGCGTGGCCACGCGCTGCCAAGCGGGGACCGACTTCCTGGATGTGAGTTTCAGTGCCGCCCATGAAGGGGTAGCAGCGAGCGGCAACCATCAGGATTCGCATCAGGCTTACCCGCCATCATCACAGGCTGTCGCGCCCCGCCCGTGTTGTTGGTACACCCACTCACGCAAGATGGTCTTGAGGACGCGCCAGCCGTCTGGGATGGCGCGCAGATGGCTCACACCGCTGATGCGCGGAGCCTCGAAACTCGCCACCTCGACGATATTGAGGTGGTTCTTCAAGGCCCGCACGTTGATGAGGGTCTCGATCTCGAACCCATCGCAGTCGCAATTGAGCGTGCTGACGTGCTTGGTCCAGAAGGCGATGTATCCGTAGCATAGATCGGAGAACCAACCGCCATAGAGGAGCCGCACGAACAGGGTCAGCCCCCTGTTGCCGAACATCCGGAACAGCGACATGTCGTCGGTGCCGGCGCCCTGGATAAAGCGTGAACCCTTGACGAGATCCGCGCCGGCCATCAGCGCACTGACAAAGACGATCGCCTCCTCCGGGACCATGGAGCCGTCAGCGTCCAGCATGACGATGATGTCGCCGGTGGCGGCCCGGAATCCCGCTTGCAGTGCGGCGCCCTTGCCCCGCCGGGGCTCCATGACAACTTTCACGTCCTCGCGTAGGCGGCGCGCGACCGCGACGGTGTCGTCGGTCGAACGGCCATCCACGATGATGATCTCGTGCGCCCAGTTGGGGATGCGCGGCAGAAGCCAAGGAAGGTTCTCGGCCTCGTTGAGCGTCGGCACGATGAAGCTTACTCGGGGCAGAGCCAGCGATTGCCGCAGCCCGAACTTAATTGGGTCAGGCGGCGATACAGCACTGACGGGGGTGAGTACACTGGAGAGACCGGCATTCATGGCAGCGCTGCACGGTCGAGCGATGGGCCGCAGGGGGCGGGCTGGAAACGCGCCAAGACTGCCGATAGGCGCCCGGCGCGATGATGGGCCGAACGATAGGTTCCGGAAAGGAACCGACACAGAATTGCAGCCACGCCCCCGGGTGCAACTGTTCTAATCATACGCAGACTCCCAGACATGCTGAAAAGATCAGATGAAACAAGAACGTGAGTTAAGTGAGCATTGCTGATGGGACCCCGCAATGGAAGCTCCAATAGATGGTTAGAAAGCACCATAGGTGATTAGCTCTTTGTGGTTATCCCTTCAGGTTAGCTCGGGGCCAAGCAACCAAGGCAGATGGCACGGTGGCGGCACGATCACCTTCACCAGTTGCGTCGGCAGCGCTGCCAGACGTGAGGAACCGACAGCAGCGCGATGCCTTCACGCCAGCGAGGACAATCATCGACCTGCGGCCTGGATCCCGGGCGACAGGCTCTCCGGGCAAGCAGTGTAGAATGCGGCGAACATCGCCGGCGCGATTAACCTCGCGCGCAACGCCGACATTGCCATTGGCCAGAACTGCGAGGCTCCGCATGTGGGCTCGCTTCTTCATTCGGCCGTGATTTCCGGGGCTACCCCTTAATCTTACGCGCGAGAAGGGTCGAGGCCGCCCGGCCCTTCGCGGGCGGCGTCGTGGGCCCGATCAACTGGCCACGCCAACTGTCCCGGACGAGAGAGGGGCCACCCATGCGACGTTGAGGCCGGCACCTCGGGTGCAAGCGGCCGATACGAGGTCGTGACCTGGCGCAAACCACGGACATGACCGAACAGGTCGATCACCTCCAGGCCAGACCGGCGGTTGTAGGTGTGACACCCGAACGCTTCGGACCAAATGCCACCGACCGGGGTCTGGGCAAACGCCGACGCGCCGAGCGCATCGATCCGGCAGAACGTCACCGCGCCGCCATAGCTGCGAGCGCAGTCCTGGACCGGGCGTAGCAGGCGTCCGCCGTGTCGGATGACAGCGCCTGCGGGGCGGCTGAGCGCAGCATCGAGCAGGACGGGGTTTGCGGCATGGGGCGTCCAAGGCCCCGTCAGGCTCTCGCCATGGTAGAGGCTGAGGACATCCCAGGACGTGGACCTCCACAGCCTTGGGCTGACGAAAAACCAAAAGCCGCCCTCATGGCGCAGCGGCGTGGTGTCGTAGCCCTCAATGCCTTCCAGGAGGCAGGCCTCCCGCTTCCACCGGTACGGGAATTCGACTGCCCTGTAGAGACTGACATTCCTTGCCGCCCCCGATTCGGGGATCATCCAGACCTGCCCGTCCTGCTCGAACACGAACGGGTACGAGAGGTGGTGCGGTTCCTCCAAGACGATCTGAGGTGCGCCGGCGGTCCCGCTCCGGTCAGCTGTCACGACCGCAATGCACCCCCGGTTCTTTGAGTAGAGGTACTGTTCGACGAAGATGAAATCCTGCCCCAGATACCGGAACGGGAACGGGTCGGCAAGGAAGCTGCCGGTGTCTCCGGTGAGCACGCTGAAAGCTGCTTCGCCTTTGTCGAGCAGACTCGCCGCCTGGTCGAAGCGCCAGCCGATCCCCCACGATCTGCCGCCTCTCGCCAATCTGTCCAAGAACGCGATTGCCTTCGATGCCGCCGTGCCAGTCTCCCATGCAATGGCCGAAAGCGCGCCGAGCGAAGGCGCGGCCGTCGGCGGACTGGGGACACCGGACGGAGCTGAACTGGTTTCCTCGCGCAAGGCTTTTAGAATCAGCGCCACAGCGCAGGAGAGGACGCTGTCGAGACCCGCTGCGAACACTTTACGGTCCACACTGGCCGGACGCGCCATCCACGGCTGCGACGGGCGCGCCGTATCGTAGAGGTCGACGACAAGGTCCTGATCATTCGCCAAGGCCGTCATGACTCCAATCTCGCTCGGTAGCCCGTTGAAGAGTGGAGTGAGCACCCGTCGTCCCGACGGGAGCGGCTCTTCGCCGCTCAAATTGATCACCACATCCACTTGGTCGGCCGGCGGCGGCGGCAGGGATCGCAGCTCCGCCTCGACGGAGCCGGTGACACCATTGACACGGTAACCATAGAGTAGTCGTTCGAGTTCGATCAACAGGCGGAAGATCAACGGCAGCGGGCGGCAGCCAGCCGCGAAAGCGCAGGAGACATCGTTGCCGGGCACTTCAGCAAGCGCCTCCGCCAGCCACAGATGCCAGCGCAGCAGCCGCGACGGATCGAGACTCAAGCAAATGCGCATTGTTGTTCTCACGGCGAATTTCAAGCAGACGACAGCTTTGACGAGCACCCGCAGCCAGGCACCACTATGCCCGATCAATGCGGGGCTGTGCGAGGCCAGAGGAGGTAATCCTTAGGGGCCGTTGCACTCGGCGGCCGGCGAGAGCCACATGCAGGGATGATGGCTGGCTGGCAACGGGCGAAATACTGGCTGCGCAATGCTTCCGGAACGAACTTCACGTTGGACGGCAAGCCGTTCTTCGTGACCGGCGTAAACAACCACTATCTGACCTACGGATCGCAGGACGAGGTCACCCGCGTTCTCGCCAGCGTCGTGATCTGTGCCGACCACACTCGATCGTTCGGACGATTTGAACGACGACGCCGCGGCGGTGCGCCGCCGGACCATCGCCCGGTTTATCGAAGAGTTTGGGAACACATTGGCAGCTCAAGTCGGGAGAATTCCTAAATGCGTATTGCGCAATCGGGTCCACCGATCGGCGTTGGCCAGGAAAGCCACGTCCGCAAGCCAAGTATCGGTCTCGCCCGCCGCAAACCTGACGTTGCCGCTGCCACAACCGGTCAGCCTGGATCGCGAACCGAGCAGCCCGAGGATGGCGTCGGCAGCGAGCGCCGGCAGATTCCCCCCACGATCTCGGTGATTATCTGTGCCTACACTGAGGAACGATGGGAGCTGATGCTCCAGTCGGTGGCCTCGGCACAGAAGCAGACCTTGCAACCCTGCGAGATCATCCTATGCGTCGATCAGCCCTTGTTCCGCCGTTGTGCCGCCCAGTGGGCTGACTTCGCCGCATCCACCCCTCCGGTACGGGTGATCCAGAACAAGCATGACGGGCATCTGGGGTCGGCGCGAAACACCGCAGCCGAAGCCGCTGCCGGAAATATCCTGGCGTTCCTGGATGACGATGCAGCGGCCGACAAGGACTGGCTCGAGATTCTCACCGCCCCGTACCAGGATGAGCGCATCGGCGCCGTCGGCGGGCGCCCCATACCGGTTTTCGAGACCGGCCGTCCGGCCTGGTTCCCTGTGCAGTTCGACTGGGTGTTCGGATGTGCTTATGATGGCCTTCCGACCAGCCGAGGCCCTTTGGCCCGCCTCATAGGAGCCAATATGTCGGTGCGGCGGATCTTCCTCGAGCAGGTGGGAGGGTTCCATTCCGACAGGCACGACGACATGGACATGTGCCACCGCGTGGCGCACATCAAGGGCAGTGAGGCGGTCATCTATGAACCGGCGGCGACCGTCCGCCACTTTGTACCCGCCTCACGGGCGACCTGGAAGTACTTCTGGCGTCGCTGCTTCTTCGTCAACAAGGGGAAGGTCGAGGCCTTTGCCCAGATGGGCGACGCCGCCACGCTGAGTGCAGAGGCCCGTTTCGTCTGGCATGCGCTGACCAAGGGTGTGCCGAGGGAGATTTTGCAAGCGGCCAAGGGTGACGCCGCCGGACTGGCCCGGTCCGCAGCAATCGTCGCTGGCGTGGGGCTGGCCGCGGCAGGCCACATCGCCGGCCGGATCGAGCTGGTGCGGCGCTTTCGCCGGCGGCGCCAACAGGCAACCAAGCAGATACTGGACACAGCCGCGCAAGGCGGTGGCCGCGGGAAGTAGATGCCGTCTTCGATAATCATTGGTTCGGGTCCGGCTGCAGCCGCCGCCGTGTTGGCGCTGTCCGAGAAACCGGACGAGAAGATAACCGTGTTCGATCCGGGCACCGTGCTGGAGGCGGAGACGCAGGAGGTGATCTCCAGGCTGTCCAAGCTGCGTGTCGACGACTGGGACGAGGAGGACGTCCGCCGGATCAGCCTGCAACCCAAGCGGCTCCAATCCGATTCGCTGCCTGAAAAGAGAAGCTACGGATCCGATTTCCCTTTTGCCAACAAGGGTCAGCTCGACGGCGTCCACTCCGAGGGTAGAGTCAACTCGGCTGTCATATCAAGCGCCTACGGGGGGTTCAGCAACGTTTGGGGGGCCCAGATCATGCCCTTCAGCGCCGCCACGTTGAAGGGATGGCCGTTCGACTTCTCGGATATGGAAGAGCACTATCGGACGATCCTGGGTCACATTCCTTTCGCTGGAGAGTCCGATGATCTCGAGGAGTGGTTCCCGCTCATCGGATCCCCGGACCCGCTTCCGCCGCTGGCGCCGCGCACGCAGATGGTCCTGGCCAACTACGACAGGCACCGCGATCGAGTGCGCTCCACTGGAATAACGATAGGCCGCGCCCGGCTCGCCTTCTCGGCGCCCGAATGCCAGCCCTGCGGCCTATGCATGACCGGATGCCCGCGGTCGCTGATCTTTTCGGCCTCGCACAGCTTCGATCGCTTCAGGCGCAGCGGGAGGATCGACTACCATAGCGGGCTGCTCGCGGTGCGAGTCGACCAGGAGGGCGCCACGGCCGTCGTGCAGGCCCGGGAGCTGTCCAGCGGCCGGATCCGGCGATTCACAGCCGACCGGGTCTTCGTGGGCTGCGGAGCAATCGGGACCACCCGGCTGATCCTGGGCTCGCTCGGATCTGGCCAGCCGGTACATCTTTCGGAATCGGCCCAGTTCGTTCTTCCAATGATGTCCATGAAGCCGACCCCCGACCCACGCACAAGGCGCGAGTTCACGCTCAACCAATTCACCATGGCCATCGTCCAGGACGACGAGGGCTTCGATGTCTCATTGATTCACTTCTATCCGTTCAACCAGGCATACCAAGATGCGCTTCCCGGTTTCCTCCAACACCGCGCTGCCGCCTTCGCAACGGATCGGCTCCTGAGCCGGTTGACGGTAGGCCTGGGCTACTTGCCGTCCTGGGCGTCACCCAAGGTCCGGGTCAGCGCCCAGGTGTCCGCAGCTCCTGATGAGCTACCCCAGATCACCCTCACTTCGGAGGGCTTCAGCGAGGCCAAGGTCAGGGGCAAGAATGTGCCCCCGATGCTGCCTGACGTAATTAAGCGGATCCGCAGGGCTGCACCCTACCTTGACCTGTGGCCAGTCACGCCGCAGATGTTGTGGTCGGGCGGGGCCAAGAGCTACCACTTTGGCGGCAGCTTTCCCCATGCCAGAGAGCCGGATTGCGGACGTGCGACGACAGACCGCCTCGGGCGGCTGGCGCGCTGGGACCGGATCCATCTCATCGACGGATCGGTTTTCCCGAATGTTCCAGCTACCACCTTTACCCTGACTGTGATGGCCAATTCCCATCGCATCGCCTGCGAAGCGATGCAGCTGACGGGTTGAGCGTTCCATGCGGGTCGGTATCACCGGAGCCAACGGATATGTCGGGACCATCCTGCGCGCCGCCTTCGCCGAAGAAGGGCATGAGGTCATCGGCTTCGCCCGTTCGAACCTGGCGACCTCCGAATCTGCCGCCGGCGTCGCCGAGTGGCGCCCATACGAGATCAGGCGCCCGCCATCGGGGGCTGCTCTCAGCGACCTGGATGTGCTCATCCACGGTGCATGGGACCTGACTCTCGTCAGCGCCGGTGAAGTGTGGGGTGTCAATGTGTCCGGCTCGCAGCACCTGCTCCGCAATGCCGCCGACGCAGGGGTTCGCCGGGTCATTTTTATCTCCTCGATGTCCGCCTATAAGGGAACCCGACAGTTGTACGGTCAGGCGAAACTGGCCTGCGAGCGCACGGCCAGCGGCCTGGGAGGTGTCTCCACCCGCCTCGGACTGGTGTACGGCCCCGGTTGGGGCGGGATGGCAGGCGCGCTCCGTAAGCTCGCCAACCTGCCGATGACACCTCTCATCGGGGCACGTTCCCACCAGTTCACCGTGCATGAAGTGGATATGGCGGCCGCCATGGTGCGTATTGCCGAGTCGGACATGCCCCTGCCGGAACCAGTGGGGCTGGCCCATCCGGAACCGGTACCGTTTCGAAGGCTCATGCAAGAGATCGCAGCGTCACAAGGCAGAACATTGCGTGCCGCTCCCGTTCCCTGGCAGATCGTCAGTGGGGTCCTGAAGGCAGCTGAGGCCCTGCATGTCCCCCTGCCCTTCCGATCCGACTCCATCCTTGGGCTTGTTCACCCGGCGGCGGAGGTTCCCGGCGTAGAACAGCTCAAGCAGCTCGGAATCGAGTTTCGGAGCTTCTCGCTGGGCCGCGATCGACCCTCATCAGGGACGTTGCGTCGATATCCTTGATCGAAGACCCGTCTCGATGCGCCAGCGACACAGACGGCGAAATTGTGCGGTTCGGCACGATCGCAAGGATCCGCGGCAGCATCGACATCTGCGCGAACTGCCGCGCACGCGCTCCGCGCGAACAGACCGTGAGCGCCTCGACCGTCCTTGGGATCGTTGTTGGCGTCGCCGCAAAGGCAAGCGCGGTGCGATTCAGTCCGGATCTGCAAAATGGGGCTACTCCTGAGGAATGATCGCGGATCGGAGAGAACCATGCGATGCTTGAGAAAGACGCATGAGACGCATGACCTTAACGACGAGCGAAGAGCTTAACGCCCAGCTCGGTCGAACTCCCGGCCCCAGCGAAAGCTTGCGCACTAGAGGAAGGCGCAATCCCATTGGCTGAATCGCGCGCTATTTTTGTATCGGGAGTTGCGGGCTTTGTAGGAAGCAGGCTTGCAAGGATCTTTGTTGATCGTGGATATCCGGTCTTTGGCTTTGACAACCTGTCGCGCGGTTCTCGCGAGAACCTGAACGAGCTTCTCACGCATGAGAGGTTCATTTTTGAGAAAGTGGATCTCTCAGACGCGGGTGCGGTGAGAAGCCGCTTCATGAATTGTCACAAACGCATTCCGATTTCCGAAGTCTGGCACATGGCTGCCAATTCCGACATTCCTGCGGGAATCGCCGATGCCTCTGTTGATCTACGCGATACCTTTCTATCGACGTTCAACGTGTTGGACGCAATGAAGGAAGCGGGGGTTCCGTTCCTTGCTTTTGCATCCAGCTCAGCCGTGTACGGCGATTTGGGGGAGGCTCCGATTAGAGAGGATGTCGGGCCGCTGCTGCCGATTTCCAATTACGGTGCCATGAAGCTCGCGTCGGAAGCGCTAATCAGCGCTGCCGTCGAGAACTGGTTAGCTCGAGCGTTGATCTTTCGCTTTCCGAACGTGATCGGTGTCCCAGCAACCCATGGTGTCATTCTGGATTTCGTCAGAAAGTTAAGGGTTTCACCAAGCAAGCTGAATGTTTTGGGATCGGGGCGGCAACGGAAGGCATATCTTCATGTCAATGATCTGATTGATGCGATTGTCTACTTGCGTGCAAACGCATCCGAGCGGCTTGGCTGCTACAATATCGGTCCTGAGGACAAAGGGGTAACCGTTAGCTTTATAGCGGAAACGACTGTCGAGGCTGTCGCACCGGGCGCGGGAATCGAGTACGGATTTGAAGATCGCGGTTGGACGGGAGATGTTCCCCGATTTTCCTATGACATAGCAAAACTCCGTGCGCTCGGTTGGCGGCCCCAGCTTGGTTCGGCTGACGCTGTTCGAAAAGCCGTCGTAGAGATCGTGCGGCAGGAAGGACACCCGTGATGCAGGCCCAGGCCGTTGTACTTGCGGGTGGTCGAGGGACGCGGCTCAGGGGCCGGATAGGTGATTTGCCTAAGTCGTTGGCCAGTATTGGTGGCAAGCCACTTCTTGAGCATCAAATCGTCCTCGCCAAGCAACACGGGATTGAGAGGATCTTGATCCTGGTGAACCACGCAGCCGAGCAAATCGTGGAGTTTTGCAATCAGCGCAAAAATTGGGGGATTGACGTTCGTTGCATAGATGACGGTGCGCCGCTTGGGACAGCTGGGGCAGTTTTGGCCGTTTTGGATCTGCTCGACGACGACTTCCTTACGATCTACGGCGACACGATGCTCGACATCGATCTGACCCGCTTTAAGTGCTTCCATGAAAAGCACAAGGCGGCGGCGGCAACCGTTTTCACCCATCCGAATGATCACCCACATGATTCCGATCTGATAGAAACGTCGGAAGACGGCGTGGTTACCGCGTTCCATCCATATCCACGCGACCCAGATTGCTATTATCCAAACAAAGTCAGCGCGGCTCTTTACTACATTCGAAAACAAGCTCTTCTCCGTTGGCGCGCGGCAGCAACTCCGCTCGATTTCGGCAAGGACCTGTTTCCCGAAATGCTTCGGGCCGGCGCGGAAATCAGAAGTTATGGCAGCCCCGAGTACATAAAAGACGCGGGAACTCCGGCGAGACTCGACAAGGTTTGCGCCGACTTTGAATCGGGCCTCATAGCACGGGCTTCACTCACCTCTCCGCAGAAAGCAGTCTTTTTGGACAGGGATGGGTGCATCAATGTTGACCATGGACACATCGATCGTCCCGAACGCTTCGAACTGATTGAGGGGGCCGCGGCCGCGATCGCCAGTTTCAACCGGGCCGAATACCGGACAATCGTCGTCACTAACCAACCCGTTGTGGCGAGGGGCGATTGCTCTGTACGAGACTTGCGGATGATCCATAACAAGATGGAGACTGAGCTTGGCCGCCGTGCAGCTTTTGTCGATGCCATCTATTTCTGCCCGCACCATCCAGACCGCGGCTTTATCGGTGAGGTGGAAGCGCTGAAGGTCCGCTGCAATTGTCGCAAACCTTCTACCGGGTTGGTTGATGAGGCGGTCCAAACATTCAATATCGATCGCAGTCAGTCCTGGATCATCGGCGATTCCTCTACGGACGTTGCTCTCGCAAAACGATCTGGCATCAGATCGATCCTAGTCGAGACGGGCGCAGGCGGGTTGGACAGCAAGTATCATGTAATGCCCGATTATACCGTCTCGGACTTGTTCGAGGCTGCCAAGTTCATTCTCACTGGTCACCCGATCTTGATAGACACAGCATCTGATCTGATCGCGCATGTGAAGCCGGGGGACGTCTGTTTCGTGGGGGGCCTTTCCCGGAGCGGAAAGAGCGTCCTTTCCAGCGCCATCGCGGAGGTTCTTCGCGGGCGCGGCTTTGATGCGCAGGTCGTTGCTCTTGATCGCTGGATACGGTCCGTCGCCAATCGCGAACCAACGGTGATGGGTCGCTATGATGTGAGCGAGATCAGGAAGGTTCTAAGCCGCTTGGTGGGAGTTCGTTCTCGCGAGACGCACGATCTGCCCTACTACGAAAAGCTGGGCCGCGTATCGCATCCGAAATCAGAAAAGATAACTATTTCTCCGGAAACCGTCCTGATCGTGGAAGGAGCCGTCGCTCTCTCGCTCTCCGATGTGGTTTTGCGCAGTCGTGCACACACGTTCTTCGTCGATATCGATGAGGAGCTGAGGAGGTGCCGAGTAACGCGAGAATACTCGCGGCGAGGCGTGGATCGAGAGGCTGCAGCGAGTATCTACCGTTCGCGCCAGGAGGATGAGGCACCGATCGTGCTGGCATCGCGAACGAGTGCCAATCATTGCGTCCGATTGCGGGCGATCGAGCTGATTGAGGCGGTCGGATGATTATCAGTCAGACGCCACTTCGAGTCAGCTTTGTGGGAGGTGGCAGCGATCTTCCTGCCTTCTATCGGCAGGAGGGTGGCGCCGTCCTAAGCGTTGCGATCGACAAGTACGTTTACGTTAACGTGAACCGTAAGTTCGATAACGGCACTCGAATCGCCTACTCAAAAACAGAAGAGGTAGAGAGCGTCGAGAATATCCAGCACCCAATTGTAAGAGCTACGATGGAATACCTCGGGATTCGCGGAGGTGTCGAGATAACAACCATCGCCGATATTCCATCGATGGGAACAGGACTTGGATCATCGAGCTCTTTTACTGTTGGCCTTCTGCATGCGCTGAACGCGTTTCGAGGGCAGTATGTTTCGAAGGCAAAGCTCGGTGCTGACAGTTGTTGCATAGAGATCGAACTTTGTGGCGCGCCCATTGGAAGGCAAGATCAATACGCGGCCGCCTTCGGCGGGTTGAATCTTATCGAGTTTCACTCTGATGATCGCGTCTCGGTGTCGCCGCTCATATGCCCACGTGATTTTATCGCTTCCATCGAGAAGCAAGTTCTTGTGTTTTACACCGGCATGACGCGCAGCGCGTCAGACATTCTCGTCCGACAATCGGAGGGCATCGCAAGGGCACCGGACAAGCGAAAAGCGCTGAGGCAGATGGTCGAGCTCACGTACCGCCTTCGTGATGAACTGCATCGATGTAACCTCAACGCCTTCGGCGAAATCCTCCACGAGAACTGGCTCTTAAAAAAGAGCCTCTCCGAAGAAATCACGAACGATGCGATCGATGGCTGGTACCGAGCTGCGTTACGGGCAGGTGCCACGGGCGGCAAGCTACTCGGAGCAGGCGCAGGAGGTTTTCTCCTGTTCTTCGCGCCTCTCGACCGCCACGACGCAATCAAAGTGGCTCTCGGGGAGCTAAAGCACTTTCCTGTGAAGTTTGACTTCGCCGGTAGTCGCATCGTTCATTATCAACCAACATCGGAGGCCACCCAATGAAACATTTTGGCGGCAGTGCTCAATCAACCGACATCCGAGCCAACCCAAAAAATCTTGACGGCAGCGCTCAAGCTTATTTCAAGAAACTTGAGATCGTCCTGGCTTCGTTGGACCACCAAAGCTTCGATAATGCGGTGGCCTTGGTCGCGCAGGCACAAGAGGACGGCAAGCAGATAATCACGCTTGGAAATGGTGGCAGTTCACTCACGGCGCTACATTTCATTACGGACTGGAATAAGAGCATCTATCTCTCTACGAAGCTTCCTTTTCGTGGCCGAACGCTGGTCGACAATGTGGGCCTCACATTCGCGTACGCGAACGATGTTTCTTTCCAAGATGTGTTCGTCGAGCAGCTGAAGAACATCCTGAACGAGGGCGACCTGGTTATCGCAATTTCGGGAAGCGGAAACTCAGAAAACGTTTTGCGCGCTGTTCGATACGCCAATGATCATGGCGCAGTTACGTTAGGTCTTTGTGGATATGGCGGAGGAACACTCCGGCAGATCGCCCAACACGTGGTTTGGGTCAATGTGAATGACATGCAACTAGCGGAAGATATACATTCTATGTTCGGGCATGTCGTTATGCAGCGTCTTTGTTTTGCAAGTACACAAAAGTGGAGCGATCGGCGACAACAGCGCCGCGCTGCTGGAGGTCTCAATACAAATGGAACTGGCGCCGAGACGAACTGGCAATCCTGATCGAGAACAAGCGATGCAGCACTATCGGCTCTACGTTCTGGACGAACGCGGCCAGTTCAAGGGCGGGATCAACCTTGCCTGCATAGACGACGTTGCGGCGAAAGAGCAGGCCAGGCGGTTGGCAGAGGGCCATGAGGTGGAGCTTTGGCGATTGGTCGCGCGGTTCAAATTTGACAATCCGCGGGGCGGTCCCGGGGCGACGAAGCGCCCTCGCGCCGTAGCGCCACGTTCCAGCCATTTCAACAAGCCACCCAAACGATCGCACTCTCCCCTTGGATGCGGTTGCACGTCTTGGCGCTGTTCAGATCTTGAAAAACACGATGCCGATGAGGCATCGTTGGCGTTGCGATCGAACGGCTGTCCAGCGCTATAGAGACCGCGCCCGATAACGGTGCCAGGCCTTCCGCCTTCGATCATTGAAAGCGGATGACGCGGGCATCGCCGCTGCGTGTTGGCGACGTCGCTCAGCAACACGTGTAGAGACTGGAGCGTGATCAACGGCGCAACGGCTGACCTCGGCCAAGCGCATCGGCGCGCCAACGGTGGTCGAACATCCGGGTCGGCAGCTCCAGCAATAGGCTCGACGGCTCGTCCGCCATGCAGCATCGGAAGACAATCCCGCCCACCCCTCTCGACGACCTCAAATGCGAACGGCCCGCTCGAACCAACGGGCGCCCAGCGAGCGCAACATCTCAGCGGACGGACACGGTTTTGGTAGGGCGTCCGCAAGGCCGTCTCGGTGCGGCCGTTCGATCACTTTCTATATTAGGACGTGTTTATAAGTTACATTAGGAATGTGTTAATAATACCGCACCGAGCCTCATTCTCGCCGCAAATGGTAGTATGGTCGCTCATGTCACGTACATCGTCCTCAAGTGATCAATTCACGCAGGTACAGATGGTGTGCGTGCGTAAATTAGAATGCGGAAATGCCTGTGTTTGCTTAGGGGCGCGGGTGGAATGAAAACAAAAAAAGACGCAATGAACTAAGGAACTGCTGTGCTTATACTAGATAGCACGCTCGGTGGCACGTCCACCGAGAGGGATGCGCTCAACTTTTATCCGGCTGCGGCTCAAACCGTTGAACTCCTTTCGCGCGTTGGTAGCGACACCGTTTATGGGCTCAAAGGCGAGCGCCTGACGAGCATTTCCGTCGACAAAAGTCGCCTTCGATGGTGGGTTCAACGTTGAGCTCGCTCGACCAGGATGTCTGGGGCGAGGACATCCAAATCTCCGCTACTTTGTAATCAGTCCGCGTTGTCTAGCTGCGAGTTTGAAATCCGTTCGCGTTGCCTGGCTGCGAGCTTGAAATCAGTTCGTTGCCTAGCTGCGAACATGCGACATGTCGCGCAGTTGGCGATGCGCGGCAGTGGAATTCTCTGTTTTCAACGCCAAAGAAGGATCACGGAATGGCTCTCTCCGCACCCGTAGGCTTTGCCTCTAGCGACCTCGTCTATCAGGAAAACTTCTCCGGTACGGCGCTCGGCAGCGATTGGCACACCTACATCACAAGCAAAGCCGCCAACGGCTGGCCATGGAATACCAACGGGTCGGGAGGAAGTACGCCGGGCGGCCCGTATAATGCCGATTACGATGTGCCGAGCCAGGTGTCCGTGAGCAACGGAACCTTGGATCTCACGGCGATCCGACAATCCATCAGCGGTGTCAATCAGGGGGGGACGGCACAGACATTCCCGGTCACGTCCGGCGCCGTCAGCAGCTACGGCAACTTCGAATTCAACGGGGGCTACCTTCAGATCAGTATGAAGGCGCCGAGCGGCGACGGCGCATGGCCGGGCCTTTGGCTGATGCCCGGCAATGGCTCGGGCAGCGGCGACAATTTCGAGCTCGATATACAGGAGGGTGGATTTACCGGTTCGGGACCGGCGGACCAGAATTTCTCCTGGCACCTCCACGGGCCGTCAGGGTGGGTCGGCGACACCATCGACAGCGGCATCGACCTCACGGCCGGCTTCCACACCTATGGCATCTACTGGGATCCTGGCAAATCGATCACCTGGTATCTCGACGGGAAGCAGATGGCGCAAGTGACCAGCGCACAGGTCGCGATCCCGGATGAACCGATGCAATTGATGATGAACAATGGGGTCGCGAATTCGAACGCGTCCGGATGGCATACGGCGCTGGATAGCTCGACCCCTTCGTCGATGCAGATGCAGATCGACCAGGTCCAGCTCTATCAAAAAGCGGGCAGCGGCGAGACCGTCACGGGTGCCAACGTCAGTCCCCAGACGATATCGTCAACCTCCACGACGCCGTCAACGACCCAGCCGGCAGTGACGCAGCCGGCAGTGACCCAGCCGGCGGTGACGCAGCCGGCAGTGACCCAGCCGGCAGTGACCCAGCCGGCAGTGACCCAGCCGGCGGTGACGCAGCCGGCAGTGACCCAGCCGGCGGTGACGCAGCCGGCAGTGACCCAGCCGGCGGTGACGCAGCCGGCAGTGACGCAGGTCGCCGCTTCACCGGCAACGGGGATCGAGCATACCGGCGATGCCATCACGTTGACGGTCGGCTTTAACAAGGCGGTGACCGTCACGGGTACGCCTGCACTGTCGCTCAATGACGGCGGAACGGCCAGCTATGTCGGCGGCTCGGGCACGAACGCGCTCACCTTCCGCACCACCGTCGCGCCGACGGACACGAATACCTCGGCGCTCGCCATTACCGGAGTCAATCTTCCGAGCGGCGCGAGCATCAAGGATGCATCTGGTATTGCGGCGAACCTCTCGGGCGCAGTGAAGACGTTCTCCGGTCTCCAGATCGATCCGGTCTTGCCGGCGGTGACGCAGGCCACAGCCTCGCCGGGAACCGGTACCGAGCACGTTGGAGACGCGGTCACGCTGACACTCGGCTTCAACGAGGCAGTGGCGGTATCGGGCACGCCGACGCTATCTCTCAACAATGGCGCGACCGCCACCTATGTGGGCGGCTCCGGAACGGGCGCGCTCAACTTTCGCACAACTGTCGCGTCGACGGACACCAATACCTCGGCGCTCGCCATCACCGGGGTCAATCTACCGAACGGTGCGAGCATCAAGGACGCGAGCGGTGTCGCTGCTAATCTTGCGGGCGCGGTGAAGACGTTCTCCGGTCTCCATGTCGCGACGTCATCGACAGCCCCATCGACCCCAACCACAACGCCAACGACGCCAACGACCCCAGCCACTCCAACCACCCCACCATCGATCGCGCCGGTCCTCACCATCGCGGATCCGACGCTCAACGTGAGCGGGCTGGGCGGTACGGTCGACCTAGGGGTCAAGGTGACAACGACCGACCCCAACGATGTCGTGACCGTGAAGGTGACGGGCTTGCCGAGGTACGAGAGGATCACCGACAAACTCGACGGCAAGACGTTTGCCGGCAAGAACATCACCTTGACGGCCGCGCAGGTCGACAGCGGATTGACGCTGCAATCGAACTATAAGGGCGCGGCTCATCCGGTGGCGACACTCACGCTGACTGCAACGGCGAAGGATCCGGTCACCGGCGCCGTCGCGACAGCCTCGCCACGGACCATCGCCGTAACGGATCCTCGGCCTTCGGCCACCACGACTTCGCCGCGGGTGATCGCCCAGACGGATCATGAGCATGCTCCCGCTACGTCGCTAGGGTCCTCGGCAACCCGGGGCCTTGCGCTGCTGCACGAGCATAAGAACCTGGTCGCCGGCCCCACTACGACCTTTGCGCCGCGAAACAGTGCCATGGCGGATCATCCGCTTGCGACCGGCACAGCCACGGCGTCCCTGGCAAGCCAGAGTTTTGCGGTGCTGAACCAGTATCTGGCCGGCCACTCGGGCCACGTCGACCCCGGTCAGATCGTGGCGTCCTTGTCGAATGGAGCCAACTGGAATCACGACTCGTACCTGACCAGACCGCAACATTGATCGCCTCCGCACCCAGGGGCTTCAGCGCCTGGGTGCGGCACCGTCAAGTTTGTGCTGAGAAGGAACATCGAACGCGGACGCGTATCCGCGAAGGGTTAAGCCGGAATGGCGATGCAGAACGAGAATGCCCACGCCGCAGACTTTGGATTTCGAGCCTTGGCTCTGTTCCTTCGCTTTCATGGCGTAAACGCTAAGCCCGACCAGATCCGCGATCGCTGTGGCGGCGGCGGTGCAATCGGCATCCGCGCGATGCTTCGTTGCGCCCGAGAGTTCGGGCTTAAGGTCGGTTCGCGCAAGACACGGTGGAAACAACTTGCGGGTATCCGGTTGCCCGGCATCGCTTCACTGCATGATGGCGGATTTCTGCTTCTCGGAAAGGTCAGCGACAAAGGCGCGGTTGTGCTGCATCCGCCCTCGTCAAATGCGAAGCTGATCACCCGCGCGGAATTCGAAGCAATCTGGGACGGCCGTTTGATCTTGGCTGGATCACAGAGCATTGCGCAGCGGGCGCTTCATGCCCTTATTGGCCGTGGGCGTGATCTGGCACGGCGCGCCTGCGATATCTTGATGCGTGCTCGTTTCGCCGATCAAGGCGATAAGGCCGCCCAGGCGGCGAGCACTGCATCTGAGAGCGGCGATGACTCAGGGCTCATCGCCTTGGCGATATTGCTGCGTTGCCATGGCATCGCGGCCGAGCCTGACCAAATCCGGCATCGCATGGGCGCGGCGCGAGTGGGTGTTACCGAAGTCCTGCGCTGTGCAAAAGATTTCGGACTCAAGGCTCGGGCACAGAGGACGAGCTGGAATCGGCTTGCGATTACTCCGCTGCCGGGAATCGCCGTGCTTCGGGACGGTGGATTCCTGATCCTCGGCAAAGTCGTCGACGACAAGCTCCTCGTTCAGCGCCCATCGTCGCCGCAACCCATTACAATGACCCGGGCCGAACTTGAGTCCATCTGGGACGGCGACATCATCCTGATGACCCGGCGCGCAGCCCTGACGGACCTGTCCCGGCGGTTTGACATCGGCTGGTTTCTCGGCGCGGTTCATAAGTACCGCCATCTTCTCGGCGAAGTGCTGATCGCGTCATTCTTCCTTCAGATCTTTGCCCTCATCTCGCCGCTGTTTTTCCAGGTGGTCATCGACAAGGTGCTCGTGCATCGAAGCATGAGCACGCTCGACGTCCTGGTCGCGGGCCTTATCGCGCTGACCGTTTTCGAAACTGTTCTCGGCACGCTGCGCGTCTATCTGTTCGCGCACACGACGAACCGCATCGACGTCGAGCTCGGCGCCCGGCTGTTTCGTCACCTGATGGCGTTGCCGATCGCATATTTCCAGACACGCCGCGTCGGGGATTCAGTCGCACGCGTCCGCGAGCTCGAGAATATCCGGCAGTTCCTGACGAGCTCGGCGCTCACGCTTGTGATCGATCTCATCTTCACCGTCGTTTTCATTGCGGTGATGTTCTATTACACGACTCCGTTGACGCTGATCGTCCTGTCGTCGTTCCCATTCTACATCGGCATTTCTGCGGGAGCTGCGCCGCTGTTTCGCCGGCGCCTTGATGAGAAGTTCGATCGCGGCTCGGAGAATCAAGCTTTCCTGGTCGAGACCGTCACGGGCGTCGAGACGCTGAAGGCCATGGCGGTCGAGCCGCAGATGCAGCGCCGCTGGGAGGAGCAGCTCGCCGCCTATGTGACCGCAAGCTTCCGCGTGCTCAGCCTGAACAATACGGCGAGCCAGGCGGTGCAGATGATCAACAAGCTGGTCGTCGCCGCAACCCTTTACTTCGGCGCCAAGCTCGTGATCGGCGGCGGCCTGACCGTCGGCGAACTCGTCGCATTCAATATGCTGGCCGCGCGCGTGAGCATGCCTGTGCTGCGGCTCGCGCAGATCTGGCAGGATTTCCATCAGGCCCGCCTGTCGATCGATCGTCTCGGCGATATCCTCAACACCATTCCCGAGCCAAGCTTCAATCCCGGCCGCGCCGCACTGCCGGCGATCCGCGGGCAGGTGACATTCGAGCACGCGACTTTCCGCTACCGAGTCGACGGCCCCGAGGTGCTGCACGATGTATCGTTCAGCGTCGAGTCCGGTCAGGTCATCGGCATCGTGGGCTCCTCGGGCTCGGGCAAGAGCACCATCGCCAAGCTGATACAGCGGCTCTATGTGCCGGAGAGTGGACGCGTGCTGGTCGATGGCGTCGATCTGGCGATGGTCGACCTAACCTGGCTTCGACGCCAGATCGGCGTAGTCTTGCAAGAGAACGTGCTCTTCAACCGATCCATTCGCGAGAACATCGCGCTCGCTGATCCGGCTATGCCCATGGAGCGCGTCATTGCAGCGGCCTCGCTTGCCGGCGCTCACGATTTCATCCTGGAGCTGCCCGAGGGCTATGACACCATCGTGGGCGAACGCGGCAGCAGTCTTTCCGGCGGGCAACGCCAGCGTGTCGCAATCGCCCGGGCACTCATTACCGATCCGCGCATCCTCATCCTCGATGAGGCGACCAGCGCCCTGGATTACGAAAGCGAGCGCGCCATTCAGCAGAACATGAAACGAATTTCTGCCGGCCGAACCGTCTTCGTCATCGCTCATCGGCTCTCGACCGTGCGCCACGCGAACCGGATCATCACGATCGAGCATGGACGCATCGTCGAGGATGGCACCCATGATGACCTAATCCGCTCGAACGGGCGCTACGCAAACCTACACTATCTGCAAGCTGGCATCCATGACGTCCGCTAGCCGAAACATCGTCCCATTTCCGAGAGCCCAAGTTCGCCGCCGGGAGCACGAAGTTGCGTTCCTGCCGGCAGCGCTCGAAATCACCGAAACGCCGCCGTCACCGATCGGCCGCGCGATCGCGGCGAGTATCGTCGCTGTCTTCTGCGTCGCGCTGGTGTGGGCATCGTTGGGCAGCATCGATATCGTCGCAACCGCGACGGGCAAGATCGTGCCAGACGGGCGCAGCAAGCTGATTCAGCCATTCGAGACGGGCGTTGTCCGCGCCATCAACGTACGCGATGGACAGAGCGTGAAGGCCGGCGACGTGCTGATCGAGCTGGACCCGACCATGACGGAAGCCGACCAGGAGCGCCAGAAAAGCGATCTTCTTTCGGCCGAACTCGACGTCGCCCGGCTGCGCGCGGCGCTCGCGGAGGATCCGCTCGCTGCCTTCCGGCCGCCGCAGGGCGCGGGCGCCGGGGAGATCGAGATGCATCGTCAATTTCTGATCAGTCAGGTCGGCGAACAGAACGCCAAGCTCGCGGAGATCGAGCGCCAGCAGAATCAGAGGGAAGCAGAACGATCGACTACGTTGGCAAGCGTCGCGAAGCTCCAGGCGACGACGCCGGTGCTGCAGGAGCGAGTCGACATTCGCAAGAAGCTCGTCGACAACGCGCTTGCTTCGAAGGTCGACTATCTCTCCGAGTATCAGGAGTTGGTCGGCCTTCAGCAGGATCTCAACCTGCAGCAGAGCCGGCTGCGCGAAGCCGATGCAGCCATCGCGGTGCTAAGGGAGACGAAGGAAAAGACCGCCGCGGAGTATCGGCGCGCGACCTATGACGCACTCGCGAAAGCCGACCAAAGGGTTGAGAGTGCCGAGCAGGAGGAGATCAAGGCAGAGCAGCGCACGAAGCTCCAACGATTGACCGCGCCGGTCGACGGCGTCGTGCAACAACTCGCCATTCACACGGTGGGAGGCGTGGTTACGCCTGCTCAGCCACTGGCCGTGGTGGTTCCGAGCGAGAGCCATCTCGAAATCGAGGCCATGCTCTCCAACCGAGATATCGGATTCGTCCACCCGGGACAGAAGACGGAAATCAAGGTCGACACATTCAACTTCACCCGCTACGGACTTCTTCATGGAGAAGTGCTCAGCGTGTCACCGGACGCCATACCTCGCGAGAGGCAGAGCGATTCGAACGACCGCGTATCGGGCGCAGAGCAGAGCGACAGTGAGCCGAGGGGTCAGGAACTGGAATATGCCGCACGCGTTTCGCTTGACCGTGCGTACATGCAGGTGGACGACAAGCTCGTCAAGCTCGGTCCGGGCATGGCGGTGACGATCGAGATCAAGACCGGCGCGCGCAGTATCATCGGCTACTTTCTCTCGCCGCTGGCGAAATACAAGCAGGAAGCGCTGCGAGACCGTTAAAAAGCGCACGAGACATCCTTGCGGCCGTCGGCAGGCATGCTTCAATTGTATGAGGGGGGTGAACCGGGGCATTTGGGCTACCCCCAATTCATGAAGAGAGCCTGGGCCCGGCTGCATGTTAGGATCGTACCGCACGCAATTGCGGATCAGAAACCGTGACGCTCAACATAGTCGGCCAGGCCAAGTCGAACACAGTCGCCTTCGAAACCAGTGCTCTCATCAGGGCCACTGGCTTCCGGGAATACGACGCGCGTTGGTGGTTCGGGCATCCGGGCTCCGAGCAAGAGCCCGAGCGCAACTTGATGGAGGTACAGGCGCTCGGCATGGGGCCCGGCACCATGATCCATCGAATGGGCGTAGGCCCTGACATCGTCACCGGCCATGACTTCCGCGGTTATTCCGTGGCGTTCCGGGCTCTCGATTCTGTCCTGCGCTGCAATCCAGAAATCGGCGCCTACAATCAGACATTCTGAGAGGAACTGGACCATGCCGGGCCGGATCGTATGTTTTGTCATGAGCGGGGGCGTTGGTTCACGGCTTTGGCCGCTCTCGCGCGAAGACAATCCCAAGCAATTCCACGACCTTTCCGGCGACGGATCCATGCTTGCGAAGACCGTCCGGCGTCTCAAGGCCCGGCCCGGAGGTGAGACCCCAATCTACCTGATAGCGTCCGAGCGGCATGCCGATCGCGTTATTTCCGACATCGGTCCACTCGGCTTGGACGGCGGCAGACCGATTTTTGAGCCAGTTGGCCGCAATACCGCCGCGGCAGTCGCTATAGCCACCCTGCAAACGATCTTCGAGCATGGCGGTGACGCGCTTGTGCTCGTGGTCCCCTCCGATCATGAGATATCAACCGAGGCGCAATTCTGGGAAACGGTCGAGGTGGGCCGGCCTGTGGCCGAGTCAGGACGCCTTGTCATATTCGGCATCAGGCCGACACATCCGGAAACCGGGTACGGTTACATCGAGGTTGCGGCAAATGCCGACGGCGTGGCCGCCGTTGCGCGCTTTGTCGAGAAGCCCAATGCCGAGACAGCTCGCCAATATGCGTCGTCGGGAAGGTTCTATTGGAACGCCGGCATCTTCCTGTTTCGCGCAGACACGATGCGGCGAGCATTTCTCGAGTTCCGGCCAGACATCTGGGACAGCGCCGAACGGGCCCATAAGACCGCACGGGACGACGTTTCGGGCATCTACCTGCCACAGAGTTTCTACTCGGCTGTCCCGTCGACCTCGATCGATTACGCCGTCATGGAGCATGCCCACGATACCGCGATGGTTACGGCCTCCTTCCGCTGGAATGATCTTGGATCGTGGCAGTCGCTGCTCGAAGCCAGCCCGACCGACAGCGACGGCAACGTCGCGATGGGGGACGTCGTCGCGATGGACTGCAGCAGTTCCTACCTTCGAAGCCAGGGCAGGCTGCTGACCGTCATTGGAATGAAGGATGTAGCCGTGGTGGCAACGCCAGACGCGGTATTCGTCGCCCCCGTCAGCCACAGCCAGAACGTCAAGAAGGTTGTCGAACAGTTGGAGAAGAGCGGACGACTCGAGACCAAGTTAACAGCGTCGGAAGACCGGGTCATCGTCAGCGGGTCATGGCGCAAGCGCGTCGAGCACTGGCTTTTCAACGAAACCCTGCCGGTGTGGTCCACTGCAGGCGTTGACGACGTGTATGGCGGATTCCATGAGTCGCTCGGTTTTGACGCGAGGCCGCTACGCAAGCCCAAGCGCACGCGGACGATGGCTCGTCAGATCTACGCTTTCGCGGTGGCCAAGGAACGCGGTTGGCCTGGACCCGCCGACAAACTTATCAACCACGGGATCGACTTCATCGCGAAATACGGTCGCACCGACCGCGGCGGCTGGGTACGCACCCTAAATTGCAACGGCAGCGTGGCTGACCCGGCGGAGGATGCCTACGACCAAGCCTGCGTGCTGCTGGCGCTTGCCCATGCTCATCGATGCGGCCACCAGGACGCCCTGCGGCTTGCACAAGAGACATTTCATTTCATCGACACGCATCTCGAGGACGGCAGCCTGAACGGCTTCCTCGAGAGCCCCGTCTGGAGCGGGGCGCGGTTCTCGAACCCGCACATGCACATGCTGGAATCCTTCCTTGCCTGGCATGGGGTCACGGGCGAGCGCGCATATCTGCGTCGCGCGGCACGCGTCATCGATCTCTTCCGATGCCATTTCTTCGACCAGGAGAGCTGGACAGTTGGAGAACGCTTCGACGTCGATTGGCTGCCGTTGCCGGGGGACGATGGACAGTGGACCGAACCAGGGCACCATTTCGAATGGGCCTCTCTCCTCGTCGATTTCGCGCGGGCGAGCGGCCAGAAGGACTTGGTAGCATATGCGAGAAAGCTCTATTCCTCGGCGGTTGCCAGCGGTTTGAACCGGGCCACGGGTCTGGCCTATGCAGCCGTCTCGCGCCACGGACTGCCCCTCGACCGGCTTTCGCGAAGCTGGCCGCAATGCGAGGCGATCAAGGCGGCCGTTGCCCTTGATGGTATTGGCGGGCCTGATTTGAAACCCGAGATCGAAGCGCGCGTCGCCCGGCTCTTCAGATGGCATATCGATCCCGCACCGCTTGGCTTATGGGTCGACAGGATTGATGAGCGCGGAAGGTCAGTGGCGACGGAGGTCCCCGCGAGCATCTTCTACCACCTGGTCACGGCGTTGATGCAGTATCTGGACAAGACCGGGGGACAGGTCGAAGCTTTCCCGCTGCCGGTTTCGGAAGTAGGCAAGTCCTCGCTTAGGCAGGTCTACGCCTGACTTGACGGTTCGTCATGCGGAACGCGGCGGGTAGCTTGGCCGTGACAATGGATTCGCTGGGTCGGCTCTGGTCTATTTGTCAGAGAACGCATTGCCCACGCTGCGTGCACGGCCATATAGGCAGGACGCGACTTAAAAGCGCGTCGCGCTGAAGCGGATTCAGGCGCTTTAAGGCTTTGTTTTCATGCATGTCGTTATCGCAAAACCGCTGCACACTTTGCGCGACACGCATTAGTCAGACGTAATCCAAGGCACAAACCTTGGCGGCTGGCGCTCATTGTTTGCGCAGGAATTCAAGTAGCCTTGGCCGAGCTGAGACTGACGCAACAAAGCATCCTTTTGGCTAAATTAGCAATTTCATGAATAGGGACTAAAGGTCGTTCTAGCCGGCACCGCCCAAAACGCTGGTCAGGCCCAGCGGCCGTCCAAGTCACCCCCGCGCCTGCTGGGCCGCTCCTTAACCCGCCGGCTATTGAAATTGCCGTATCAACTGAACGAGCGACAAACCGTTTGACGGCTGCAAAAAGCTCGAAGCGGTGATCTGATCCGCAAACCGTCCTGTATGCACGCCGTTGCCGCCGTTTACCGCATGCATCGATCGCAGGCATTCCGGCCTCATGTAACGGAGCTATGTGTGGGGAAGCCAGGTCGAGGAGCAGGAAACGTTGGAAGGTGGACAGAAGCGACAATCGGAAATTCGTTAGCAACATAAGTGACTTAGCGAATAGCCCGATGGTACCGTTGGCTGGGATCGAACCAGCGACCTCCGGATCCACAATCCGGCGCTCTAACCAGCTGAGCTACAACGGCGCGCTTGCCTGAGTTGGATCGAGGAAGCTTCTTTCTCCGCGATCCGCTCTGTCGTTCGGCGATGCGTCAAATACGGGCTATCGGATTCTAATTCAAGGGCTTTGATAAGGGAAAGGACGGGTTTCCTCATCCGCCGTTGTCAAGGCAAAAGAAAAGGCCGGCGGGAGGAGGTGCCGGCCTTTTCCTGTTACGAGCCAGCGGGAGGAGGTGCTGGCTGGTCACCCCGGAAACGGAGGGAGGAGGTTCCATCCCCGGGTATCTGGTTGTTCAACCCTATCGCACGACTATTTGTCTGACGAAATGCGACGTTTTGATGCATCGCAGGGTTGTGCGCGAAAATCAGGCAGCCTTGGCGTCCTTCATCGCCTTCTCAAAGGCGCTCTTTACCGGCTTGGAGACGTCCTCGACCGCCTTGGTGGTAACGGCCTGGAACTCCTTGGCCTGCTCGACGGCCATTTCGACGCGCTTGCGCAGGAAGGAGGTCTGCAGCTCGACGACTTCCGAAAGGGTCTTGGCGCCGACCAGGGCTTCGAGGTGCGAGAAGCTGGCCTCGGCATTGGCGCGCAGCGCGGCGATGGCCTTCAGCGAAACGTCGCTGGAAACGGTCTTGGCGGTCTCGTAGGTCGACTCCAGAACCTTCTGGGTCTCCTCGGCGCCGGTCTTCAGCTTCGCATAGGCTTCCTTCGACTGCTCGACGCCCTTCTCGGCGAAGGCGCGGATCTGGTCGGTGGCCTTGGAAGCATCGAAGCTCGGGAATTCGACGTTTTCGATGGTCTCGGCGGTCTTGGCAGTGGTCTTGGACATTTTCCAACCTTTCGGGGCAGCGGCTTTGACAGAAAGCCGTCTCGTTCATGTATGATGGCAATATAAAGGGTTTTTTGTGCATTGCAATATCTTTGTTGCACCGCACCATAAAATCTTCCCCGACGTCAGCCATAGGGCCGTTAACCAAGAGCCCAGAGATTTCGACCCATGCAAGCCTAGGCTTGTGGACCTTGGGGCCACAGGCTTTTATTAACAAAGCGTTAACTGAAAAAATGCCCGCTCCGGAGGGTTGGCCAGCGCATGCCGCCTGAAAACTACTCCTTCCTCGACGTTGCCGTACTCGACGCGGTGCGCCAGCGCTTTGCCGCCGGCGACGCGCTGGCCATTTTATCGACCGACCTCGAACAGGTGATCTGGGCGAACGGACCGGGGGCGTCGATGTTCGGCTATCCGGATATCGAGGCCATCATCGGCGCCTCAGCGCGGCTGCCGTTGGTCGCGCGCCGGCAGATCATGGCGACCAGCGGCTTTCCCAACATCGGCAGCGATCGCGCCATCACGGTGAGGCTGGCCACCGGCATGGTGAGCCGCGCAGCCGGCTTCCTGGCCAGCGCAGTGACGATGCCGGACGGCGAGACGGCAATCATGCTGGCGGTGCCGGCGGCGCAGATCAGTTCGCGCAGCGCCGGCGAAATCGCCAGCCGTGCAATCGGCGGCTTTACCGAGGCCGGGCATTTCATTGCCTTCGTCGACGCCCAAGGCGATGTCGAAGCAGCCTCGGACGGCTTTGCGGCGCTCGGCATCGAGCCGCGGACGCTGGCTGCCCTGGTTGCGGATGTGGCAAGCAGCGGCGACCGCGTCGTCAAACGCCTCGTGCCGGGCACCAACACCTCCTATCCGGCCGGGTTTGCACGGCTCACCGATACGCGCCATCTGCTGGTGGTGATCGACGAGGACCAACTCGACGACTCCGATGGCGGCCAAGACGATCAGCCAGTCGCCGACCAGGGCGATCAGACCGGCGATCAGCAAGTTGCGGCGCCCGAGGCGGTTAGCGCCCCGCCGCCAGGTGAAAGCCCGGCAATCGAGCCCGAGCCTCAGCCTGTCCAGGACAACCCAATGCCTATCGTGGCGGCTGGCGAAGGGGCCGAGCCAACGCCGGAGTCTCCCGACGGCGACGCACGGCCCGACGCGGAGAGCCGGACCCCGGCGCGCCAGCGGTCTACCCGGACCGACCATCAGGCCGACGCCGCCGACACCAGCCGGCAGGCCGCCGATGCCCGCGCCGGCCAGCACGATCATTGGTACTTCAATGCCGGCAACGAGGACACCGGACATGCTCAACCGGCAGCGCCGGCGGAGGACGCACCGGAGGGCGCCGCCACGGCCAAAGGTCAAGGGCAGGATGACGGCGAAACCGCCGCACGCGAAACCGCCACACCCGCCCAGCCGACCCCGCCCCGCGACATCGACCGCTCCGCGCCGCCATTGCGCTTCGTCTGGCGCACCGACGCCGAAGGCCGGTTCAGCGCGCTGTCGCCCGAATTCGCCGACATCGTCGGCCCGCCTGCCGCCGATGTGATCGGCCGCCGCTTCAAGGATGTTGCAGCCACTTTCGGCCTCGACGCCTCGGGCGAGATCGCCGGCCTGCTCGACCGGCGCGATACCTGGTCCGGCCGCTCGGTGCTATGGCCGGTGGCCGGAACCGGCCTGAAGATCCCCGTCGATCTGGCGGCGCTGCCCGTCTATGGCCGCAGCCGCGCCTTCGAGGGGTTTCGCGGCTTCGGCGTCGCGCGCAGCGCCGACGCCGTGGCCGATCCGGAGGCGCTTGGCATGGCCCTGGTGCCGAATGCCGCACCAGCCGGAGCCGCTGCTGCCGGGGCCGAGCCGTCGGTCGAGCAGCCAGGCTCGGAACAGACCGAACAGCCGAAGCCTGAAGACCCCTTCCAGGGCGAAGTGCCGGCATTGACCATCGTACCGAAGCCGGAGCGGCGCTTTGCCGACAAGGTGATAAGGCTGGCCGAGCATCGCCAGCCGGCCAACGACAAGCAGCCGGGAAGCGACACGCCGGCAAATCCGAGGAGCCTGTCGATCCTCGAGCGCAGCGCCTTCCGCGAGATCGGCGAGCGGCTGCGCAAGGACAGTTCCGCCCCTGCCGAGGAACGCGCCGCCGAAGCCGACAAGCAGCCAGATGCGGCCGCCGCCGGCGAGGGCGCGGCGACGGTGAAGGAACCGGCCAACGAAGCGAAGGCCGACGCAAACCAGCCGCTTGCGCCCGACACAACGGAGGACGACGGTTCCGAGCGGGAAGCGAGCTTGGCATCCGCAGCGCAAGCCCCGGAAGCCGATGACGCGAAGGCCGATGCGGAGACCGCGGAAGCGGAGACCGAAGCGGAAGACCAGGAAGACCTGGCGCGGCTCAATGGCATCGATGGCGCCGCCGAGGCAGACGACACCGGCCAGGCCGAGACCTCGGCGGTTTCCGGCTCGCTGCTCAACTTTGCCGATGGCGAGAAACCCACGGAAGACGCCGGCGTCGCGCCGGTTTCCCAGCCCGAGCAGGCAGAGGGCACCCGTCAGGCCGACGAATCTGCTTCCACGGAACCGCGGCAGCCGGTCGAACAGCCTGAGGCAGAGCCGGTCGCGGCCGGGCAGTCCGGCCCCGATGCGACGGCCGACGACGACAGCATGACCGCCGACGATTTCCTCGATGCGCAAGACAATGAGGATTGGGCAGGCTCCGACGCGAATACCGCGGCGGCGGCGGAAGAACAGCCGGCAGCGCCGGCGCGGCCGCGCCTCGACGTGCCGCCGCTCAAACTGTCGGGTTTCGTACCGTCCGCTTTTTCGACCGGAGAGGAAGCCAAGGCGCCCGATACACCCATCCTCGCCAGGCTGCCGGTGCCGCTGCTCATCCATTCGGGCGACGTGCTGCATTATGCCAACGAAGCCTTCCTCGAACTCACCGGCTACGGTGCGCTGGACGACCTCGCGGATGCGGGCGGCCTGGGCGCGCTCTTCGCCGATCCATATGCCGAGGACACCGCGGCGGACGAAAGCGACCACTCGCTGAAGCTCAAGACCCGCAACGGCCAGGAATTCCCGATCGATGCGCTGCTGCGCTCAGTGCCGTGGCGCGGCGGCAAGGCGCTGATGCTGGTGGTGCGGCGTTCCGGCGAGGACGACGCGGCGCATTTCACCGCCGCCAATGACGAACCGGCGCTGCAGCCGGACGTGCCGGAACTGAAGTCGCGCATTGCGGAAATGCGCACCATCATCGACACCGCCACGGACGGCGTCGTGCTGATCGGCCGCGACGGCGACATCCGCTCGATCAGCCGGCCGGCGGAGGCGCTGTTCGGTTTCGACAGCGACGAGGTCGCCGGCAAGCCCTTTGCCTCGCTGTTCGCCATCGAGAGCCAGCGCGCGGCGCGCGACTATCTCGCCGGCCTTTCGGAGCCGGGGGTGGCGAGCGTCTTGAATGACGGTCGCGAGGTCATCGGCCGCGAGGCGCAGGGACGTTTCATTCCGCTGTTCATGACCATCGGCCGGCTGCCCAACGACAGCGGCTTCTGCGCCGTGGTGCGCGACATCACGCAATGGAAGCGTGCCGAGGAAGACCTGACGCAAGCGCGCGCGGTGGCCGAGCGCGCCTCCTCGCAGAAGACGGATTTCCTGGCCCGCATCAGCCATGAGATCCGCACCCCGCTCAACGCCATCATCGGCTTTTCCGAGCTGATGGTGGACGAGAAATTCGGCCCGATCACCAACGACCGCTATCGCGACTACCTGCGCGACATCAACCGCTCGGGCAACCATGTGCTCGACCTCGTCAACGACCTGCTCGACATCTCGAAGATCGAGGCCGGTCAGCAGGAGATGGATTACGAGGCGGTGTCGCTCAACGACACGCTGGCCGAGACGGTGGCGATGATGCAGCCGCAGGCCAATCGCGAACGCGTCATCATCCGCTCCAGCTTCGCCTCGCGACTGCCGGAAGTGGTGGCGGACCTGAGAAGCGTGCGCCAGATCGCCCTGAACGTCCTGTCCAACGCCATCCGCTACACCCAGGCCGGCGGCCAGGTGATCGTCTCGACCGCTTACGAAGCCTCGGGCGATGTCGTCATGCGCGTGCGCGACACCGGCATCGGCATGACCCAGGCCGAGATCGAGCAGGCGCTGAAACCGTTCAAGCAGATCAACGCGTTGAAGCGCGGACGCGGCGACGGCACTGGCCTTGGCCTGCCCCTCACCAAGGCCATGGTGGAGGCGAACCGCGCCCGTTTCGCCATCACCTCGACGCCTGGCGAAGGAACCCTGGTCGAGGTCGCCTTCCCGTCGACCCGCGTGCTCGCGGAGTAACCTGCCGACGAGCCGCGCCAAAGAAAAAGGCGTCCTGGGGGACGCCTTGAGAAATGGGATGCTGTCACAACGGGGGCTTGAGCTGAACCTCAGGGACGAGGAACGGGATTTCTCCCTCAAGTTACACGCGACTATCGGGGTCGTCCCTTAACAAGTCCTTACCGGGTGTCAAAAAAATTTACGAATGTGTACCATCCGTGAAATCTAGGTAAATTCGCCGGACAGATTTCGTTAACCACGGCATGCCGTCAGCCCGCAAGCTGCGGCAGGTCGCGGAACAGCTCCAGCGCCTCGGGATTGGCGAGCGCTTCCTTGTTCTTCACAGTGCGGCCGTGGACCACGTCGCGCACCGCGAGCTCGGTGATCTTGCCCGACTTGGTGCGCGGGATGTCTGTGACGGCGACGATCCTGGCCGGCACGTGACGCGGGCTGGCGCCGGTGCGGATCCTGGCGCGGATGCGCTTTTCCAGATCCTCGTTGAGGGTCACGCCAGCAGCCAGCCGCACAAACAGCACGACGCGCACGTCGTTGTCGAAATCCTGGCCGATGCAGAGCGCCTCGAGGATTTCCGGCATCTGCTCGACCTGGTTGTAGATCTCGGCCGTACCGATCCTGACCCCGCCCGGATTGAGCGTGGCGTCGGACCGGCCGTGGATGATCATGCCGCCATGGGCGGTCCATTCGGCGAAGTCGCCATGGCACCAGACATTGTCGAAACGCTCGAAATAGGCCGCGTGATATTTCTTGCTTTCGGGGTCGTTCCAGAAACCGATCGGCATCGACGGGAAGGCCCTGGTGCAGACAAGCTCGCCCTTCTCCTGCCGGATCGGCTTGCCGTCGTCGTCCCACACGTCGACCGCCAGGCCAAGGCCTGGGCCCTGGATCTCGCCGCTCCAGACCGGCTCGGTCGGCACGCCGAGCACGAAGCAGGACACGATGTCGGTGCCGCCCGAGATCGAGGCCAGATGCACGTCCTTCTTGATCCCGTCATAGACGAAGCGGAAGTCCTCCGGCGACAATGGCGAGCCGGTGGAAGAGATGGTGCGCACGCTCGACAGATCGTGGCTCGCGATCGGCTTCAGACCGGCCTTGCGGACCGAATCGATGAATTTGGCCGAGGTGCCGAAATAGGTCATCTTCTCGGCATCGGCGAAATCGAACAGCACATTGCCGTCGGGGTAGAAGGGCGAGCCGTCATAGAGCAAAAGCGTCGCGCCGGAGGCGAGGCCCGAGACCAGCCAGTTCCACATCATCCAGCCGCAGGTGGTGAAGTAGAACAGGCGATCGCCGTCGAGCAGGCCGGCATGCAGCCGGTGCTCCTTGACGTGCTGGATCAGCGTGCCGCCGGCCGAATGCACGATGCATTTCGGGATACCGGTCGTGCCCGAGGAGAACAGGATGTAGAGCGGATGGGCGAAGGGCAGCCGCTCGAAGCTGACAGTCCTGGCGGCAAAGGGCGAAAGCGCCTCTTCGAGCGCGGCTGCCTTGTCGATGGTGGCGGCGACATCGCTCGAGGTGCCGAGATAGTCGACGATGAGCACCTTGCGCACGCTCGAGAGTTTCTCGGCCACGGCGCGCACCTTGTCGGCCACCTCGATCGCCTTGCCGTTGTACCAATAGCCGTCCGGCGCGATGAAGACGACCGGCTCGATCTGGCCGAAACGGTCGAGCACGCCCTGCTCGCCGAAATCGGGAGAGCATGACGACCAGACGGCGCCGATCGAGCTTGCCGCCAGCATCGCCGCGATCGTCTCGGGCATATTCGGCATCATGGCGGCGACGCGGTCGCCGGCCTTGACGCCGAGCGACAGGAAGAGCTGCTGCAGCCGCGAAATCAGCGCATGGAGCTCGTTCCAGGAGAGCCGCCGCTCGACCTTGTCCTCGCCGCGGAAGACGATGGCCGGGCCGCCGCCGGTCTTCTGCAAAAGGTTCTCGGCGAAATTGAGCCTAGCGTCGGGAAAGAAGCTGGCGCCGGGCATCTTCTGGCCGTCGACGAGGTGCCGCTCGCCCTTGTCGCCGACAAGCCCGCAGAAATCCCAGACCAGGCTCCAAAAGGCTTCGCGGTCGTCGATCGACCAGCGATGGAGTTCGGCATAGCCGGAGAACGACAACTCGGCCTTCGCTTGCGCGGCCTTCATGAACGCGGTCAAAGGCGCTGCGTCGATCCGCTCCTGCGTCGGGGTCCACAAAGGTGTGTCGGCAGCCATGATCGCTCCTCCCAAAGCGCGTCGCGTTCGAGCCAATTAAACTCATCGTCGCATCTGCCATCGTCCCAGAAACGGCGCGCGATTGCGGATCGGGATCGTGCAGACCGCTTATGCATATTGCAGCGCAGCAGAGCAAGATTTTGTTCGGAATAGCCACGGCTGTCGCTGCGCAAATGCCATCGCAAGGCCATAAAGACTTGAAAAGCGTCGGCGCTCGGTTACACCCGTCGGGCGATTTTGTCGGCAATGAAAGCATACGGGGCGAAATGCCATCATCTCTGATCCGGCGCGGGGTGTGGGCGATCGGCCTTGCCGTGCTTATCATCACGCTCGCGGTCGCGGCGCTGCCGCTGATTGCCTCGACCCGCATCGTGCGCGACCGCATCGCCTGGGAATTGAGCGCCTGGAGCGGCTTCAGGGTGACGATCGACGGCTCGCCGCGCATCGAGGTGTGGCCGAAGTTCCGCGCCATCCTCAGCGACGTGACGCTGTCGCAATGGACCGAGACCGACGCGCCGCCGGTGGTCGAGGCCGATCGCGTGGAAGTCGATCTGTCCGCCATGGCGGCCTTGCAGGGCAACGTCGCCTTCTCGACCGCGAGGCTGGTGCGCCCGACGATCAGGGTCCAGCGCATGGCGAGCGGCTTCTATCTGCCGCCGCTTCCGACCGGGGGGCGCATCACGCGCTCGATCGATACCGCGCGCGGCGTGGTCACCGCCAACCCGCAGAAGCCGGATCTCGGGAAATTGCCGTCCGATCCGTTCGGCACCGTCGAGTTCCGCGATGGCCGCGTGGTGACTTCGGTCGACGGCAAGGACGCCGAAGTCCTGAGCAGCCTGAACGGCCAGGTGAACTGGGAGGCGATGAACAGCGAAGCATCGCTGACCGCGACCGGGATCTGGCGCGGCGAAAGCGTGCAGCTCGATTTCTCCTCGACGAAACCGCTGGTGCTTTTTGCCGGGGGAGCCGCGCCCGTCACCCTTTCCTTCAAGGCGGCGCCTGCGACATTCTCCTTCGACGGAACGGCCTCGATGTCGGACAATGCCTATCTGGACGGCCAGGCGAAGTTCGCCGCGCCGTCGCTGCGGCGCGTGCTGGAGTGGTCGCAGGCAGGCATCGCGCCCGGTGCTGCTATCGGCGCGGTCTCGATCGCCAGCAAGGTGAACGCGTCGGCGGGGCGTGCGAAATTCGAGAACACCACCGTCACGCTCAACAACAATCCGGGCATGGGAGCGCTGGATTTCTCCTTCGCCGAGGGCAGTCCGGTGATAGCCGGCACGCTCGCCTTCGACACGCTGGACCTGAGATCCTTCCTGTCGGCTTTCACGCCTGTCGCGCCCACCGGCGAGGCCGGCCCGGGCGACATCGACACGAGCTTCGCCGACCGCATCAACCTCGACCTCAGGCTGTCGGCGGCCCATGCCACGGTGGGACCGATCCAGCTTGCCGACGTCGCGGCCACCGCACAGGTCAAGAACGGCCTTGCCGTCTTCGACATATCCGACGCGTCGGCCTTCAACGGCAACATCCAGAGCAGCCTGCGTTTCGACCGCAAGCCGGAAGGCACGCAGGTCGAGATGCGGCTCCTGGCATCGGATGTGGATACGGGAGCCTTTGCCACAGCGGCGGGAATGACGCGGCTGGTGCCGGCTGGCACCGGGACGGTGTCGATCATCCTCAAGGGACCGGGCAAGGCCTGGAACTCTATCTTCGAGAATGCCGACGGATCGTTCTCGGCGACTTTCGGGCCGGGCACGCTCAACGGGCTCGACCTGCCGGCCTTCCTCAAGCGCAACCAGCAAGGCGGCTTCTTCGCGCTCGATGACGTCGCCAATGGCTCGCTGCCGATCGACGGCGCCGAGATCAAGGCGAGCATTTCGAAGGGAGTGGCGCGCCTCGACAAGGCCGAGATCAATTCGCAAAAATACAAGATCTGGCTATCCGGCATCGCCTCCTATGTCGGACGCGGGCTGGCGCTTTCGGGCGGAGTGGTACCCAACGGGCAGCCGGCACAGCAGCCCCAGGCCAACGGCCAAGCGGCCAGTCCGGCTCCCGCGCCGCCGAGCCAGTCGCTGTTCTTCGTCGGCGGCAACTGGAGCGCGCCGTTCATATCGCCGATCGCTCCCGGCGTTTCGGGCCAGTAGATGCGGGGGCGCAAAGCGCCCTCGCTCCTATCACTCAACCGCGCTGCGCGGCCTGCTCGTCGAGCTGGCGCTGGATCTCGCGGCGCTTGTTGGCTATCGAGGCGATGATGACGCCGATCGCCACCACCGCGATCAGGATGGTGCAGGCGGCGTTGATTTCCGGCGTCACGCCGAGGCGCACCTGGCTGTAGATCTTCATCGGCAGCGTGGTGGCGCCGGGACCCGAGGTGAAGCTCGCGATGACCAGATCGTCCAGCGAGAGCGTGAAGGCCAGCATCCAGCCGGAGATGATCGCCGGCAGGATGACCGGCAAGGTGATCTGGAAGAAGGTCTTCACCGGCGGCGCGCCGAGATCCATCGCCGCCTCCTCCAGCGAACGGTCGAAGGAGACCAGCCGCGACTGCACGACGACGGCGACGAAGCACATTGTGAGCGTGATGTGGGCGAGCGTGACCGTGAGGAAGCCACGGTCAAGGCCGACAGCGACGAAGAGCAGCAGGAGCGACAGCCCGGTGATGACTTCCGGCATGACCAGTGGCGCAAACACCATGCCGGAAAACAACACCCTGCCGCGGAAGCGCGTGAAGCGCGTCAAGGTCAGCGCGGCCAGCGTGCCGAGCACGGTCGCCACCGTCGCCGAGATGACGCCGACGCGCGCGGTCACCCAGGTGGCGTCCATCAGGCCCTGATTGTGGAACAGCGACACGTACCATTTGGTCGAGAAGCCGCCCCAGACGGTGACGAGCTTCGATTCGTTGAAGGAAAAGACGATCAAAAGCACGATCGGCAGATAGAGGAAGGCAAAGCCCAGCACGATTGAGGTGATGTTGAAGCGGCTCCAGGTCGAGTTCATCTGCCCTGCTCCTGTGCCTTGGCCTGCGCCTGCTGGAAGAACATGATCGGGATGGTCAGCACCAGAAGCAGGATGACGGCCACCGCCGATGAGACCGGCCAGTCGCGGTTGGAGAAAAATTCGTTCCAGAGCGTCTTGCCGATCATCAGCGTCTGCGAGCCGCCGAGGAGGTCGGGAATGACGAACTCGCCGACCGCCGGGATGAACACCAGCAGGCAGCCGGCGACGACGCCGGGCAGCGACAGCGGGAAGGTGATCTTCCAGAAGGCGCCGGTCGGCGGACAGCCGAGGTCCTGCGCGGCCTCGATCAGCGAATAATCCATCTTCTCCAGCGAGGAATAGAGCGGCAGCACCATGAAAGGCAGGTAGGAATAGACGATGCCGATGAAGATCGCCGTGTAGGTGTTGAGGATCACCAGCGGCTGGCTGATCAGGCCCGTGGCGAGCAGGACCTGGTTGAGCAGGCCCTCGGGCTTCAGGATACCGATCCAGGCATAGACGCGGATCAGAAACGAGGTCCAGAACGGCAGGATCACCAGCATCAGTAGGGTCGGACGGATCGTCGCCGGCGCCCGCGCCATGCCGTAGGCGATCGGATAGCCGACGATCAGGGTAAGTATCGTCGAGATTCCGGCGATGATCAGGCTCGTCACATAGGCGTTGAAATAGAGCGCGTCCTGAGTGAGCCAGGTGTAGTTATCGAAGTTGAGCTCGCGGACGCCCGCGAAAAATCCCGAAACGCCATCCTTGAAGCCGAGCACCGGCGTATAGGGAGGCATCGAGATCGCCGTCTGCGACAGCGAAATCTTGAAGACGATGATGAAGGGAACGAGGAAGAAGAACAGCAGCCAGAGATAGGGGACGATGATGACGAGGCGGTTGACGAAGCCTTTCGCCAGCCTCGCCGGCAGTGTTGTGGTTTCAGTCGATGGAGCGGCAGTCGCTGCGATATCCGTCATCTCAGCCTCCTACCTGGCCAGCACGACGCCGGCATCGGGCCGGAAGGAGACCCAGGCACGGTCGTTCCAAGTGAGCGGATCCTCAGTCACGCGCGAGGCGTTCAACGCGCTTGCCCGCACGATCTGACCGTCGTCCAGCCTGATGTGGTAGACGGTCATGTCGCCGAGATAGGCGACGTCGTAGACCTCGCCTTCGAGCGCGTTGACGGCATCGGCCGGCTTTTTGGAGGAAACCCTGATCTTCTCCGGCCGGATCGCGAAGACGATGTCGGAGCCGGCAGCGGCGTTGCTGCCATTGTCGACGACGATCTCAGCGCCGGTCGCGCCGGTGATGCGCGTGGTGCTTGCCGTGCGTTCGGCAACCTTGCCTTCGAACATGTTCACATTGCCGACGAAATGCGCCACGAAGCGCGAGGCCGGCGCCTCGTAGATTTCCGCCGGCGTCGCGACCTGCATCACCTCGCCCTTGTCCATGATAGCGATGCGGTCGGCCATCGTCATGGCCTCTTCCTGGTCGTGGGTGACGACGACGAAGGTAAGGCCGAGTTCCTGCTGCAGGTCCATCAGTTCGAACTGCGTTTCCTCGCGCAGCTTCTTGTCGAGCGCGCCGAGCGGTTCGTCGAGCAGCAGAACCTTCGGCCGCTTGGCGACCGAGCGGGCAAGCGCCACGCGCTGGCGCTGGCCGCCGGAGAGCTGGTGCGGCTTGCGCTTGGCGAACTGCTCGAGCTTGACGAGCTTGAGCATCTCGGCGACGCGCTTTTCGACATCGGCTCCGGGCATGCCTTCCTGCTTGAGGCCGAAGGCGATGTTCTTTTCCACCGTCATATGCGGGAACAGCGCGTAGGACTGGAACATCATGTTGACCGGCCGTTTGTAGGGCGGGATGCCGCGCAGGTCCTGCCCATCGAGCAGGATGCGGCCCGCCGACGGCTCCTCGAAGCCGGCGAGCATCCTGAGCAGGGTCGACTTGCCGCAGCCGGACGCGCCGAGCAGGGCGAAGAATTCGCGCTCGAAGATGGTCAGCGACAGGTTGTTGACGGCGGTGAAGTCACCGAACTTCTTGGTGACCTTGTCGAACTGGATATACGGCTTGGCGTTCGGGTCGTTCCATGGCGCGAAATCCCTGCGGATGCTGCCAAGCGATTTCATGATCCCCACTCCGTTATTTCTTAAAAATTCCCAAAGGAAAGCGACCCCGGCAGTTGGCTGCCGGGGTCGTGGTCTCAATGCTTACTGGCCGGTGACGATCTTGGTCCAGGTGCGCGTGATGATGCGCTGTGTCTTGGGATCGTATGGCGCAACTGTGTACAGCTTCTTCGTCGTCTCTTCGTCCGGATAGACCGAAGGATCTTCCAGGATCGCCTTGTCGATGAACTGCTGCGAAGCCTTGTTGCCGTTGGCGTAGAGCACGTAGTTCGACGACTTGGCGATGACTTCAGGCGTCATCATGTAGTTGATGAACTCGAGCGCGTCGGCGACATGCGGCGCATCCGCGGGGATCGCCATCTGGTCGAACCACATCTGGGCGCCTTCCTTCGGCACCGAATAACCGATCTCGACGCCCTGCTTGGCTTCCTCGGCGCGGTTGCGCGCCTGGAAGACGTCGCCCGACCAGCCGATCGCCATGCAGATGTCGCCGTTGGCCAAAGCGTTGATGTATTCGGACGAATGGAACTTGCGGATATAGGGCCGGACCTTCAGCAACGCTTCCTCGGCCTTTGAAATGTCATCGGGCGAGGTGCTGTTGGGATCGAGCCCGAGATATTTCAGCGCCGCGGGAATGATGTCGGCCGGGGAATCCAGCACATAGACGCCGCAATCCTTCAGCTTGGCCAGCTTGTCCGGATTGAAGAACACGTCCCAGCTGTCGATCTTGTCGGTGCCGAGCGCGGCCGTCACCTTCTTGACGTTATAGCCGAGGCCGACCGTGCCCCACATGTAGTTGACCGAATATTCGTTGCCCGGATCGTATTTGGCGGTGCGCTCGGAGATGACGTCCCACATGTTGGAGATGTTGGGCAGTTTCGACTTGTCGAGCTTCTGGAAGACACCCGCCTGGATCTGGCGCGCCAGGAAGTTGGCGCTCGGCACGACGACGTCATAACCGCTGCCGCCGGCAAGCAGTTTCGTCTCCAGTATCTCGTTGGAATCGAAGGTGTCGTAGACAACCTTGATGCCGGTCTTCTTGGTGAAGTCGTCGATGATCGAGCTGTCGATATAGTCCGACCAGTTGTAGACATTGACGACGCGGTCTTCGGCATGGCCGCTTAAGGTGAAAAGCGTCAGAAATGCCGAGGTCGCCGAAAGCCATAGAGCTTTGCGGATCATGGTGTTCTCCTTTGGTGAGTGTTCCCTCGCCGGCTCGTCGCGGTATGGCGGGGCGGCGTTGGTTTAAGACTATTGAGCTTTCCGGAGAGCGACAAGCGTGAACTGTCGACGCCAGGCTCGGTAGCGACATCAGGGTTCGAGACAGTTTGGCCTTCCCGGCAAGGCACCCGGGCGGCGTCAGCGGCATTGACCGCGGCGTATGCATAGCTATCACGATGCTGTCCGGTCCCGAGCGGGCCGGCGGAGACACTTGGCAAGATACGCCTGTCTTGTTGTTGCCGTAATTGCAGCCTGCCCGCCCGGCAACTGGGTTGTCAATGGGGAAGGCTGCGTATCGTCAATTGGGCGACGGCAGGCCGGTGACGCCGGGACGCGCCGGCCGCGTCTGGCGCTTGAACTCCAGGCCGATATGGACGAGCAGCGCCGTGACCACGACCGCGCCGCCGATGATGGTGCGCACCGACGGCACTTCGGAATGGACGAGCCAGACCCAGATCGGCCCAAGGATCGGCTCGAAGGTGCCGAGCAGCGCCGCGATCGCCGCCGGCACCAGCCGCGCGCCCATGGCGAAAAAGGCGAGGCCGACGCCAAGGTTGATGACGCCGAAGGCGAAGAGAAAGCCCATATCCCGCCCCGAAACCGCGAACGCCGAGGCCTGGGAAGCGGCGAAAGCGCCGGCGAAAAGCGCCGCGAGACAATTGGCCGGCACCATGCGCACATGGGCAAAGCGCCGGGTGATAACGGTCGCCACCGAGAACATGACCGCGATCAGCAGCGCCAGGCCGTCGCCGATCGGCGAGACGGCGCCGCCCAGGGATTCGGAGACCATGATGGCAACGCCGGCGATGACGGCGGCAATCGCGATCCAGGTCGCCGGGCTTACCCGTTCGCGAAACAGGAGCCAGGCAAGAAGCGCCGCCAGCAGCGGCACGCCGGCCTGCATCAAGAGGATGTTGGCGACGGTCGTGTAGGCAAGTGCCACCACGAAGCTGGTCGAGGCGGTGGCGAAGCAGAAGGCGACGCCGAGGCCGGGCAGGCCCATATGCCGGAAGAGGTTCAGGGTACCGCGCCAACCGTCGCGGAACAGCATGAAGGCGATGAGAAAGGCCACGGCCCACAGCGAACGCCAGAACACCACGGTCCAGCTGTCGCCGACATGGATGAAACGGGCGATGGTGCCGCCGAAGCTCCACATAAGCGCCGAAAGAAAGACCAGGAGCATGCCGATCCGCTCCTCGCGCGGCGAGACGGCTGGCAAAGCGACTGGCGACGGGGCGACAGGCGACGGGACGACGGGGGACGGGGCGGTATCGGTCATGGACATGACTTGTCAGCGAGTTGCGTTCGACACGATGCACCAAGTACAACAGGGATTCTGTGTCTCAAACGACGGGACTGTGTCTCAATCGCGTAGCGCAAAGTACAAAGCCATGCGTGATCCAGCATTCGCTCAAATGTAGGACAACCTCTCCGCGGTTTACTTCGACACAGTCAGACCCCAGACCGATGCGCAGGCTCGGGCGACATATCATCCCTGAAAATCGAAGGCGCTGAGGCCCGTCACCATCTCGTCGAGGCCGAGCGGGCGCGTCACCGGCGGCTCGGCGCGCGCAAGGCAGCCTACGCGCTCGCAAAGCCGGCAGGCGGGGCCTACCGGCGTGGCGAAGCCTTGCCCGGACTTGCCGGCGGCTCCGGCCGGCAGCGCCGCGCCGTAGACGATCTCGTCTCGGAAGCCGATATCGCAGCCGAGCAAGAGCGCGGTGCGACGCGGCCGTTCGGAGAAGGCGCCTTGTGGACCTTCCAGCGTGCGGGCGATGCACAGGAACTCGGCGCCATCGGGCATTTCCAGCGCCTCGACCAGGACCTGGCCCGGCTGCGAGAAGGCCGCATGGACCGGAAGCTTGGGGCAGCCGCCGCCGAAGCGGCTCTGAGGGTAGCCCTGGCTGCCGGCCTTGCGGAAGCGGTTCCCGGCATTGTCGACTTCCAGCATGAAGAACGGCACGCCCGATGCGCCCTGCCGCTGCAGCATGGTCAGTCGGTTGGCCGCCTGTTCGAAAGAGACGCCGAAGCGGGAACGCAAGACGTCGATGTCGTAGCGGGCGCGAACGGCCGCCGCATGGAAAGCCTGATAGGGCATCATCAGCGCATGCGCGGCATAGCGGCCGAGCTCGAAGCGGGCGAGCCGCCGGGCCTCGTCGGTGCCGAGCTTCAGCGCCTGGAGCTCGCCCGCGATGGCCACCGACATGCGCATCAGGCTCGCCTCCATGGCGATTTCTCGCAGCTGGTCGAAAGGCGACAGCCGCTCGGAGAGGAACAGGCGCTGCGAATGGCGGTCGTAACGGCGGCGCCAGTTGGGCATGGTGGCGACCGGCAGCACCTTGACGACGATGCCATGCTCGCGCCTCAGCCAGGCCTTGAGCGCGCCGGACAGGTCGTCGCCGGGTTCGAGCACCGATGTGAAAGCTTCCGCCTCCTCCTCCAGCGAAGCGAAGTGGTTCGGCCGGCGCTCGAACACTTCGTGGACTTCATCGGCAGGCAGGCGCGTGCCGGACAGCGCGGTTGCCCTGCCCTCCTTGGCCAGAAGCTGGTTGAGGTCGGACAGGCGCTCAGCCTGTTCGCGGTAGGCGCGAAACAGTTTTACCATCGCCGCCGAGGCGTTCGGCGCGGTCTCGGCGAGATCGATCAGTTCCTGATCGCCAGGCAGTTCGCCGGCAAGAAGCGGATCGCTGAACGCTTCGCGCAACGCCGCGATCGAGCCTTTCGTCTCTCCTTGCAATTCATGCGGATCGACCTTGTAGACAGAGGCCAGCTTGAGAATAAGCTGCACCGTCAGCGGGCGCTGGTTGCGCTCGATCAGGTTGAGGTAGGACGGCGAGATGCCCAGTCCCTCGGCCATCGCCGTCTGGGTCAGGCCTCTGGCGTTGCGCAGCCGGCGCAGTCGCGGACCGGCGAAGATCTTCTGGTCGGCCATCCGTGCCATCCTTGACAAGAATTTACATGGATATCGAGTCCGGTGTCCGTTACGCCGTTTTTACAATCGTGACAAATTTACAGAGATAGCCTGTCAATGACAACACAGCTTTTCCTTTATTTTCAGTGCCGAATGGTGGTTTTTCTGGGCGCTTTTCGCGCTGCAATGTAAATGATGTCACACGCAGACATCGCAAGGCTATAGGATTGCGATGTCGCGCTGAAGCAGTTTCCAAACGATCCGGAGTGACCAATGACCGATTTTTACAACCTCGTCCCCTCCGCGCCGGAAGGCCGTTTCGACGGCATCGAGCGTCCCTATTCGCCAGAGGACGTGAAGCGGTTGCGCGGCTCCGTGCAGATTCGCCAGACGCTGGCCGAGATGGGCGCGAACCGGCTCTGGAAGCTCATCCACGAGGAGGACTTCGTCAACGCGCTGGGCGCCATGTCGGGCAACCAGGCCATGCAGCAGGTTCGGGCCGGGCTGAAGGCGATCTATCTCTCGGGCTGGCAGGTGGCCGCCGACGCCAACACCGCGTCGGCGATGTATCCGGACCAGTCGCTTTACCCGGCCAATGCGGCGCCGGAACTGGTCAAGCGCATCAATCGCACCTTGCAGCGCGCCGACCAGATCGAGACGTCCGAAGGCAGGGGGCTATCGGTCGAGACCTGGTTCGCGCCGATCGTGGCCGATGCCGAAGCCGGCTTCGGCGGCCCGCTCAACGCCTTCGAGATCATGAAGGCCTTCATCGAAGCCGGCGCCGCGGGCGTCCACTATGAGGACCAACTGGCGTCGGAAAAGAAATGCGGCCATCTCGGCGGCAAGGTGCTGATCCCGACGGCGGCGCATATCCGCAACCTCAACGCGGCGCGCCTTGCGGCCGACGTCATGGGCACGCCGACACTGGTCGTGGCGCGCACGGACGCCGAGGCGGCGAAGCTTTTGACCTCCGATATCGACGAGCGCGACCGGCCTTTCGTCGATTACGATGCAGGCCGCACGGTCGAGGGCTTCTACAATGTGCGGAACGGCATCGAGCCTTGCATCGCGCGCGCCGTAGCCTATGCGCCGCATGCCGACCTGATCTGGTGCGAGACCTCGAAGCCCGATCTGGCGCAGGCCAGGAAATTCGCCGAGGGTGTGCACAAGCACCATCCGGGCAAGCTGCTCGCCTACAATTGTTCGCCGTCCTTCAACTGGAAGAAGAACCTCGACGACGCCACGATCGCGAGGTTCCAGAAGGAGCTCGGAGCGATGGGCTACAAGTTCCAGTTCATCACGCTGGCCGGCTTCCACCAGTTGAACTTCGGCATGTTCGAGCTGGCGCGCGGCTACAAGGACCGGCAGATGGCCGCCTATTCGGAACTGCAGGAGGCCGAGTTCGCGGCGGAGGCCAACGGCTATACGGCGACCAAGCACCAGCGCGAGGTCGGCACCGGCTATTTCGACGCCGTGTCGATGGCGATCACCGGCGGCCGGTCTTCGACCACCGCCATGCATGAATCGACCGAGCACGCCCAGTTCAGGCCGGCGGCCGAGTAACGGATAGCAACCAGAGGAAACGCCCGCAGGGCATCTACATCGAGGAGAAGAGCAATGGCATCGATAAGCCGTGTCAAGGAAAGGGCAGAAGAACAATCGAGCGCGATGAGCGTCGACCAGCAGGCGACGATCCGCATGCTCGCCAACGATCTGCACCGACTCAACCAGTCGGTCATGAAGGCAGTCGAGGCCGGCGTCTCGGTGGAACTGGTCCGCTCGGCCAGGCACCACGGCGGCGACGGCAACTGGGGAGACCTTTTGATCCCGGTGATCGTTACCCAGCAGAGCCACACTTGACGTAACGTCAACAGTCTCGGCGATAGTCTCCCACGCGCTATACGTTCGGGAGACTATCGTCTTTTTTCGGTTTGCCTTCACCGTCAAGTGGTACGACTTGCTCTGAATCTCGGATTTCTTGCTATATTTTCGACCTCGACCGTTTCAGCTTGACACCGGCCGCGATCTCACCCAATTGTGCCTCAGGTTTCAACCCTGCATTGAACCAGAGTGTCAGCCCGCCGATGTGTCCCCCCGACCGTGACGACCACTCCGAAAAACGCTCGAAACCGGCAGCCCGGACAGGCGCGATCGCTGCGGATTTTTCCAAAGTGCTCGTCGTCGGAAAATCGTCGATCAACCGCGTCGTGGTGTCGAAAATCGTCGAGAAATCGGGACTGAAGCCGATCTCGGAACCGCCCGAGGCCGCCGAGAAGACGCTGACCGGCCAACTGCCCGGCGCCGTCATCCTGGACGGCGGCCCGGACAACAAGGATTGCGACCGGCTGATGTCGGCCATCGACGCGCTGCGGCGCGCCTCCGGCAAGCCGTTACCCGCGGTGATCCTGCTTTCAACCCGAAGTGGTACGCCGGAAAGTCTCGGCCTGTCGAGCGTGATCGATGCGGTGGTTGCCAAGCCGATTACGCCCGAGAGGCTGCAACCGGTGGTCGATCGCCTGGTCGGGCGCGGCTAAGACCCCCTAAAGCTGGTCAGCCTGCAGCGGCGATGCCTTCGATCAGCGCGGGCAGTTCGCTCAGGTCGGCGATCTGCCGGAAACGCGGCGCCGCGACCGGCGCTTCGGCGTGCTCGGCCGCCCAGGTCAAATCGTGCGGGACATAGATGCCCCAGCCGCCCGCGTCGATGGCCGGGATGACGTCCGACTTCAACGAGTTGCCGACCATCATGCTCCTTTGCGGTCCGTCGCCATGGCGGCTGAAGATGCGGGCATAGGTGGCGGCGCTCTTGTCGCTGACGATCTCGACGGCGTCGAAAAGCTCGCCCAATCCCGATTGCGCAAGCTTGCGCTCCTGATCCATGAGGTCGCCCTTGGTGATCAGCACCAGGCGATAGCTGCCTGCCAGCCTCTCGACCGTCTCGCGCGCATGCGGCAGCGGCTCGATCGGGTGGCTGAGCATGTCGCGGCCGGCAGCCAGGATTTCCGCGATCGTCGAGGCCGGAACGCGGCCTTCGGTAACCTCGATCGCCGTCTCGATCATAGACAGCATGAAGCTCTTTATGCCGAAGCCATAGACGCCGAGATTGCGCTTTGCGGCTTCAAGCAGGTTCGCGGAAATCCGGCTTGCGTCGCCGTGCTCGGCAAGCATGGCGATGAAGCGCTGTTCGGTCATGCGGAAGAACTGCTCGTTCTGCCACAACGTGTCGTCGGCATCGAAACCTATCGTGGTAAGAGCGGACATTGCGACGTCATCCTCCTTCGAAACGGTGGTGTAGACGCGTTCGCCGGGCACTGCTAGCTCTAGCCGGAGATCGGCAAAGCTGGGGTGCATGCTGAATTCGTGGAAAGGCGAGCTGGAGCGTATCCTGGAAAGCTCCCAGGACAGCGATCCGATCCAGCTCGTCATGGCGCTTCGAGAACTCGCGTAAACCGCCTCCCCTTCCCTTCCCCCATAGCGCCCGGCTATAGTTCGAAATCCGCAACACAATCTGGTGAATGATGCCGCCTGAAAAAAAGGAAGTCCGTCCGTCAAGCCGGGGGGGACGCGCCCGCACGCCTGCATTCCTGAAAAACCAGCGTGGTGTGAAGAACTGGAAGGAAGCCAGCGCCTGGCTCGAATGGCGCGGCATCGAGGACATCGAGTGCATCACGCCCGACCAGGCGGGCGTCGCCCGCGGCAAGATGATGCCGTCCAAGAAATTCACTTCCAACACCTCGCTGGCGCTGCCTTCGGCCGTGTTCATGACGACGATCTCCGGCGGCTATCCCGAGGACGGCAACGGCTTCCATTATCCCGAGGACGACGGCGATCTGAAGCTGCTGCCCGATCTTTCGACGCTGACCGTCGTGCCCTGGGAAGAGGACCCGACGGCCGCGGTCATCTGCGATCTCGTTCACCAGGACGGCCGCTCGGTCGAGTTCACGCCCCGCAACGTGCTGAAGCGCGTGCTGGCCGCCTATGACGAGCGCGGGTTGAGACCGGTGGTGGCGCCCGAGATCGAATTCTACCTGGTGCGCAAGAACCCCGATCCGGACTATCCGCTGACGCCGCCGGTCGGACGTTCGGGACGACCGATCGGCGGCGGCGCCGGCTATTCGATCGCCGGCGTCAACGAGTTCGACGAACTGATCGACGACATCTACCATTTCTCGGAACGGCAAGGCCTGGAGATCGACACGCTGATCCATGAGGAAGGCGCCGGCCAGCTCGAGATCAATCTGCGCCACGGCAATCCGATCGAGCTCGCCGACCAGGTCTTCATGTTCAAGCGCACCATCCGCGAGGCGGCGCTGAAGCACGAGATCTATGCCACCTTCATGGCAAAGCCGATCCAGGGTC
The DNA here is from genome assembly GCF_006440815.1 of Mesorhizobium sp. B2-8-3. Classification (NCBI taxonomy): domain Bacteria; kingdom Pseudomonadati; phylum Pseudomonadota; class Alphaproteobacteria; order Hyphomicrobiales; family Phyllobacteriaceae; genus Mesorhizobium; species Mesorhizobium sp. B2-8-3. The sequence continues at coordinate 54,132 of NZ_VFTW01000024.1, forward strand.
AGCCGGGCTCGGCCATGCATATCCACCAGTCGGTCGTCGACAAGAAGACCGGCAGGAACATCTTTTCGGCCGAGGACGGCTCGGAGACCGATGCGTTCTTCCACTTCATCGGCGGCATGCAGAAGCATGTGCCGAACGCGCTGGTGATGTTCGCGCCCTACGTCAATTCCTATCGCCGGCTGACGCAGCAGGCTTCGGCGCCGGTCAACAACAAATGGGGCTACGACAACCGCACCACCGCCTTCCGCGTGCCGCGCTCGGATCCGGCGGCGCGACGCGTTGAAAACCGCATCCCTTCCTCCGACGCCAACCCCTATCTGGCGCTGGCGGCCTCGCTTGCATGCGGGCTGGTCGGCATGAGCAACAAGATCAAGGCGGAACCGCCGGTGCTGACGACCGCCAACGCGGATGAAATCGACCTGCCGCGTGGCCTTCTGGAGGCCGTCGGCCTGTTCGAGGACGATAAGGAGCTCGGCGCCATCCTGGGCAAATCCTTCGCCGCCACCTACACCGCGATCAAGCGCGCCGAGTTCGAGACCTTCATGGAAGTGATCAGCCCGTGGGAGCGGGAGTATCTGCTGCTGAATGTGTAAAGACAGTAGGGGAGTAAGGCAGTAGGGCAGTAGGGGACGATGGCGAAGATCGAATCGTATAGAGATTTGGTCGTCTGGCAGCAGGCTATGGACCTCGCAGTTTCGATCTATGAAACGACACGAGCCTGGCCGAAGGAAGAGCTCTATGGATTGACAACCCAGCTACGCAGGGCAGCCGCTTCCGTGCCCGCCAACATCGCCGAGGGCTATGGACGAGAAAGCCGAGCTTCCTACCAACAGTTTCTTAGAATTGCACAGGGATCGCTTAAAGAGTTGGAAACTCACTTATTGATCGCGCAGCGCGTCGGAATCACCTCCAACGAAGCAGCCCAACAATTGATGACGCGCAGTGAGAGCGTTGGGACACTCTTAAGGCTTCTGATCCGTAAATTGTCGCCCGAGTAGCGCCCTACTGCCCTACTGCCCTACTGCCCTACTGCCCTACTGCCCTACTGCCGAGAATCATGTCCTACCAATCCCCCATCTCTCCTGGCCGTTCCTGGTACGAGGATACGGCCGGGCCTCGGCCCGAATACCCTTCGCTAGATGGTGATCGCCAATGTGACGTCGTCATTATTGGCGGCGGCTTCACTGGCCTCTCGGCAGCCGCGCATCTCGCCAAAGCCGGCGCGAATGTCGTGCTGATCGAGGCCTATCGCTTCGGCGACGGCGCGTCGGGGCGCAATGGCGGCCAGCTCGGCACCGGCCAGCGCGCCTGGGCGGAAGAATTGGAGGCCGAGTACGGCCTCTCCCGTGCCAGGGCGCTGTTCGACATGGCCGAAGAAGCCAAGGCGCATCTGTTCGACTTCGCTGCCGCCAACGCCATCGACATCGACTACATGCCGGGCCAGCTTTCGGTGGCGCACAAGCGGCGCTATGTCGACGACTACAAGCGCCACGCCGAGATCATGGCGAACCGCTTCGGCTACCCGCATGTCAGCTTCATGGACGCGGCGGAGACAGCGGAGCGGCTCGGCGCGACACGCTACTTCGGCGGCGCCCGCGACACCGGCACCGGCCACATCCACCCGCTGAAGCTGGTGATCGGCACGGCGAGAGTGGCTGCGGCCGCCGGCGCGCATCTCTTCGAGCAGACGCCCTCCACCGCCATTGTCTCCAATGGCGGCAAGGTGACGGTCACGACGCCCAGGGGCACGATCGCAGCCGACAGATGCCTGATCGGGGTCAATGCCTATGGCGGCAACCTGGAGCCGGTGAGCGCGGCTCACATCATGCCGATCGGCTCCTTCATCGGCGCGACCGTGCCGCTCGGCGCCGCCTCCAAGGTGCTGCCGGGCGGCGAGTCGGTCGACGATTCCCGTTTCGTGGTGCGCTATTTCCGCAAGTCGAAAGACGGACGGCTGTTGTTCGGCGGCCGCGAGGTCTATGCCGTCAACGATCCGAAGGACATCCATATCCACATCCGAAGGCAGATCGCCGAGCTCTACCCGGACCTGAAGGATGTCGAGATCACGCATGGCTGGGGCGGCTATGTCGGCATCACGGTGCCGAGAAAGCCGTTCGTCCGCGAGGTGATGCCGAAGGTGATTTCGATGGGCGGCTATTCCGGCCACGGCCTCATGCTGTCGAACTTCTTCGGCAAGCTCTATGCCGAGACCGTTGCCGGCAATCGCGACCGCTTGAAATTGATCGAGGATCTGAAAATTCCCGCCTTCCCGGGCGGTCGGCGTTTGCGGGCGCCGCTCTTGTTCCTGGCGCTGAACTGGTTCGCGCTACGCGACAGGATTTGAAGCCGGCAGGCCAGCCGAAGCCGCCGATTCGAGGCTGGCAGCCTCCACGCGGCAGGTTGTGGAAGCCTTAACAGGCGCGCAGAATTTCGCAAATTGGCTCACTCATGCCATAATCAGCAGTAAAAGATGCAATTATGGGCGAAAATCCGGGGATTTCGCGGGCCTGCCCGCAAAGATTTCGGGACCGATGCCGATCGAAGCCAATCGTTACGGCAATGATCGAAAGAACGTCGGCCCGCTTGTTGGAGGTGGTTTGAGTGAACGAGCCCTTCAGTTTCGGCGCGCCGGAACGGCAGCGCTTTACAATGCAGTTCGGCTATAACGTACGGCCATCCTTCTGGCAGAAGGTACAGTCGAACGCGCATCTGGTCATTGCAGCGGTCGGCACCGCCGCGCTGCTCGGCGTGGCCGCGGTGGCGCTGTGGCTGTGCGTTCCGGGCAGTGACCGGCAAGTGACTGCGGCAAATGCCGCGCAGATCGTTCCGACAATTCCGGTGAAGACCACGAAAGTCGCTCCGGCGGCAGCGGCGGTCACTGTGGCGACGGCGCCGCAGGCCGCGCGCAAGGGGGATGCGGTAACGCCCACGACGCCGGCCCGCGAAGCCAACATTCCGGCCTTGGCATCAAACAACCCTCGCTGGACGGCTTCCGATGCCAAGACGCCACCTGCCCCGGCCGAGAACCAGCAGGCCGCCGACGCGGCCCCCGCGCAATCGACCGATACGGCCTTTGCCGAGGCCGATGCCGAGAACGACGCTTCGGACGCGCTGTCGCAGGTCGCCGGTTCCGCCAGCGAGACAGCAGCGGCAGCGAAGAAGCCGGGCGACACGATGGACGGCGCCCAAACCGCCGCCATTCCCGAAGCCAAGCCGCAGGTTCCAGATCCGCAGCCGGCAGCGACGGACAGCTCGGCACAGCCTGAGCCGAAAGCTCAAAGAGCCAGCGCGGCCGCAAACGGGCGCGTCTTGAGGGCTGTGACCATGCGCTCAGGCCCGAAGAAGGGTGCATCCGCAATCGCCACGGTGCCGGCCAAGGCATCGGTGCAGGTGATGAATTGTAAGAAATGGTGCGAGATCGTCTATAACGGCAAGCACGGCTGGGTCTACAAAAGCTACATCAAGACCGGCGCATAAGGCCCAATCCGCCAAGCAGCCGTCCGAGCCGACCTTTCCTGCGCTCAAGCCTGAGATCCGCGATGAAGGACTTGTGGTCTTCGAACGGCACTTCGTAGAGGCCGCAAGTCTGGCAGGCCTCTTTCTTGCCGCACGCTGGAATCCAGCACCTGATGTCGTGTGTCCAGGCCAGCGCGATCCTCTCCAGATGAAGGTTGGATGAGCTCTTCAGCAGGATCAGTTCTCCGGGGACGGCGGTCTGCTTGATGTGATCGGAGACTTCCTTCGGGGTGCGAAGCTCCACGAAACGGCCGCTGTCGCGGTCGGCCTGACTGGCGCGTGAGCGGTGGGCATTGTCGCCGGTATAGATGACCTCGTCGGCGACGTCGCGCGCGATACCGTAAGCAGTGCCATACTTTCTCGACGAACCGGTGTAGTCGGAAATCTGTCCGACGACGATCCGTTTACGAACGGCCGTCGCTTTGGCCATCATCTCGAACGCAATGTTCAGCGAATGCCAGGGCGCTTTGGCAGCATCGACGATGAACTGTGGACCCCGATCGGTCACCAGCACCATGCAGCGGTTGGCCAGAGGTTCGAAGGATGCGGTCCTTGCGGCGATTTTCTCCGGTGGAGCACCAAGTTCCAGCGCCGTGACGACGGCGGCGGCTGCCGGCAGCCAGAAGTGCTCGCCGGGGAATGGTGTCTGCATGTGTATGTCGCCACCGTGCCATCGAAGCGAAAATCTGAGCAGGTCCGGATAGGCGGCATGGATGTCTGTTACACGATAGTCCGCGGCCTCGGACTGACCGAAAGTCGCGACGCGGCACCTTGCGCCCGAAGCCATGTCAAGCACATGCGGGTCGTCGGCGTTCAAGATCGCGAGTCCGCCGGGCTCCAACGCATCGACCAGCGCCCGTTTTTCCCGCGCAACAGCTTCCAGCGTCCTGAACTTGCCGACATGCTCCAGCCGGATCATCGTCACGAGCGCGACGTCCGGCTTCAGCATTTGCGCCATGCCTCGGATCGAACCGGGCTCATACGAGCCGGCTTCGAAGACGACGTAGTCGACTTCGCCCGCGCGTTTCATGCGCTTGTAGAGCGTGCGGACCAGTGCGTTGAGCGTGTTGGCCAGAACTTGCGTATGGACCGTGCCGTGACTGGCCAGGATATGCCCAAGCAAGCTGGTTGCCGTCGATTTGCCGGAACTGCCGGTTATCCCGATGAAGACAGCCTTGCTTTGGGCACGCGCACGGTTTGCCCGATAGCGACGCAATCGCCAGCCCAGATCATTGCGAATTTCACGCAGCCTGACCTTAACCACGCGCCAATTCCCCTACCCCGATCCGTTATCGTTTTGACGGACCATGAAGTCAAATGGGACTCGGCTTGACCGCGCATAAAGCTGGCATGCGCCACCTGAAGCGGCTCAGATGCAGCGGCCGCCGTCGACCTCCAGCGCCACGCCGGTGATGAAGGCGGCTTCATCCGAGGCGAGCCACAGCGCCGCGTTGGCGATATCGAGCGGCGTCGAAAGCCGGCCGAGCGGGATCGAGGCGCGGAATTTCTCGCGGATCTCCGGCGTGTCGGCGCCCATGAACTTCTCCAGCATGCCGGTCTCGCCGGCGACCGGGCAGAGGCAGTTGACGCGGATGTTCTTCGGCGCCAGTTCGACCGCCATCGACTTGGTGGCGGTGATCGCCCAGCCCTTGGAGGCGTTGTACCAGGTCAGGCCTGGCCTCGGCCGAAGCCCGGCCGTCGAGGCCGTGGTCAGGATGACGCCGCCTCCCTGCCGGTCCATGATCGGCACGACGGCAAGCGCCGCGTGATAGATCGCCTTCATGTTGACCGCGGTGATCAGGTCGAAGGTTTCCTCATCGACGCCGAGCATGTCGCCGTTGCGATGGGTGAAGCCCGCATTGTTGACCATGATGTCGATGCGGCCGAAAGCGCGCTTGGCGGCATAGATCATCTCGTCGAATTCGGAGCGCAGGGAAACGTCGGTCTGAGTCCAGATCGCGCTCTCGCCGATCTCTTCGGCCACTCGCTCGGCGCCCTTGGCGTTGAGGTCGGCGACGACCACGCGCGCGCCCTCTTCGGCGAAGCGCTTGGCCATGCCTTCGCCGAAGCCCGACGCGGCACCGGTGATGACGGCGACCTTGTTTTCCAGACGCATGCTTTTCCCGCTCATTTGGATTCCGCAGCTTGACGTGACTTTTCCACCTGCCGCCCGGCCCACCGCGAGCCAGGCTACATCTCCCTTAGCTTTCGTCACATTCGCGTTCTATGCTGCAGCCGCGAACGCTTCCGGAAGCCATGGCTTGCCCGACGGGCCTGCCGGTGGCGTGAGTGTCGGGAAACATGTGGGCCGATGCAAGTGCAAGCGATTGGTCCTCGCATGTGACACCATGGCACTGGAAAATTTAAATCGATTAGAATATACCAACCACGCTGCCGGCGCCCGGCATCAAATCGGACTGACCATGACCAGCCAGATCATCCCTGTCGATCCCTTCGACTTCATCATCTTCGGCGGCACCGGCGACCTGTCGGAACGCAAGCTCCTGCCATCGCTCTACTATCGCCAGTGCGGCCATCAGTTCTCCGAGCCGACGCGCATCATCGGCACCTCGCGCGCCAAAATGACCGATGCCGAATTCCAAGCCTTCGCCAAGAAGGCGATATCGCAGCATGTGAAGCCGTCCGATATTGACGCCAAGGAGTTGGAGAGCTTCCTGGCCAGGCTTTCCTATGTCTCGGCGGACGCGACGACCGGCACCGGCTTCGACAAACTAAAGAAGGCAATCGGCGACAGCGATCGCATCCGCGCCTTCTACCTCGCCGTGGCGCCGGCGCTGTTCGGCGACATTTCGCACCAGCTCAAGGAGCACAAGCTGATCACGCCGAGCTCGCGCATCGTGCTGGAGAAGCCGATCGGCCGCGACCTCACCTCGGCGCGGGCGCTCAATGATGCGGTCGGTGACGATTTCCACGAAAGCCAGATCTTCCGCATCGATCACTATCTCGGCAAGGAAACGGTCCAGAACCTGATGGCGCTGCGCTTTGCCAATGCGCTTTACGAGCCGTTATGGAACTCGGCCCAGATCGACCATGTCCAGATCACGGTCGCCGAAACAGTGGGGCTCGAGGATCGCGTCACCTACTACGACAAGGCAGGTGCGCTGCGCGACATGGTGCAGAACCATATGCTTCAGTTGCTCTGCCTGGTCGCCATGGAGACGCCGTCGTCGATGGACGCCGACGCCGTCCGCGACGAGAAGCTGAAGGTGCTGAGGGCGCTGAAGCGCATCAACGGCAATGAGGCGCCCAAGCACACGGTGCGCGGCCAGTATCGCGCCGGCGCCTCGGCGGGCGGTCCGGTCAAGGGCTACGTCGAGGAGCTCGGCAAGGACAGCAACACCGAGACCTTCGTCGCCATCAAGGCCGAGATCGGCAACTGGCGCTGGGCCGGGGTTCCGTTCTACCTGAGGACTGGCAAGCGGCTCGCCACCCGCGTCTCGGAAATCGTCATTGAGTTCAAGCCGATCCCCTATTCGATCTTCGGCGAGAGCGCCGGGCCGATCTTCGCCAACCAACTGGTGATCCGGCTGCAGCCGGACGAAGGCGTCAAGCAGTACATCATGATCAAGGACCCGGGACCGGGCGGCATGCGGCTGCGCCAAATCTCGCTCGACATGAGCTTCGCGCAGTCCTTCCAGGGACGCGCGCCGGACGCGTATGAGCGACTGATCATGGATGTGGTGCGCGGCAACCAGACCCTGTTCATGCGCCGCGACGAGGTCGAAGCGGCCTGGAAGTGGATCGACCCGATCCAGAACGCCTGGGAAAGCGCCAGGCAGGAAGCTCAGGGCTACACGGCCGGAACCTGGGGGCCGTCGGCCTCGATTGCCTTGATCGAACGTGACGGACGGACATGGCACGAGAGCAATTGAGCGAAGTCCGTTACGGCTGGAACGGCTTTGCCGATCGCCAGGACCTGGCGACGGCGCTTGCCGGGCAGATTGCCGACCGGCTGAGCTGCGCCATCTCGGAACGCGGCACCGCGCTGCTCGCGGTGTCCGGCGGCACCACGCCGGCGAAACTCTTCGCCGCGCTGTCGACCGCGCCGATCGCCTGGGACAAGGTCATCGTGACGCTGGTCGACGAGCGCTTCGTGCCGCCGTCCTCGCCGCGCTCGAATGCCGGGCTGGTGGCGGCGAACCTGCTCCAGAACAAGGCAGCCGCGGCACGCTTCGTGCCGCTCTACCATGAGGCGGCGAGCATCGAGGACGCAGCCGCGGCGGACAGCGAAGCACTGCAGGCGCTGCCCTGGCCGCTCGACGTGGTGATCCTCGGCATGGGCGGCGACGGCCATACCGCCTCGTTCTTTCCCGATGCCGGCAACCTGGAGGAATTGCTCGACCCTGCCTCGCGGCGGATCGTGCTGCCGGTGCATGCGGCGAGCGGCGGCGAGCCGCGGCTGACGCTGTCGATGGCGCGCATCGTCGCCGCCGGCTTCGTCGCGCTCCATATCGAAGGCGAGGACAAGCGCGCCGCGTTCAACGGCGCGATGGGTCGTGGCGCCGAGAAGCCCATCCGCAGAGTGCTCGAGGCGGCGCCGAGACCAATAGAGGTGTTCTGGGCACCCTGATTGCAACATGACGGCCCGACGGCGCTGGGAGGACGTTGCCGGGCTCGAAAGGACGGACCATGACAGCCAGACGCGATATCGAAGCCATCACGGAACGCATCCGCCACCGTTCGAAAGCCGGCCGCGAAACCTATCTCGGCCGCATCGCGGAGGCTTCCAGCCGTACCGCCAACCGCGCGGTGCTGGGCTGCGGCAACCTCGCCCACGGCTTTGCCGTGTGCAGCCCGTCCGAAAAGATCGCGCTCGGCGGCGACCGCGTGCCGAATCTCGGCATCATCACCTCCTACAACGACATGCTGTCGGCGCATCAGCCCTTCGAGACGTTCCCGGCGCTGATCAAGGAAGCCGCGCGGGAAGCGGGCGGCATTGCTCAAGTCGCCGGCGGCGTGCCGGCGATGTGCGACGGCGTCACGCAAGGCCAGCCCGGCATGGAGCTGTCGCTGTTCTCGCGCGACGTGATCGCGATGGCTGCGGCGATCGGCCTGTCGCACAACATGTTCGACGCGGCCGTGTTCCTCGGCGTGTGCGACAAGATCGTGCCCGGGCTGGTGATCGCGGCGCTCACCTTCGGCCATCTGCCTGCAGTCTTCATCCCGGCCGGGCCGATGACGACGGGCCTCGCGAATGACGAGAAGGCCAAGATCCGCCAGCTTTATGCCGAAGGCAAGGTCGGCCGCGCCGAACTGCTCGAGGCCGAGTCCAAATCCTATCACGGGCCGGGCACCTGCACCTTCTACGGCACAGCCAATTCCAACCAGATGCTGATGGAGATCATGGGCCTGCACACGCCTGGCGCCTCCTTCGTCAATCCCGGCACGCCGCTGCGCGACGCGCTGACGAGGGAAGCGGCGAAGCGGGCACTGGCGATCACCGCGCTCGGCAACGCCTATACGCCGGTCGGGCGCATGATCGACGAGCGCTCGGTCGTCAACGGGGTCGTCGGCCTGCACGCCACCGGCGGCTCGACCAACCACACGATCCATCTGATCGCGATGGCCGCCGCCGCGGGCATCGCGCTGACCTGGCAGGACATCTCCGACCTGTCGGAGGCGGCGCCGCTCTTGGCGCGCGTCTATCCGAACGGGCTTGCCGACGTGAACCATTTCCATGCCGCTGGCGGGCTCGGCTTCCTGATCCGCGAACTGCTCGACGAAGGCCTGTTGCACGAGGACGTGCAGACGGTGTGGGGCGAAGGCCTGCGGCCTTACGCCGTCGAGGCGCGGCTTGGCGACGACGGCAGTGTCGTGCGCGAGGCAGCACCTTCGCAGAGCGGCGACGAGAGGGTGCTGGCGCCGTTCAAGAAGGCGTTCCAACCGACGGGCGGCCTGAAAGTGCTGGGCGGCAATCTCGGTCACGCCGTGATCAAAACCTCTGCCGTGAAACCGGAACGCCGTGTCATCGAGGCGCCGGCAAAGGTGTTCGACAGCCAGCAGGCGCTGAACGACGCCTTCAAGGCCGGTACGCTGACCGGCGATTTCATCGCCGTCATCCGTTTCCAGGGCCCTAAGGCCAACGGCATGCCGGAACTGCACAAGCTGACCACGGTGCTCGGCATCCTGCAGGATCGCGGCCAGCGCGTGGCGCTGGTCACCGACGGGCGCATGTCGGGCGCCTCCGGCAAGGTGCCGGCGGCGATCCATGTGACGCCGGAGGCGGTCGAAGACGGGCCGATCGCCAGGATCCACGACGGCGACGTCATCCGGCTCGACGCCGATGCAGGCACGCTGGAAGTGCTGGTGCCGGGGACGGAATTCGCGCTGCGCCGCACGGCCGAAGCCGATCTCATCGGCAACGAGTTCGGCTTCGGCCGTGAGTTGTTCGCCGGCTTCCGGCAACTGGTCGGCCGCGCCGACCATGGCGCCGCCGCTTTCGGTAACGCCTGATCTTCTCGACTTCAATAAAAAAGGGCGGCTCGAGGCCGCCCTTTGTTTGTCCTGATCGCAGTGCCTACTGGACGGTGAGTTCGTTGCGCTCGCCGGCCTTGATGGTGAAAGGCGTCTCCTTGTCGGCCTTGTCGGTGGTGAAGTTGGTCACCAGCACGTAGTCGCCCGCGGCAAGCGTGGTCTGCATCTTCTCGCCGTAGGCATAGGTCGCCTGCTTGCGCTCGCCCTGGATGTTCTTCTTGGCCTCGAATATCTTGAAGCCGTCCGCGCCGGGCGCGTCGACTGCCACGACACCGGCATTCAGCGTTACGTTGACGTCGGTCATCTGTCCGACCGTCACGCTGAAAGGCTGCTCGGTGGACACGGCCTGCACGTCGACGCCCATCACGTAGTCGCCGGGCGGCAGGTCGAACTGGCTGTCGGGACCATAGGCGTAGGTCACCTGATCGCGGGTGCCGTCGAGCTTCTTGGCCGCCTTGTAGACCTTCCAGGACACGTCCGCCCCGGCCTTTTCGCCGCCCTGAGTGTAGAAGGCGTTGGCCTTGGCCTTGCCGACGCCGACGATCATGTCCTTCTCGATCGTCTGCCCGGCCGCGAGCGGAATGGTTTCGGTGATCGTGCCGCTGCCGATCGTCACCGTGACCTTCTCCTCGCCGGCCGGGAGGATGACCTTGGTATCGCCGTATGTCGTCGTGTGGTCGCCCGGATAGGCGAATTCCAGTATAGCGCCGCCGGCGATGTCTGCCCCCGGGCTCGGTCGCGGATGAAGGATCAGCTTGCCGGCATTCAAGATGAAGAGCGGCTGGTAGGCCTGGCCTGCCTCGATCTTGATCTTCTGCTCCGCCTTGGCCTGTCCATCGGTCGCGACCACGACATAATCGCCCGGCTCCAGATTGCCCTTGTAGGCGCCGTATTCGGTGGTGACGGATTCGCCGCGCGTGCCGTCGGACTTGGCCTTGTAGACCTCCCAGACGTTGCCGTCGGTGATCGGATCATCGCCCTCGGCGAGCACTACGCTCGGCATGAAATTGAACTCCGGCTTTGCCGGCTCAGGCGCCGGGGCCGGAGCCGGTTCAGGCGTGGGAGCCGGAGCCGCGACGGTCTCGACGAGAGCTTCCTGCAGCGCTTTCTCGTCGGAGGCCTGGATGTATTTGCCGCCGGTGTTTTCGGCGAGGCAGGCGATCTGCTTGCCCTCGTCCGCGGTCAGGCCGAAGCCGACGACATCGGCGGTGAAGTCGACGCCGCTTTCCTTCAGCTCCTTGCCGAGCGCGCAAGGATCGCCGCCGCAGGTCTCCAGACCGTCGGTGATCAGCACCACCGTCGCCTTGTCCTCGGTGTATTTCAGCGCCTCGGCGGCCTGCTTGACAGCGGCCGTGAGCGGCGTCTTGCCGAGGAATTTCATACTGTCGGCCGCTGATGAGATGGCGCTGGCGGAACCGGCCTGCGGCGGCACGATCAGCTCGATGTCGTCGCAGCTGCCTTTGGTGCGATGGCCATAGGCCATGAAGCCGATCTCGTCGTCGGCCGGAACCGACTGCAGCACCGTTCGCAGCGATTCACGCGCGATCTCCAGCTTCGGCTTGCCGTCGATCTGGGCCCACATCGAGCCTGATGCATCGAGGATGATGATGACCTTGTTGGCGGCAAAGCCGAAACTGGTCATCGACAAAAGCAGGAGCGCCGCAGCGACGCTCCGTATCAGTCCCGCCATGGAAATCTCCTGAGAATAGCCCTCGTCCGCGTTGCGAAAGCTATTTGACGCGGCATTCGGAGACAAGTCCGATGGCCGGCGAAGTCACTCAATAAGTGGTGCGCCGCTCTTCCGATGGCGGACGGCCGAACTGCAGCCGGTAGCTCTGCGCGAAATAGGAATGCGAGGTGAAGCCGGTGGCGATCGCCACGTCGAGGATCGGCATGTTGGTCTGGCGCAGCAATTCGCGCGCGCGTTCGAGCCGCAGCCGCATATAGTAGCGGCCAGGCGTCACACTCAAATGGCGCAGGAACAGGCGCTCGACCTGGCGCACCGACAGCCCCGCCGACTTGGCAAGCTGCACCGCCGACAGCGGCTCGTCGAGATGGTCGGCCATCAATTCGACGATGCGCCTGAGCTTTTCCGACTTTCCGGTGAGGTCGCGCTCCGGTCCGACGCGCTGGCGGTCGCCGGCCGAGCGGATGCGCTCGTGCTGGAACTGGTTGGCGACGCCGTTGGCGAGGTTGGAGCCGAAATCGCCGCGCACGATCTCCAGCATCAGGTCGATCGAGGTGGTGCCGCCGGCGCAGGTGTAGCGCTTGCGGTCGATCTCGAAGACATTGCCGGTGCAGTTGATGTCGGGGAAACGCTCCATGAAGCCGGCGCGGTTCTCCCAATGGATCGTGCAGCGATAGCCGTCGAGCTGTCCGGCCTCGGCCAAGAGATAGGAGCCGACCGAAAGCGCGCCCAGCGCGTTGCCGCGCCGGCCCCAACTGCGCAGCGCCGCCAGCACCTTGCTCTTGCCGGGGAATTCGGTGGTGAGCCCGACCGAGACGAACAGGATGTCGACCGGGGGCATGTCGGCGACCGAATAGTCGATCTTCAGCGGCAGGCCGTTCGAGGCCATCACCGCGTCGCCATCGGCCGAAATCGTCGTCCAGCCATAGAAATCGCGGCCGAGCAGGCGGTTCGCCGAACGGAAGCAGTCGATAGCCGCCGCCAGCGAGAACATCGAGAATTTGTCGACCAGCAGAAAACCGAACTGACGGCCGCCCTGAACGGGATCGTTCGTGATCGGCCGTTCAACGGGAGCAATCAGGTTCGGCAATGCAAAGGCTTTCTCAAAATCAGAAGGACGGCCGCTTCAGCCCGGCCGCGAGGTAGGCGGAAGCTACAGTGTTCGCCATCAGCATGGCAATGGTCATCGGCCCGACGCCACCGGGGACCGGGGTGATGGCGCCCGCGACCTTGGCCGCCTCGGCATAGGCGACGTCGCCGACCAGGCGGCTCTTGCCCTCGCCCTTTTCGGGCGCCGGGATGCGATTGATCCCGACGTCGATCACGGTGGCGCCGGGCTTCACCCAATCGCCCTTGACCATCTCCGGACGGCCGACGGCGGCGACCAGGATGTCGGCGGTGCGGGCCAGCGCCGGCAGGTCTTTGGTCCGGCTGTGGGCAATGGTGACCGTGCAGTTGGCGGCGAGCAGCAGATTGGCCATCGGCTTGCCGACGATGTTGGAGCGGCCGACGACGACGGCGTTGAGACCGGACAGGTCCTTGCCGCGCACACGCTCGATCAGAAGCATCGAGCCTGCCGGCGTGCAGGGCACGAAGGCCGTCTCGAGCTCGCCGGTGCCGAGCTTGCCGACATTGATGAAGTGGAAGCCGTCGACATCCTTTTCCGGCGCAATCGTCTGGATCACCTTGCCGGCGTCGATATGGCCGGGAAGCGGCAGTTGCACGAGGATGCCGTGGATCGACTTGTCGGTATTGAGATCGCCGATGATCTTCAGCAATTGTTCCTCGGTGGAATCGGCCGGCAGCGTATGCTGGAGCGAATGGAAGCCGCATTCCTTGGCGGTGCGCGATTTCGAAGCGACATAGACCTGGCTTGCCGGGTCCTCACCGACGATCACCACCGCAAGGCCAGGCTTGGTGGCGCCTTTGGCCGACAGCTCCGCGGTCAGAGCCTTGACCTTCGAAACCACGTCCTCGGCGACGCTCTTTCCATCAATAACTTCGGCCATCACCAACCCTCAGCTTCGCTTCGAGGCCGCATCGATGCATGGCCCCATTTCCTCGATCGGCATTGTCGATCCACCAAAGCGAGACGCTTGCGGCCGAAATGCAGCGCGGCATTTTCACCAAAATTCGACAAGGCAATCCCGTCAAAGCGTCGTCGGATGCCGTAAACCCGAAACCGGCCGCTTTTATCGAACCGCTAGTCGTTTAGAAATACGGGCAGTTTAGAAACACGGACGCCTTAGAAATAGCGGCGGCGCGTGCGGCTTTCGGTCAGCTCGCGCACCGCTTCGCGGAATTCGCGCAGGCTGGCGCGGATATCGTCGATCTCGCCCTGCTGATCGGCGGGGGGCTGGTCGGCGGGGGGTTGGTCGGCCTCGCCGGCGGCCGGCGACCTCGGATGATAAGGTGCCGCCGATGCCGAATAACGATCCTCATAAGGATCGGTCCGGCCATGGTCCGGCCGGTACGAATAGGAATAGCCCTGCTCGTATGGCGGCCGGAAATTCTCCCGCGCCGATGGTTGAGCCCCAGAATAGCGCTCTTCCCGGCTGGGCGCGCGCCAGGCGCTTTCGGGCGGAACAGAGTCCATATCCACCGTTTCGGCCGGCTCGCGCCGCACGAAATAGCGAACCGCCGAGGCAAGCGAGCCGAAAAGCCCCGGACGGCCGGCATCGTTGGCCGGTTCCGGCGGTGGCGCGACGGGCTGGACTGGAGCCGGCGCGGCTGCCGTCATCGGAGGCGGCACTGGAGGTGAGGCGGGCGGCGGTGTGTAGGACGCATTTGCCGGCGGCGTGTAAGATGCGGCTGGAGGCGGCGTGAATGACGGAGCCGGCGGCGGTGTGAATGACCGAGCCGGAGGCGGGGCGACAGGTAGGGCCGGCGGCGTCACAAGCGGTGGCGGCGGCGGAGCGGCCCTGTTGGAACTGTTCTCCATCATTGGAGCGCGCTCATCGCCTCTGCGGCGCGAGCGGTTATCGGCCGTCTCGCGCAGGCTCGCATAGATGCCGCGCAGCGCGCCCAGGCCGATGCCGGCGAACAGGCCGGCGAACAGGCCGGCCAAGGCCATCACCGCTCGCGACGGTCCCTTCGCCTGCAGCGGCGCATAGGCGTCCGAGATGACGCTGATATTGGCGGTGTTGATGTCCTTCTGCTCGCCGGTTTCCTTGGCGCGCAGCAGGAACTGCTCGTAGACGGAGCGCTTGGCGGCGGCCTCGCGCTCAAGCTCGCGCAGCGAGACCAGATTGTTGTTGACGTCGCCGCTCTGCACCTTGGCCTGCGCCAGGCGCGACGACAGGTCCTGCTCGAGCTGGACGGAGCGCTTCAGGTCGACCTGCAGGGAGGATGCGATGCGCTGCAGCTCGGCGCTGATGCGCTCGCGCGCGCCGGCGAGTTGGGCGTTGAGCGCCTCGATCTCCGGATGGCGGGGCCCAAGCCTGACCTCGGCGCGATCGGCTTCCTGCTTCAGCGCCGCATATTGCGAGCGCAGCTCGCTCATCATGTTGGAGTTGATTTCCTCGGGCAAGGTGCCGCTAAGGACCGAATTGACGTTCAGCGAGCGGGCCGAGGCGGCGCGGGCATTGAGCTCGAGCGTGCGGGCGCGGGCGACGGAAAGCTGCTCGTTGAGCTTCAACATCTGGTCGTCGCTGATCAGGTGGCCCTGCGCGTCGACGAGGTCGTGCGTCGCCCTGAAATCCTCGACCTGGCGTTCGGCCGTCTCGACGCCCTTGCGCAATTCGCCGAGCCTGGCGGTGAGCTCGTCGTTGGCGCGGCCCGCCGTGCTGGACTGGATCTCGCTGGAGATCTGCCTGAAGGCCTTGACCATGGTGTTGGCGATCAGCGCGGATTTCTCCGCGTTCTGCGTGGTGGCGCTGACCGAGACCACGAAGGTCTTGCCGCCGCGCTCGACATCGAGGCTGTCATACAGACTGCCGACCGCAAGCGCACGCTTGCGCGCTTCGTCCGCCGCGCCGGCATCCTGCCGCGACAGGATCGAGCGCAGCGTCGACATCAGACCGATGCCGCCCTTGCCCTGGCCGTTGAATTCGGGGTCGTTGGTAAGGTTGAGATCCGTGACGACCTTGTTGAGAACGGTGCCCGAAGTCAGGATGCGAACCTGGTTCTCGACGATGGCGAGGGTCGCATCCGAGGCGACCACGTTCTGCGTCAGGTCGCGATCGGTGAGCTTGAGGTCGCGCGGGTCGACAATGACGTCGGTCGTGGCCTCATACTTCTTCGGCGTCGACAACGCGATGGCGACGCCAAGCGCCGCGCCCAGGATGGTTGTCGACAGGATCAACGCCTTGGATCGCGTGACGCCGTGAACGACCTGCATCGGGTCGATCAGCGGTTTCCACTCCTCGGAATTGCCGTCGGCAGGCGGCCGGCCTGCATGGCGAGCTTCGGGAGTGGCCTGCGGCTGGCGGCCTTCCGCAGTGGCCTCGTAGCCCTGCCCGAACGAAGCGGGCCGATTTCTTCCCGCCCGGTCGTCCCCGGTTTCGGCCGGATCCGAATCCGGTTCCGCCTGATCGTGGTCAAACCCGCCGGTCTCGGTGGGACGCGGGTTTAACTTTTCTTCGCGCTCGGAACGAGCGGCGCGATGGCGCGCGGCTGCGTCCTCGCGCCAGGAAGAATTGGCTCGGTCGCCGATCGAGACCGTCTTGTCGTCGCCACGCATGGCTTGGCCCAGCGCGAGCAGAGAACGCTCGCGCCTCCAGTCATCACGGTTATCCCTGTCGACCATTGTCCTGGAACTTACTCTCTGCGGCTTGGGCGTGCGGATCGGCCAATCGTTAAGCCACGCTAAACAGGCATAGGAAACAAACGGTTAATTTTGCACCTCGGCGGGCAGAGTTTTTCGCCTTGCTCACGGCATTTCAGCGTCGCCGGGACGGGCGCCAGAACGCCGCGTTAAACTTTCCAGCCTATGTATCGCCCCCGACATGACCCAGGCCAGCGACATGCCGCAAAGGCGAAGCTTCGCGCGGATCGGCCACTTCGTGGCCACCCGCCGGAAACTGGTGTCCGACTATTTTTCGGCGATCAGCGGCGCCGGCGGTCGGCTGGTGTTCTCGCTGGCCTATTTCGTGGCTTTGGCCAACACGCTTTCGATCGCCGAGTTCGGCATGTTCGCGACCGCGTCGGCCGCCGGCATCATGCTGTCGCGCATCCTCGCCTTCGGATTCATTTCGGCGCTATACCGCACCGCCACCATCCGCCCCAACCTGATCGGCACATTCACGGCCGGTTTCCTGCTTCTCGGCGTCTTGTCGCTGCCGTTCCTCGCCGCCGCATCCTACATCGTCTACCTGATTTTCTTTTCCGGCACCGTGCCGCTGTCGGCTTTCGCCGCGGTCGTCTTCGCGGAGGCGCTTCTGTGGCGACCGGTCGAAGTGGCGCTGATCGTCAACAACGGGCTCGGCAAATTCGGGCGGGCGGCCGTGCTCGCCATCCTGGCGACGGCGCTCAGGGCAGTCGGCGCGATCCTGTTCATGCTTGGCGCGCAGCACAGCATCGGCGTCTGGTCGCTGTTCTACATCGGCGCCAATGCCGCCTCACTCATCGTCGCCTTCGTCTTCTTCTATCCGCGCCAGCGGCTGAGGCTGCGCGCCGAGCTTTATTTCACGCGGCTCGCGGATTCCATCTATGTCGCCGGATCCGAAGTGCTGTTCTATTTGCAGATGGAGTTCGACAAGCTCCTGGTGCTGTCGATCGGCGGGCCGCATCTGGCCGGCATCTACGCCATCATCATGCGGCTGGTCGATCTCACCGCGATCCCGATCCGCACCTTCTCGATGATGCTGGTGCAGCGCATGATGCGGGCGCCGGAGCTTCTGTCGCGGCTAGCGGTCAAGAGCGGGATCGAGGGTGGCGTGTTCCTGGTCTCGACGCTGGCGCTGGTATCGCTCGGCATCGTGCTGCATTTCTTCCCGAACGCGCTCGGCAAGAATGTCGCCGAGGCAGCGCCGCTGGTGGCGCTGGCGGTCTGCGTGCCCGGCCTGCGCAACCTCGTCGAATACCAGGCCGAGCTGCTCTTCGCGCGCGGCCAGACGGCAGTGCGGGCGATCAATCTCGGCCTGCTCGCCGGATTGAAGGCGGTTCTGCTGACCTATGTGCTGACAACGATCCCCGACACGGCCAATCTGGTGCTGTCACTCAACATCGTCTTCCTGCTGCTCTATCTCGCCTCGATGCTGCTGACCTATTCGGCGATGCGCCGGCCGGCGAAAGCGATTTAGCCTACCTGTTGGCAGCCAAGCTTGCCGTTCGTTTGACCGAACGGGCCATCGCAAATGTCCGGTATTGGGGGCGAAGCCTCCGAGGTCGTCATCCCAGGTTCCGGACGTTTCGGATCTGTCAGAACTATTCGAGCCCGATCAGGCGGCGGATGCGGCCGATATCGGTGCCGATGAAGGACTGCATGCCGATCGCCACCTGTTGCGGCGCCATGGTGTCGACGAAGCGGCGGAATTCCTCATCAGACAGCGGCTCGCCGTTCCAATGGACGCGGCAGAATTCCTGCGAACCATGGAAATGGCCGGCGCCTTCAAGCACGTCGTCGACATAGCGGCCATAGATCATGCATTCGGAGAACTGGCGCGCCGAACCGACGACGCCGACCCAGTCGCGGCCATGCACCTTCTCGATGCGCTCGCACATCGCGTTGACCGTC
The DNA here is from genome assembly GCF_006440815.1 of Mesorhizobium sp. B2-8-3. Taxonomy (NCBI): domain Bacteria; kingdom Pseudomonadati; phylum Pseudomonadota; class Alphaproteobacteria; order Hyphomicrobiales; family Phyllobacteriaceae; genus Mesorhizobium; species Mesorhizobium sp. B2-8-3. The sequence continues at coordinate 72,506 of NZ_VFTW01000024.1, forward strand.
TCGCGGCGCCAGGCGATCAGCGTCGAGATGTAGTCGTGGCTCGATTGATTGGCAGAATCGATGCCGAGCGCGGCACCGGCATTGCGCGACCAGATGCGATGCTCGTCATGTCCATCGTTCGACAGCACGCCGTCGCGCCGGAACAGCCGCACCTTGCCGTCGCGCCAGAAAGCGCCGGTGTCGAAGGGTTTCAGGAAGGCGACGTCGGAATCGCAGAAGACCAGCACGTCTTCCTTTGCCTGCCCGGCAATGGCGATACGGCGCAGCTGCTGCACATGCCAGCCGCGCAGCGGCTGCGTTTTGAGGCTCAGCCAGACACGGCGGCGGAAGCCGCTCAGCGGATCGTCGAACACGCGCAGCCAGCGCGGCAACAGGTCCCGCTCGTCGACGATGCTGCGACGGCTGCCTTCCAGCTGGCGAAACAGCGCGACGTCGCGATGCTCGGTGAGGATGTAATGATGCGCCACGCCGGTGACATGGCGGTCGATGGTTTCGCACAGAAGCCGGCAGCGCTCGAAATCGGGAGCGTAGCTCGCCGTGACGATCGCAGCCAGGGGCATGCGCGGCAGCGGTTCGATGGCGGTGGAGGTGCCCGGCACGAAGCGGCTGTTCACCGGCGCGCGTCCGCTGGCCGCGGCCCGAGCGACAGCTTCTGCCTGACGACGCGCCACAGGAAGACCGGATTGCCGACGATGTAGCGGCGCCACAGGCGGCCGGGCTCGATCCACAGGCGAAACAGCCATTCAAGCCGCAGCCGGCGCAGCCATAGCGGCGCGCGCGGCACAGAGCCGCTCATGAAATCGAGCAGCGCGCCAACCGCGACCGGCAGGGTGCAATGGCGGCTGTCGATGTGGCGTTCGATCCACAATTCCTGGCGCGGAACGCCCATCGCGACGAGGAGCACGTCGGGCCGCAGCCTGGCGATGCGCTCGATGACCGCCGGCTCCTCGGCGGCGGAGAAGAAGCCGTCATGGATGACGACGAATTCGTGCTGCATGGCGAGCGTCGAAAGCTTCGCACACGCGGCTTCGGCATTGGCGCGCGTCGTGCCGAGCAGCGCCACCGTCAGCGGGTGCGACGAGGCCTGCAGGAAGGCCGGAATGAAATCGGTGCCGTTGAGGTTGCTGGGGAAAGGCGCGCCGTAAAGCAGCTTTGCCGCCATGTCGACGCCGACGCCGTCGGGGAGGATGAGGAAGTTTTCCAGCGCCTCGGCAAAGACCGGATCGGTGCAGGCAAGGTTGGCATTGTGGGCGTTGAGGAAGCTCACCTTGGTGAAGCGACGCTCGTCGATCAGCCTGGTGAGCAAGGCGATGGCCTCGTCCCAGCGTATGGCAAGCACGGGAATGCCCAAAATGGTCTTGAGCGTGTCGAAGCCGAAGGCGGCGCGCGCGGTGTGCATGTTCATGCGGCGACCTCCTGGGTGACGGCGCCGAGCTTCTCCAGGCCAAGCCCGATCGCGGCATCGAGCGCCTTGAGCTGGCGGCGATGGAAAGCGCTGCCGTCGACGTCGCGGACATTGGCCGCGGCCGCCTGGAGAGCAGCGGCGAAGGCAATCGGATCGTCGGTCACCACGCAATTGTCGGGACGATAGCCGATGCCGCGCAGCGAGCGGCTGGTGGCGACGGACGGCAGGCCGAGCTCGAAGGTCTCGATGGTCTTCAGCTGCACCCCGCTGCCTGCGGTGCTGATCAAGGGAATGACGGCGGCGCCACGCACGAAGGCCTGCGCGTCAGGAACCCTGCCGACGAAGGAAACGCCGGGATGCGGCGAGCTGACGCCGGCAGGCATGTGGCCTGCGATCCTGACGCGGAAATCCGGCTTCAGATGCGGCACGACCTTGCTCAGGAACCAATCGAGCCCGATGCGGTTCGGCTGCCAGGTCCAGGTGCCGATCAGCGCGGCGTCGCAATCGACATGGCGCTTCGCCTTGCTTGCGGGCTCCTGCGCGCGGGTCACCAGCGGCAGCACCGCCGAGCGTCGGTCGGAGGCGACGCCAAGTGCGGCGCGGTCTTCCTCGGCCAGCGTGAAGACAAAGCGCGCGGCGCCGCAGAGGCGCTCCTCCATGACCTTGAGGAGCCTGGCCTCGCGACGGAACATCCAGCGCTGCAGCGCGCTGCCGGCCGCGGCGGCATTTTCCTCGGCCGAGCGATGCTCGACATTGTGCGCGACAAAGACGAATGGACGATCGGCGAGAACCTTCTCAAAGGCACCGGCGAACTGCACCGAGTTCAGGACGTAGCCATCGAAGGGACCGGCGCGCTCGATGGCGGCGCGGACTTCGCCGTCCGAAACGACGCGCAGCTTGACCGAGGAAAAGGTAAGGCCTGAGAGAATCGCCTTGCCCAGCCAGGCAAGCTTGCGCAGCGGCGAAGCGCTTTCGGTGCGGACCTCGACGGCGTCGAGCACGATGGTGTTCTGGGGATCGGACGGGGCCTTTCCCGGCCAGATGAAGCCTATCACCGTCACGCGCACGCCGGCCCGCCGCAGCGCGTCGATGATCGCGGCGTTGGCAATCTCGTAACCCGAGGCGAGAGCGCCATCAGGCACGATCGATGTGGCGAACAGCAGATGCATTTCACCTATCCTTGGCTGCAGCCGGTAGCAAAACGCGGTGAAGCCTTGATTAAATGGCACTGTCAAAGGCCGAAGACCCGACTTTTCCGACAGGCGGACGACAAGGTGATTAACGAAGCGTTATCACCGCGATGCTATCGAGGGCGCGGAACCCACGCTGCTGGAAACGGATGATCCCTTTGCCGTCCGACGCTTCTGTATCGATCGCGGGGCGGTCGCCGGGGCTTGCCGCCGAGACCGTCGAGGCGGTCGTGACGCTGCCGACCTTCAAGCGGCCGAAGCAGGTGCTGGAAACCCTGGCTTCGATCAAGGCGCAGCGGACCGGCAGGCGCTTTGCCGTCATCGTCATGGAAAACGAGGCCGAGGCGCGCGAGGGCGCCAAGGCGGTGTTGCCGCTGTTCGAAAGCGGCGAGATGCCAGGCATCGTGATCATCGCGCATGAGCGTGGCAATTGCAGCGCCTACAATGCCGGCTGGCAGACGGCGATCCTGCAGTTTCCCAATTTCAAGCACCTTTTGGTCATCGACGATGACGAGATCGCCGAGCCAGACTGGCTGGAGCGCATGTGCAACGCCGCCGAGAGCCTCGGCGCCGACATCGTCGGCGGCCCGCAAGTGCCGGTTTTTGCCGATCCGAGCCACGCCAGATGGGCCGGACATCCGGTCTTTGCACCACCCTATCGTGAAACGGGCCGCGTGCCGGCGCTCTATTCGTCCGGCAACCTGCTGGTGAGGCGCAACGTGCTTCAGGCGATGGGACCGCCCTTCCTCGATCTGCGGTTCAATTTCATGGGCGGCGGCGACTCCGACTTCCTCAGTCGCTCCGCGCAGAAAGGCTTCTTGCTCGGCTGGTGCGCCGAGGCAAAGGTCAACGAGACCGTTCCGGCCCGGCGCGTCGAGGCCGACTGGATCCGCGCCCGCAGCCTGCGCAATGGCGTGATCTCTACGCTGGTCGAAAAGAAGAAGCGGGCCGGCACGCCGCTTGCCGGCCCCAAGGTTTTCCTGAAGAGCCTGGCGCTGCTTGCGGCCTCGCCGTTGCGCGGCGCCGTCCGGCTGGCGCGCACCGGCTCGCTGACGAGCGGCCTCTACCCGGTCTATGTCGCGCTCGGCCGGGTGCTTGCCGAATTCGGATATGCCAATGAGCAATACCGACAGCCTGAGAAGAATTGAGCGCGCCCCGCTCAGCGCCGCCTTCACCAGGGAAGGTCTGGCGACGGCTATCGCCGCGCTGTTGTTCACCCTCATCATCGTCTCGTTCCGGCCCTTCCAGCCGGCAGGCGCGGAGCTGACCGGCGACGGCGGCGACATCGTCAACCAGCTCGGCTTCGGCTCGCTCGGCGCGGTCTCCATCTTCTCGCTGCTCGCCTTCGCCGATCCGCGCGTGGTGCGCTCGCTGGTGAGCCCGTCCTGGGCGCTGATGCTGGGCTTCTTCTTCCTGTCGGTGGTGCTCGCCACCGATCCGCCCGCGGCGATGCGCGCCGCCTCCTTCACCATGATCGGCATCATCACCATGGCGACGATCCTGGTGCTGCCGCGCGACGCCGACTCCTTCGCCAGGGTGGTGATCTTCACCGCCGTCGTGGTGATCGGCCTTTCCTATATCGGACTGATCGTCTTCCCGCATGAGGCGCTGCATACCGCCGAGTCGCAGGAGCCCGAGCATGCCGGCCTGTGGCGCGGCGTCTTCACGCACAAGAACATCGCCGGTCCGGTGATGGCCTGCTTCAGTTTCGCCGGGCTCTATCTGTTCCGGCGCGGCCAGCGCTGGTGGGGTGCCGGCATCTTCTGCGCGGCGATGATCTTCATGCTGCACACCGGCTCCAAGACGACCGCCGGGCTGATCCCGTTCTCGATCATGATCGTGGTGCTGCCCAGCCTCATTGGCATGCGGCTGGGCACGCCGATCCTGTTCGCGCTGGCGATCGTGGCCACGGCCGTCGGCACGCTCGGCATCGTCTTCATCCCGCCGGTGAAGCATCTGGCGGCGATCTATTTCCCGAACCTGACCTATACGGGACGCACGACGCTTTGGGAGTTCGCCGGCGAGATGCTGGCGAAGAAGCCATGGACCGGCTACGGCTATGAAAGCTTCTGGGGCACGCCGCTGCTGCTCAACCAGGATCAGCCCTTCGACCGGCCCTGGGATATCCGCACCATCGTTCACGGTCACGACGGCTATCTCGACATCGCCGTGCTGATGGGCATCCCGGCGCTCTGCGTCGCCGTCTACACCTTCCTGATCGCCCCCTTGCGCGATTACATGCGCATCCCGGCGCGCAAGGAAAACATCTTCCTCGGCGATTTCTTCATGATGGTGGTGCTGTTCACGGCGCTGAACGGTTTCCTGGAGAGCTTCTTCTTCCACCGTGGCGATCCCGTCTGGCTGTTCTTCGTGCTGGGCGTGCTTGGCCTGAGACAAGTCTCGCTGCGACCGATCCCGGTTCGCTCTTCGAACTAATTGGTTATGCAATTCCGGACGGAAAGCCGCTGGACACTTTCCTGGAATTGCCTCGACCTGGCCGATCGATCTCCTGCCGACTGCCCTTTTCCGTTGCGCCGCAACCGTCTAAGGAGAGCCTTCTTACGGAGGTTTTCATGACGATCAGGCTGGTTCTCGCCGGTTGCGGCAATATGGGTTACGCCATGCTCTCGGGCTGGCTGAAATCCGCCAAGCTCGAGCCGCGAGCGGTGTTCGTGGTCGAGCCCAACGCGGAACTGCGCCGGCGCGCCGAACATCTCGGCTGCCATGCCGCGGCCGAGGCTGCAGCTATCCCGGCCGACGCCGTGCCCGATCTTGTCGTCATCGCTGTAAAGCCGCAGGTGATCCGCGAGGTGACGGCGCACTACAAGCGCTTCGGCGACGGCAGGACCAGCTTTCTCTCCATCGCCGCCGGCACGCCGGTCGCCACCTTCGAGGAAATTCTGGGCGAGCTCGCGCCGGTGATCCGCTGCATGCCGAACACCCCGGCGGCGATCGGCAAGGGCATGATGGTGGTTTTTTCCAACCCGCTGGTTTCCGACGACGTCCGCCGTTTCGTTGCCGAACTGCTTTCGGCGAGCGGCGTCGTGACGACGATCGACGACGAAGGCCTCATGGACGCCGTGACCGCCGTCTCCGGCTCCGGCCCGGCCTATATCTTCCACTTCATCGAGGCGCTGACGATAGCCGCCGAGAAGGCCGGCCTGCCCGCCGCGACCGCCAAGCTGCTTGCCATGCAGACCGTCTTCGGCGCCGCCTCGCTTGCCGCCGAAGCAGACGAGGAGCCAGGCGTGCTGCGCCAGCAGGTGACCAGCCCCAACGGCACGACCGCCGCCGCGCTTGCCGTGCTGATGGGCGGCGACCGGCTGACGAAGCTCGTCACCGAAGCCGTGGAAGCGGCGCGGCTCAGGTCGATAGAGCTGGGCAAGTAGCACCCTAACACGATCCGGGAAACAGCCCAGCCTGGCGTGCGCCCAGCCGGCCAGGCCGGATCGACGATTGCTATACCGGCTAACCGGTTCCCCAAACAATCGGTGGGTTTCCCTTTGGCCCAAGGATTGCCGATTGACTTTGGCATAGGTCACCCAGATAAAACTTTCGTTCGCTGACAGAAGCAAATGTTCATTCGCTCGACTGAACATGCCGGCCTCGTCGGCGAGTGGGGAGTGCCTCGGCCGGGAGGGCCGAGGCGTCATTGAGTTGCGGGCATCATTCATGCTTCGAGCCGAAGCCGATGCCCCTGGGGAGGTAGAATGGACACCATACTTGCAGGCTTAAAAGGAGCCATCGACACGCTCGGCGCGACAGTGCTCTTGCCGATCGTCATTTTCATCATCGCCGTGGTCCTTGGAGCCAGGGTCAGCAAGGCCTTCCGCGCCGCCATCACGATCGGCGTCGCGTTCATCGGCATCAATCTCGTGCTCGGCCTGATGTTCACCTCGATCGGCGACGTCGCCAAGGCGATCGTCACCAACACCGGCATCCATCGAGACATCATCGATGTCGGCTGGCCGTCCGCCGCCGCGATCGCTTTCGGTTCGTCGGTCGGCCTCTGGGTCATTCCGGTCGGCATCCTGGTCAACATCGTGCTTCTGCTCACGCGCATGACACGCACGCTCAATGTCGACGTCTGGAATTTCTGGCACTTCGCCTTCGTCGGCTCGCTGGTCGTCGCCGCCACCAACAATCTGGCATACGGCATCATCATTGCGGCGCTTGTCGCGGCGCTTGCGCTGCTCTTCGCCGACTGGTCGGCGCGCGCGGTGCAGCAGTTCTACGGCGTGCCCGGCATTTCCGTGCCGCATCTCGCCTCGGCGCAGATTCTGCCGATCGCCATCGTCCTCAACTGGATCATGGACCGTATCCCCGGGATCAACCGCATCAACATCAGCACCGAGACCATCGAGCGCCGCTTCGGCGTCTTCGGCGAGCCGGTGATACTCGGGCTCATCATCGGCCTGGTGCTCGGCCTGATCGCCTTCTACAACGCCGGCGATCTCGGCACCGTGCTGGCCAAGGTGCTCGGCACCGGCATGACGCTGGCGGCGGTGATGCTGCTCCTGCCGCGCATGGTGAAGATCCTGATGGAAGGCCTGCTCCCGGTTTCGGACGCCGCGCAGGAATTCGTGCGCAAGCGCACCGGCGACCGCGAGCTGCTGGTCGGGCTCGATTCCGCCATTCTGATCGGCCATCCGGCGGCGATCTCGTCGTCGCTGATCCTGGTGCCGATCGCGATCATCCTGTCGATCATCCTGCCCGGCAACCGCGTCATCTTGTTCGCCGACCTCGCCGTCATTCCGTTCATCGTCGCGATGACCGCGCCGCTGGTCAGGGGCAACGTCTTTCGCATGGTCGTCATCGGCACCGTGACGCTGGCCGTCGGCTTCTACGTCGCCAACGCGCTGGCGCCGCTGTTCACAAGTGCTGCCGTCGCGTCGGGCTTCAAGCTGCCGGCGGATGCGCTGCAGATCACCTCCGTGGTCGACGGGTTCCTCTGGGTTCCTTATGTGATCATCGAAGCGATCCAGGGGCTCGGTATCATCGGTATCGTCATCATCGCGGTGGTCATCGCGGCACTGTTCCTGTTCTACCGCCGCAACCCGCTCGGCTGGGAACGCGCCGCCGGCGCCGAGGACGAGCCGGCCGAAGGCACTGCCTGAACCGGTTTAGATCGTGATGGCGTTTCGTTGAATCGCCGTCACGATCCAACTCTTTGTTGGAGCATGATCTTTCTCCGAAAACCGGTTCCCACTTTTCGGGATCATGCTCTAGCCTGAAACTGAAACGATCGTGCGCCCCGAAGCCTATACGGCGGGGCGCACGGTTCGCATCAAATGGAGTAGCCCTTGTCGAATGGCCTGATCCAGCTCCTGGACCCAGAGGCGGTCGTCCTCGGTTCCGACGCCTCGACCAATGAGGAGATCATCCGCAGGCTGGCCTCCAGGCTGGAAGCGTTGGGCTACGTCAAGAGCAGCTATGCCGACGCCGTCGTGCGGCGCGAGATGACGATCCCGACAGGCTTGCCGCTGGAGCGCACCGACAATGTCGCGGTGCCGCACACCGACCCGGAACATGTGCTGAAACCGGGGGTGGCGATGGGCACGCTCAAGCGACCCGTCATCTTCGCCAATATGGAAGATCCCGACGAGAAGCTGCCGGTGGGCTTCGTGTTCCTGCTTGCCATCAATGACAAGGACAAGCAGATTGACACGCTGCAGACCGTCATGGCCACCATCCAGAATCCCGCGGTGCTGGATGGCTTGAGGACGGCCAGGACCTTCGATGACGTCCGCGCCATTCTCAGCTGACAAGAGGAAAGAACATGTCCAGACAGAAAACCATTCTTTTTGCCTGCGGCACGGGCGTCGCGACCTCGACGGCGGTCAATGCCGCGGTGACCGAGGCAATGAAGAAGCGCGGCCTCACCTTTCACGCGCAGCAGGCCAAGGCCACGGAAGTGCCCGGACTGGCCGATAGCGTCGACTTTATCGTCGCCACAACGCCCATCTCGGCATCCGTGACCAAGCCGGTGATCAAAGGGCTCCCCTTCCTCACCGGCATCGGCAAGGACAAGGCGCTTGACGACATCGAGGCGGAGCTGCGCAAATAGCAGCGGCTCATCCTGACAGGGCTGGTGAAGCAACCTTCGCTCCGTAGAGCATGTCATCCTGCAGCCGGCGCAGGGCGTAGAGCCTCGTCGTCCGGTCCGGCGCAGCATTGTCCTCGGTCAACAACGCACCCTTCCTGACAGACTTCAGCACCTTGCCGCCTTCGAGCAGACCGACCGGCACGGCACGACTGGCGCGCGCATCGGCAATCGTCATGGTCCAGGAGCGGTAGCAGGTCTCGCCGATGGCATCGAAGGTCTCGCCCGCGGCAAGGTCGCGCTTGGCGACCGCGCAGACTTCGGCCACCGGTCTCGCCAGAGGCACCATGTCGGGCTTGCCGTGGAGCATGATGCGGGCGGCGGTGAGCGGCACCTCCAGCGAAGTCAAGTGAAAGGGCCGGAACAAGCCGTAATAGGGGCCGTGGCCGACATGGAGATCGTCCAAGCGCTCGACAACGCGCGGATGCATCGCCTCGACGATGACGAAGACGCCGGGCGCCACGCCCTTGCCGATCGTATAGTCGACGACGCCCTTCCTCGACAGGAGGCCGCCGTCCTCCCGTGGGATCAAAACCTTGGCCAGTTGATCGCGATCGGCCTTGGGGCCGTGCATGCCGGGGACATCCGGGACCAGGCCGGTGGCATTGGCGATGGCGCACATCTCGACCATGGTTTTCGAGCCATCGACGAACTCGACCAGCATGCGCGGGTTCATGTTGCGCCGCGCCGCCTCTTCCCGATAATCGTCCGGAACGGCGTCATGGTTGAGCGGATTGTTCTTGCCCTTGCCGGCCGCGACGATGCCTAGCCCAAGCGCCGAGGCGAACTCGATCAGTTCCATGCAGCTCGACGGCTCGTCGCCCGCGCCGACCGAATAGACGACACCCAACCGGTCGGCCTGATGCTTCAGGTAGCAGCCGATGGTCACGTCGGCCTCGACATTCATCATCACCAGATGCTTGCCATGCTGCATGGCCATCAGGTCGAAATCGGCAGCAACGCCGGGTTTGCCGGTGGCGTCGACGACGACGTCGATCAGCGGGTTGGTGACCAGCATCTCGTTCGAGGTGATGGCGATCCTGCCGCTCTCGATCGCCCGGGTGACCCCGGAGCCGGTCTCGGCCTCAGCCGCCATCGCCTCGTCGCCATAAGCGATGCGGATCGCCTCGCGGGCGGTGTGCGGGCGCCGCGTGGAAATGGCCGCGATCGAAATGCCCGGCATCAGCATGCCCTGCGTCACCAGATCGGTACCCATCTCGCCGGACCCGATGACGCCGATGCGCACCGGCCTGCCCTCGGCGGCGCGCCGGGCAAGATCGCGGGCAAGCCCGGTCAAGGCGACATTGGTCATGCAAGAAAATCCACGGCTTTTTTGCTTCGGCCCGCAATACAGGGAACGATCCGCTTTTGCCAATCAAACCAGGCTGAAATGGCGATTTCTTGCGCATGCTTTGCAAGGCCGCAGCAGATTTTGCGGGAGCTTGTGCATGGCCGCCGCACGATTCGCCGTTTCTTTCCGGCCATTAACCATTGCAGCGCTCTTTGAACGGGAAAAGTCCGACGGCCGCCCCCGGTTTCTGTGCCATTTTTGCTACAGGTTTTGGCCCTAATGTCCGAAATCGTACTTTTAAGGGGTGTCTAATCCATTATATGCTCACAACCTCGAAAAATCTGATAGATACTGGCCGAAAGCTCCGGTGGCAGGCTTGGGCAAATAAGCGCCAATAAAAAAACAATGGCGCGGGGATAGTCGCGGGGTAGAAATGACCAGGACGGGTAAAATTACCGTCGGCTGGCGCGTTGCGCTTGCTGTCACGGTGTCGATGCTGGCTTGTGGTAGCGCCAGCGCACTCACACTCAAAGAAGCCGTTGCCGTCGCTGTGGAATCCAATCCGGAGATTGGACAGGCGATCGAAAACCGCGAAGCGATCGAATTCGAGCTGCGACAGGCCAAAGGCCTTTATCTTCCCAGCGTCGATCTGGAAGCATCGACCGGCGTTCGCCGCCTGGACAACGATACACGGCGAGCGCTCGACCAGGATCATGAAGCGCTTTATCCGAACGAGGCCGATCTCACGGTCTCGCAGACGCTTTATGACAGTGGCGCAAGGCGGGCCGAACTGAACCGCCAGGCCTCGCGGGTCGACGGCGCTTCCTTCAGGGTTCTGGAACGGTCCGAGTTCATCGGGCTCGCAGTCGTCCAGGACTATCTGGAATACATGCTGCAGGCTTCGATCGTGGCCGAAGCCAAGAAGAACCTTGGCTTTCATCAGTCCATCCTCGGCGACATCAAGCAAGGCATCGCGGGCGGCGCGCTCAACGACGCCGACCGGCAGCAGGCCGAGGAACGCCTTTATGCGGCCAAGGCGCGGATGCAGGAAGCGACCGAAGAACTCGAGGCGGCCAAGATCCGCTTCTTCAAGAATGTCGGCAAGCCGCTGACCAACGCGTCGCGGCCGGCCGATGTCGCAGCCGCCCTGCCGCGGTCGCTGGACGATGCGATCGGGCTCGCCAGGCAGAACAATCCACGCGTCCATATGGCCAACAGCGACATCGATGCCGCCGCTTCGCTGGTTGACGCGGCGCGGGCGAAATACGGCCCGACGATCACCGCCGAAGGCGTCGCCCGGGGCGGCTATGACATCGACGGCGACAATGGCGACGCGAGCGACCTGCAGGCCCGGGTGGTGCTGCGCTGGAACCTCTATCGCGGCGGCATCGACAAGGCCAACGAACAGGAACAGATTCGCCGCACCAGCGAGCAGCGGCTTGCGATGCACCAGGTGCTGCGCGAGATCGAGGAAGCCGTGCGCACCTCGTGGGACCGCCGCTTCCGCCAGGCGGAACTGGCAAAGACGCTGCGGCAGCAGGCAGCCACCAATGAAAAGCTGGTCGCCTCCTATCGCGAGCAGTTCAAGGTCGGGCAGCGCTCGCTGCTCGATGTGCTCGATGCCCAGAACACGCGCTTCAACACCGCGACACTGGCCGACACGTCGTCCTACGCGTCGCTGTTTGCCCAGTACCGGCTGCTGGCCGCGACCGGCGAATTGCTGAAGACACTCAACGTCCAGCCGGCCAAGCAGGCCGCGGCCTACGCCCGTGAGGAATTCGGTGTGCCGGCTACGGCCGATACCGAGACCTATGCGCGGACGCCGTCGGAGCAGAAGAACGATCTGCCGTTCGACATCCTCGCGCCGGTCAGGAAAAAGTAGCCGATGTAGCATCGATCTTCGGTCCTTCGGGGCGGATCGTGAACCAGCAACCTAATATCCTATCGCCCAAGGAGGCTTTCAAAGCCTGCTTCTGCGCTGTCGCTGCCTATCTCGGCAGGCCGAGCGCGGAAACCGTGCTGTTCGCCGGCGTGCCGATTTCGGAGACGCGCATCGAGCCCGACGAAATCCGCCACCTGGCCGAGCGCATCGGCCTGGAGGTCCAGGATTTCAGCCATCGCGATTTCCTGCGTGGCCGCTTCGATCTTCCGGCCATCATCTTCCGCGTCAGCCAATTGCCGGTCGCCCTCCTGGCGGAAATGGAGGACGGGCAATATCTGACGGCGCCGCAGGAAAACGGCCGCACCACGATCGCCAGGTCGGAACTCGCCGAAAGCTACATCAGCGGCGGCACATCCTTCTCGATCACCTATGCCAACCAGGCCGAAGAGATGACGGTCGGCACCGCGGCGCGGATCGAAAGGCGCCACTGGCTGACCGGCACCATGGGGTCGTTCTGGCGCACTTATTCAAAAGTGGTGCTGTCGGCGGTCTTCATCAATCTTTTGGCGATCGCCTCGCCGATCTTCACCATGAACGTCTACGACCGCATCCTGCCCAACAAGGCGATCTCGACGCTGTGGGTGCTGGCGCTCGGCATCGGCGCGGCCATCCTGTTCGACCTGCTGCTCAAGACGGCCAGGGCGTCGCTGATCGACTATGCCGGCCGCAAGGCGGATCTGCGTATCTCCTATCTGCTGTTCGAAAAAGTGCTGAATTCCTCGCTTTCGGCGCGGCCCGGGTCGACGGGCGAATATGCAAACCGCGTCACGCAATACGAGTTCGTGCGCGAGTTCTTCACCTCGAACACGGTCAGCGTCTTCATCGATACGATCTTCGTCTTCGTCTTCTTGGCTGTCATCTATGCCATCGGCGGCTGGCTGGTGATCATACCGGCGTTGGCCTTCGTCATCTCCGTCATCGTCGGACTGATCACGCAGCGGCGAATCGGCAAGCGGGTCGCGGCCTCGATGAACGAGGCGTCGCAACGCCAGGCGCTGCTGGTCGAGTCCATTTCAACGCTGGAGACGATCAAGTCCCTGCGCGCCGAAGCCTATCTGCTGCGCAAATGGGGCGAGCACTCGAAGAACGCGGCCAACACGTCGGAGAAAATCAAGGAGCTCTCGGCGGCGGCGGGCAACATCACCGGCGCCATCCAGCAATTCGTGACGGTCGCCCTGGTGGTTGGCGGCGCCTATGCGTTCTCGGAAGGCCATGTCTCGACAGGCGCCATCATCGGCACCGTCATGCTGGCCGGCCGCGCCGTGGCGCCGCTCGGCCAGATCGCCATCACGCTTGCCCGGTTCCGCCAGGCCATGCTGTCGCTCAGGATCATCAACACGATCATGTCGCAGCCAGAGGACCGCCCCGATACGGTCGGTTTCGTCAATCGGCCGATCCGCAGCGGGGCGCTGGTCTTCAAGAATGTCGGCTTTGCCTATCCGGGCACGGAAAACGAGGTTCTGAGCGGGCTCAACATCCCGGTCAGGCCCGGCGAGCGGGTCGGCATCATCGGCCGCATCGGTTCCGGCAAGACCACGATGGGCCGGCTGATCGGCCGGCTTTTCCTGCCGACGTCGGGGGAATTGCTGATCGACGGCATCGATATCCGCCAATACCATCCCTCGGAGGTCCGCGCCGCGGTCGGCATCGTCGCTCAGGCCGGCGACCTGTTTTCGGGAACCATCAAGGAGAACCTCTTGATGGCGGCGCCGGAAGCCACCGACGAGGAGATCATCGATGCGGCGAAGGCCGCCGGCGTCGACGACTTCGTCTCGCGGCATCCGCGCGGCTACGACATGAATGTCGGCGAGCGGGGCACCAGTCTCTCGGGCGGACAAAGGCAGGCGGTGGCAATCGCGCGGCTGCTTTTGACCAAGCCCAAGATCGTCTTCCTGGACGAGCCATCGGGTTCGATGGATCTCGCTTCCGAACGGCAGTTGATCAAGCAGCTCAAGGTGGCGTTCGACCGCAGCACGACGCTGATCGTGTCGACCCATCGCTACAGCATGCTGGAACTTGCCGACCGCCTCATCGTCATCGATCAGGGCCGCGTCGTCGCCGACGGGCCGAAGGAACAAGTCATCCAGGCATTGCAGAAGGCAAATGCCTGACCGGAACGCATGGACATGCTAGCAAGGGAAGACCGGCCACCCCTATTCGCCTCGGCGTCCGTCTACATCGTCGGAGCGCTGTTCGTGTGTTTCACGGCCTGGGCGTCGTTCGCCGAGGTGGATGAGATCGCACGCGGCGACGGCAAGGTGATACCCGCTTCGAAGACGCAGATCATTCAGGCCAGCGAACCGGGTGTCGTGCAGGAGATCGCCGTCCAGATCGGCCAGATCGTCAAGAAGAACGACCTCATCATCCGTCTCGACAATTCGGGCAATACTTCGAGCCTTGGCGAAGAGAAGGCCAAGGCGCGAGCGCTGCAGGCGCGCATCGCCAGGCTGCAGTTCGAGCAGAGCGGCAGTGCCGAAGGGTCGTTTCCCTGCCCTGTGGAAATCCAGAAAGTCGCGCCGGAGATCTGCGACAACGAGCAAAAGCTGCTTGTGGCGCGCCGCGACAATTTCGAGGTCAAGCTGTCGGTTCTCAAATCGCGCCTCGACCAGCGCGAGAAGGAGTTGGACGAGGCCACCGCCAATGCCGACCGCCTGTCCAAGAGCCTTGCCGTCACCGACCAGGAAGCGGCGCTGGTCGAACCCATGGTCAAGAAAGGCCTGATGGCCAAGACCGAACAGATCCGCGTCGAGCGGGAACAGACCGACCTTCACGGGCAGTTGATCCTGGCCGGCGAGACCATCAAGAAGACCAAGTCGGCTATCACCGAGGCGCAGCTTCAGGTGAACGAATTGGGCCTGCAATTGCAGCAGGAGGCGTTGAGCGACCTGACGCAGGCGCTCGCCGATCTTTCCGTGGTCGACGAAACCATCCGCGGCGCCACCGACAAGGTGGCGCGCACCGACATCCGCTCACCGGTCGACGGCATCGTCAACACGCTCGACGTCAACACGCTCGGCGCCTTCGTGCAGCCAGGCGCGGTCGTGGCCGGCATCGTGCCGACATCCGAAACGCTGCTGGTCGAGGCCAGGGTTTCGCCGCGCGACGTCGCCTTCATCCAGCCGAACCAGGAGGCGCTGATCAAGGTCACGGCCTATGATTTCTCGATCTTCGGCGGCATCGAGGGCAAGGTCTCCAACATCACTGCCGACAGCCTCGTCGACCAGAAGACGGGCGAGCCCTACTACCAGGTGCGGGTCGCCACCGAGAAGTCGACGCTGACAAGGAACGGCAAGACCTATTCGATCATCCCCGGTATGATCTGCTCGGTCGACATCAAGACCGGACGCAAGACGATCCTCAACTATCTTTTGAAGCCCATCAACAAGGCGCGTCAGGAGGCAATGAGTGAGCGATAGCGCCATCCATCCGGACACCTCGCGGGAACGGCTGCTGCCGGCGCTCGCGGCCGAGGATTTCGGCCCGGAATTTCGCGTCGTAGCGCGCGGCGGCGTGCGTCGCGGCATCCGACTGGAGCGCGCCTTCTGGGTGTCGCTGAAGCAGATGGCCGAAAGCCGAAAATGCACGATCGGCATGCTGGTCGAGGAGATCGCCGAACACCATCCCGACCAGGGCAATCTCACCTCGGCGATCCGCGTCGCCTGCATGCGCGGCCTCGCTGAGGAAAGCATGGAATTGCGCAAGCTTGCTTCGATCCGCACGATCAATGCAATCCTGATCGCCTGCCCCTCGCCCGCCTTCGCGCTGTCTTCGTCGAAGAAGATCCTGGCCTTCAACACGCCGTTCCAGCAACTGGTCAGGCGTCAGTTGCCGAGCGCGCCGGGCGAGGATGGGCGCCAGGACCTGAAGCTGGCGCTCGACCTCAACGTTCCCGACATCTTCGCCCGCCTCGACGCCAATGGCGAAACGCCGGTCACCAGCGGCTTCGTCATCGGCGCGGGCGAGCGCCGCTATCGCGGCCAGCTCAGCGCCGTGCGCGCGCCTGTCACCGAGCCGGAACTGCTGATGGCTTTCGTCTACAACGGCTAATTTAGAGCTACGCATTTCCTGGCGGTTTTCAGTGCGGAATGCGTGAAGACAATAGGCGACCGTGTATTTTCGGTGAGACGCTGAACCGCTCGAGTCTACTGCCTCAGGCTCGAAGCCGCCGATGGTTGCGGCGAGCCTTCGCCGGGCGCCACCGTCGCGAAGCCGCCGGCGATGCCGGCGATCTGCGCGCCGGACTTCGACCCATGGATCCAGGCGCGATCCATGCTGAAGGAATAGAGCGGAACATAGTCGGGCAGCTCGCTATCACGCAAGACGGCGTTGCCGAGGCTGTCGAGGATGAAGGCGCCACTTCCCGTGCTTACCGACAGGACGGCATGGAAGAACTTGCGGCGGCGATCCTGGAGCACCACGAGCGACATGCTCTGCGCCGGGATCCCGGCCCTGAGCAGCGCCGCCATCTTGAGTATGGCGAAATCCTCGCAATCGCCGGCGCGATGTTCGAGGATTTCCGAAGGCTTCGCCCAATAGTCGAGCTTGCCGTAGACGACGCTGTCCTTGCGATAGGCGATCAGGCGGTTGATGCTGCTGTTGACGAAAGCGAGCTTCTCGCGAAAACCCTTGTCGGCGGCAATGTTGATGATCTCGGCGAAAGCCGGGCTCTCGCGGTCGCAGACGCTGCCGGCGGTGCAATCGACGATGGCCTTGTAGACGGGAGTCCAGCGCGCCGCGACCGGAAAGTTGCGCATCGACAAAGCGACGGAGCCGAAGACGCCGGGGATGATCGCGGCGGTCTGGATCGGGTCGATGCCGGGATCGGCCTCGGCGCTCGAGCGCGCTTCAACCGCGTAAGCCGCTGCCGGCGCGTAGCCTGCCGAAACCTCCGCGATCCGGTAAGCGGTGGCCGCCCGCCAAGGCAGCGGCCGGGCCAGCGAAACACCGCCGAGGCTCGCCGGCGCAAGCACCTTTTGCAGGACCGGATCCGGGCCCGGATTCGCGCCGGCGGACGACGGATTTGCCAAACCGGCAAGGCCGATCGCCAGCAAGAGAACCTTGATCCCCGTCGGGGCTGCTTTTTGTATTTTCATAACGCCCACCTTTGACTGTGGACGCTACCAATCTTGTCTCAAATTATCGGAAAGGAAGGTAGGTAAATTTCCGCGAATCACTCTATTCTGTTTTGCGTCAAATTTTATTCAAATTTATACTTTCATTTACCAAGGCGGAGGCGCGCGGCGCGGTCAATCCCGCCTTCCTTAAGATCATGCATATCCAGATATATCATCGCGATTTACCAAGTGTAAAAAATGCGATTCTCTACATATTCGAGTATATGAAATAGATTGAATGTCTGTTGCAAAGTCCAGGCCTGACATGTCTCTTTCCGGGAAATGCCGGAGGGGCTTTAGCTATGACAACCAATATCGAATTCGACGCCGTTTCAAATTCCTGGGACGAGCACACGAGCGCTGGTGAGAATCATATTTCCACGGGTGTCCAGGTCGCGCAGGCGACCACCGGCCAGGCTGCAAGCGAGCCGGTGCCGGTCGACGTCGGCAGCGGCGTGCCGGCGCAGGGCACGGCCAATGCGCCAGCCGCGAACCAGCCGGCGGCCGATGCCAAGGCCCCTGCTTCCAACGCTCCCGCAACGGCGGCAAATGCAGCGGCAGGGAATATCCCACATGAATATCACGTCGAGGCCGGCAACGTCGTAAAGCTTCCGGCCAGCGTGTCGATCGACAACATCAAAGTCGACGGACATGATCTCGTCCTCACGCAGCCCGACGGATCCCAGATCGTCATCAAGGACGCCGCACTGAATGTGCCGACCTTCATCCTCGGCGACGTCGAGGTGCCGCGCGTGGCCCTGATCGCCGCGCTCGAGGCAAGCCATGTCGATGTCGCCTTCGGCGCCGACGGCTCGATCTCGGCTGGCGGCAACGGCTCGCCGGGCAGCGCGGGCGGAAATTTCGAACATCCCGCCGGCGGGATCGGCGACGGCTTCGGCCTGACGTCGCTGCTGCCGCCGACGGACCTGGCGTTCGGCCAGCCTGAACATCGCGAGCTGTTCCCGGGATTGCTGCCGGACTCGACGCCGACGATCCTCGACCTGACGCCATCGACCAGCGGCGGCGACACCACCGTCAACGAGAAGGGGCTGCCGGCAAGCTCAGGGTCGGAAGGCTCGGGCGAGGCGCAGGATCCCGCCCCCAACACCGACCAGTCCGAGATCAACAGCGGCACGTTCGCCATCAACTCGCCCGACGGCATCGGCTCGGTGAACATCAACGGCACGAATATCTCAGGCGCCGAGCTTGCCAACAGCGCGTCGACGCCGATCAACATCACCACGCCGCTCGGCAAGCTGACCATCAACGGCTACGACGCCGCCACCGGCCAAGTGAGCTACACCTACACGCTGGAGCATAGCGCGCAGCATCCGGACGGCGCCGGTACCAATTCCACCTTCGACAACTTTACGGTGACAGTCACCGACAGCGACGGTGACGTCTCGCTCCCCGGCACGCTTTCGGTGCAGATCGTCGACGACGTGCCGACAGCCCATAATGATGTGGCTACGCAGGCAGCCGAGAACGCACCGGTGACGGTGGACGTGTTCGCCAACGACGTGCCCGGCGCGGACGGCGTCAACATCGCCGACCCGACGAAGGTGAGCCTGGTGGCGAACTCGCTGACGGGCTCCGGCACGGTCACCTATCACAATGACGGCACCTTCACCTACACGCCGGCCGCCGGCGAACAGGGCACGGTGACGTTCCAGTACCAGATCGTCGATGGCGACGGCGACCCGTCGGTGGCGACGGTGACGATCAATCTGAAGCCGGATTCGACGCCCACCATCGATGTGACGCCGCAGAATCCCGATGCGAACGGCCACAGCGCGGCGAGCGAGGCCGGCCTTCCGCCGCATGACGGCCTGCCTGCGGGTTCGGGCGAAATCGCCGACAACGACGCCAACAACAACAGCGACACCAGCGAGACCACGACCGGCGCGCTGGCTATCACCACCGGCGGCGACACGATCGGCCACCTCTACGTGACCGACAAGGACAACACCCAGATCGAGGTGACGAACGCGGCCGGCGGCATCCTGGTGCACGGCCAGTATGGCGACCTGACCATCACCGGCACGCCGGGGACCGGCTACACCTATTCCTACACGCTGCTTGACAGCACCACCGGTAACGGCACGCATGACGATTTCGCCGTCAAGGTGGTCGATTCCGACGGCGACCCCGCTTCCACGACGCTCACGATCGACATCGTCAACGACGTGCCGACGGCCAAGGCCGACACGGACGCGGCGCAGTCGGGCGAGACGGTGACCGGCAATGTCGAGACAGGGACAAGCACCCATGGTCTCGGCGCGGCCGACACGGCGGGCGCGGACGGCATCGCGTCGATCACCTGGACGAACGCGGTGACCAATGCCGGCGTGACGACGGTGACGGGCACCCATGGCGTGCTGACGGTTCAGGCCGACGGCTCCTACAGCTACAAGGCCTTCGCGAACACGACGACGGGCAACGACGTCTTCACCTACACGATCAAGGACGGCGACGGCGATACCTCGCCGGCGACGCTGACGATCAATGTGACCAATGGCCAGCCGCAGCCTGTGGCGGCGACGGGCCAGGTCGACGAGTCCGGCCTTGCAACCATCGGCAGCCATGCCGGTGATCCGGCGCATCCGACCACGGCGACCGGCAACCTGACGCTTAACGATCCGAACAGCCCGGTTGTGACCGGCGCCAGCGGCACCGGTGGCTCGGGCGCGGCCGACGGCTCGACCCATATCCAGGGCACTTATGGCTATCTGACGATCGACGCCACGGGCCACTACACCTACACACTGACGACGCCGGAGGCGAACGCCCCGGCCGGCGACAACGGCACCAACATCCAGAGCGGCACCGACGCATTCACCTTTACGGTGCAGGACGCCTTCGGCAACACCAACACCTCAACCATCACCATCTCCATCAAGGACGACGTGCCGACGGCCAAGGCCGACACGGACGCGGCGCAGTCGGGCGAGACGGTGACCGGCAATGTCGAGACAGGG
>NZ_VFTW01000025.1:0-88676 GCF_006440815.1 Mesorhizobium sp. B2-8-3
CAGCACGAATCGTTCCATCAAAAGCTTGAATCACGACCAAGCCAAGATGGGAATCCTGAATATCAACAAACCTTAGAAGGCGAGAGGCGTGGCTGAGCAGATTTCGACCGCGAATGCGTGGCCGGCGAATCCGGCCGATCTGATCCCGGCAGGCCGCAAGCGCCTCGGCTGGGGCCTGCTGGCCCTCGCGACGCTTGGCCTGCTGGCGATCATCATCGTGCAGGTCCTCTACAAGACCGAAATGTCCACGGTCGGTTTCGACACCTGGCGACCGGTGATCTACGCTTACATCTTGTGGGGCGCAGCGCTCGGCGCCTGGCAGGTGCTGACGCGTGGCGAGGACGGGCAGCGCGCGCTGTTCCTTTTGCCGGCGCTGCTCTTCACCATCGCCATGGTGATCTTCCCGACCCTGTTCGGCTTCTACATCGCGCTCACCGACTGGAACCTCAGCTCGTTTACCGGACGCAGGTTCAACGGCCTCGACAATTTCTGGCAGATGCTGGCCGATCCCTACTACCGCAATGCGCTGTTCAACATGGTGCTCTACGTGCTCGCGGTGCTGGTCGAATATGTCATCGCCTTCGGCCTGGCGCTGCTGCTCAACGCGCAGATCCGCGCCCGCAAATTCTTCCGCGTCGTCTTCCTTTTGCCGCTGATGCTGTCGCCGGTCGCGGTGTCCTGGATGGTCGGCAAGTCGCTGATGGAATACCGGTTCGGACCGGCGGCGACGCTGGCGCGCCATCTCGGCTGGGACAATCCCGCCTTCTTCTCCGATCCGATCACCGCCCGCATCTCGATCATGATGCTCGACGCCTGGACCTTCATCCCGTTCATGATGATCATGCTGCTTGCCGGCCTGCAGGCGATGTCGCGCGAGGTTCTGGAAGCCGCCCGCGTCGACGGCGCAACCGCATGGCAGACCTTCTGGCAGGTCACCTTCCCGCTGATGCTGCCGGTGTCGGTGACGGCCGTGATCCTGCGCATCATCTTCAAGCTGAAGCTCGCCGACATCATCATCACCTTGACCTCCGGCGGCCCCGGCGGCGCCACCGATTCCGTGTCGAGCTTCATCTATCGCGAATATCGGGACCGCTCGAATGTCGGCTACGGCACCATGCTGGCCATGGCCTATCTCATCATCATCGTCGTGTTCGTGACCTGGCTGCTGAAATTCGCCAGTCGCTTCGTGCGCAACGTCAACTGAGCGGCCGTCATGAGCGTCCAGACCACCGACTACACCGTTTCCGAAATCCGCTCGCCGGCGGCCTTCATCGCCAGCCGCGTCTTCATCTATGGCGCGCTTATCTTCTGGGCTTTCGTCTGTCTGTTCCCGATCTACTGGACGATCACCACCTCGTTCAAATCGGCGGTCGACGTCACGCAAGGGCATCTCATTCCCTTCGTCGACTTCCAGCCGGACTGGAAAGGCTGGCGCTCGCTCGGCCTGTCGCCGGATTCGATCTTCCAGACATCGACCGTGCGCGACGAATTTCTGAAACGGTTCATGAATTCCGTCATCACCTCTGTCGGGGCATCGGGCCTCGCCATCATCATCGGCAGCCTCGCCGCTTATGGCCTCACCCGCTATCGCTACAAATTCGCCTGGTTCAAGAACGAGGACATCTCTTTCTTCTTCCTGTCGCAACTGATCCTGCCGCCGGTCGTGCTGGCGCTCCCCTTCCTGGTGCTCTACCGCGAAGTCGCCCTCCTCGATACGCGCATTGGGCTTGTGCTCCTCTACACGCTGATGGTGCTGCCGATCGTCATCTGGATCATGCGCGACCAGTTCAACTCTATTCCCGTCGAATTGGAGGAGGCCGCTTTGGTCGACGGACTGTCGATCTGGGGCGCCTTCTTCCGCATCGTCATGCCGATCGCCCTGCCCGGCATGGTCGCCGCATTCATCCTGGCGATGGTGCTGTGTTGGAACGAGTATTTCTTCGCCGCCCTTCTGACGTCGACGGACGCCAAGACAATCCCCGTCATGGTGGCGAGCCAGACCGGCTCGCAAGGCATCAACTGGTGGTCGATGGCGGCCTTGGCCACGGCCGCGATCACGCCGCTGGCGATCATCGGCATCGCGCTCGAGCGCTATCTGATCATGGGCATGACGGCCGGCTCGGTGAAATAGGCGCCTTCCCCTTCTCCCCTTGTGACCCCTTGTGGGAGAAGGGAGAGCTAGGCCTGCAGGATCGACCGCAAATGGTCGAGGATCATGGCGACGCCGATCTTGCCGAGACCCGCGGAGGCTTCCGCGGCGCCTTTAGTGTACCAGCCGGTGTTGTCGGCGAAATGCTTCTCGTCCACCGCCTCCGGGCATAGGGCTAGCATCAGCGATGTCTCGCCGATGCCGGCATGGTCGAACGGGTATTTGCCGTTCATCGCGGCTGGCATCAGCGGATGCACCTGCACCCAGTTGAAGACATTCTCGCCCTGGGCGTGGCCGGCATAGTAGTCGGCCATGGTGTTCGAGCCCCACCAGCCCTCGCCGCGCTCCTTTTCGAGGAAGCGAAAGATCGCCTGCCGGCCGGCGGTCTTGAAGGCGAGATCGGTCGGCATGCCGGCCGCGAAATTCTCGGTCTGATGATGGATGATGGCGTGGATGTTGCGGAAGCCGATGCGCAGCAGGCCGTAGAACAATTCCTCCGCGAAAGGCGAAAGCGCCGGACCGCCGACCTGCACCGAGCCGCTGCCTTCCGGCGGAGCCACCGCATAGCTTGCCGCGCCGTAGTAGAAGGGCGGCAAAATGACGATGTCCCTCTCCTGCTCGATCAGTTCCACCGTCTTGATGACGGCCAGCGTGTCCATGCCGACTGCCATGTGCTCGCCATGGTATTCGAGCACGCCGAGCGGCAGAACGACCGGCCAGTTCTCCTCGATCGCCTTGCGGATCTGGTGCGGCAGCATCAGCTCGTAGCGCATCCCCTACTCCATATTGGTGTGCCTGGCGCGCATCGCTTCCGGTGTCGCCCCGGTCAGCGCCTTGAGCTTCAGCACCATGATTTCGAACAAAAGGAACAATGCGCCTTCGAACAGCGAGCCCATCGGCAGCACCGAGGTTCGGGCGGCGCCCTGATCGCTGGCCATCGTCTGCGCCGGGATGAGCAGCGTGAAGTCGGCAAACTTCGCGGCGCTGCCTTCCGGTTCTGCGGTCAAGAGCAGCACCTTTGCCCCAGCCGCGCGGGCAACCCGCATCAAGGTCAGCACCGTGGTGGTCTCGCCCGGCCCTGAACTCGCCAGGGAGACATCGCCCTGCCCCAATGGCGGCGTGGTCATGTCGCCGACGACCGAGACCGACAGGCCGAGATGGTAGAGCCGCATGGCGAAGCCCTTGACCTGCAGCGCCTCGCGGCCGCAGCCATGGACGGCGATCCTGCCGGCGCCGGCAAGCATTGCGCAGGCGGCGTCGATTTGGGCTTCATCCGTGCGCGCCAGCACCGCGCCAAGCTCATTCAGCGCGGTCGCGAACATACCTGATCCGGCTTTGGTCATGATGGCTCACCCTGCCTGCGGAGGTATCGCTTGGCTTTGTGATGTGCTGCCGCGAAAGGCTTGTTTTGTTTATGCTACCACCGCGAAAATCGCTGTCCAACGAGCCTCGGCACTTTTGCTGGGCCACGAGCGTGATAGTGTCAAGTCAGACAAATCGCTCCGGGACATCGTCAGACATGAAGACACGGCATTTCGACCGCATCGGCAATGGCGGCATCACCTTCACCGAGCTCGGTTTCGGCACGGCGCCGCTCGGCAATCTCTACCGCGCCATCTCCGACGAGGACGCCAACGCCACCCTGCAGGCGGCATGGGCGACCGGATGCCGCTACTATGATACGGCCCCGCTCTACGGCCTTGGCCTGTCTGAAACCCGCCTCAACCCGTTCCTGCGCGGCAGGAAGCGCGACGACTATGTCTTGTCGAGCAAGGTCGGCCGCATCATGCGCGTCTCTGCGCCTGACCAGCGCACCGGCATCGGCAAGTTCTTCGACACGCCGTCGCGCCGGGAAGTCTACGACTACAGCTATGACGGCGTCATGCGTTCCTTCGAGGCCTCGCTGGAGCGTCTGGGCGTCGACCGCATCGACATCCTCTTCGTCCACGACGTCGACGTCTTCACCCATGGCAGCAAGGAGGCCTCCGACGCCCGCATCGAGGAGTTCATGTCGTCGGGCTATTACGGGCTGCTTTCGCTGCGCGACCAGGGCGTCATCAAGGCCTTCGGTGGCGGCATCAACGAGTGGCAGGTCGCTCAAACCCTCGCCGAACGCGGCGACTTCGACCTGTTCCTGCTCGCCGGCCGTTACACGCTGCTCGAGCAGGAGGCGCTGCAATCCTTCCTGCCGCTTTGCCAGAAGCGCGGCATCGGTATCGTGCTGGGCGGCCCCTACAATTCCGGCGTGCTTGCGACCGGACCGAAGCTCGGAGCCTTCTACAATTACAGCGAGGCGCCGAAGGAGATCCTGGATCGCGTGGCGCGCATCGAAGCCGTCTGCAAGCGCCACGACGTGCGCCTGATCGAGGCGGCCCTGCAGTTCCCGCTGCAGCATCCTTCGGTGATGTCGGTAATCCCCGGGGGCCAGCGGCCAGCCGAGGTCGAAAGCAACCGGGCGCTGCTCAACACCAAAATACCTGCGGCGCTCTGGGTGGATTTGAAACAGGAAGGCCTGATGCGCGCCGACGCGCCGACTGCCTGAGCCGCTGCGAACAGCCGAAAAAAGAAAAGCCGGGCAAGCCCGGCTTTTCTGCTCTTAAAAGAAAAGGTCTTAGTTGACCGCGTCCTTGAGGCCCTTGCCAGCCGAGAACTTCGGCACGGTGCGGGCCGGAATCTTCACTTCCGCGCCGGTCTGCGGGTTGCGGCCGGTCGAAGCAGCGCGTTTTGACACGGTGAAATTTCCGAAGCCGACAAGCCGGACATCGCCGCCCTTCTTCAGTTCGCCAGTGATCACGGAGAACACCGCATCGACGGCTGACTGCGCATCAGCCTTCGAAATGCTTGCGGAGTCGGCGACGGCGGACACCAGTTCGTTCTTGTTCATAAAAATTCCCTTCCATGAGAAAACCGGAACTTACGACTCATCCGGCAGGAAACGGACTTTAGAAAGAAGCGCTCCGGAACCCAAGCCGAAAACCGCGGAATTCCGGGCTTTTTTCCATTTTTTCATGGCTTTTTCACATGAAAAAGCCGGGCTCAAGGCCCGGCTCTCTCTTTGTGCGCTGCAATGTTAGCAAATACTAATGAGCAAGCGACTTTCCGGCATCGTCGCCGCTGTCGACCGGAGCGGGCGCATTGACCGGCTCGACCCACTCGATCGGCTCCGGCATCCTGGTCAGCGCATGCGCGAGCACCTCGCCGACCCGCGAGACCGGGACGATCTCCATGCCGTTCTTCACATTGTCCGGAATGTCCGCCAGATCCTTGACGTTCTCTTCCGGGATCAGGACCTTCTTGATGCCGCCGCGCAGTGCCGCGAGCAGCTTCTCCTTCAGGCCGCCGATCGGCAGGATACGGCCGCGCAGCGTGATCTCGCCGGTCATCGCCACATCGGCCCGCACCGGAATACCCGTCAGCACCGACACGATGGCCGTGGCCATCGCGGCGCCGGCGGACGGGCCGTCCTTCGGAGTCGCGCCTTCCGGCAAGTGGACGTGGATGTCGCGCTTGTCGAACAGCGGCGGCTCGATGCCGAAATCGATAGCGCGGGAGCGGACATAGGATGCCGCCGCCGAGATCGATTCCTTCATGACGTCGCGCAGATTGCCGGTCACCGTCATGCGGCCCTTGCCGGGCATCATGACGCCTTCGACCGTCAGCAGCTCGCCGCCGACTTCCGTCCAGGCAAGACCCGTGACCACGCCGACCTGATCGTCCGCCTCGACCTGACCGAAGCGGAAGCGCGGCACGCCGAGATAATCGGCGAGGTTGTCCGCCGTGATCTTCACCGTCTTCTTCTTCGTCCGCAGGATCTCGGTCACCGCCTTGCGCCCGAGCTTCATCAGCTCGCGCTCCAGGCTGCGCACGCCGGCTTCCCGCGTGTAGGTCTGGATGATGCCGCGGATCGCGTCCTCGCCGACCGAGAATTCGTTCGGCTGCAGGGCATGGTCGCGGATCACCTTGGGCATCAGGTGACGCTTGGCGATTTCGATCTTCTCGTCCTCGGTGTAGCCGGCGATACGGATGATCTCCATGCGGTCCATCAGGGGCGCAGGGATATTCAGCGTGTTCGCCGTCGTCACGAACATCACGCTCGACAGGTCGTATTCGACCTCGAGGTAATGATCCATGAACGTCGAGTTCTGCTCGGGATCGAGCACCTCGAGCAGGGCCGAAGACGGATCGCCGCGGAAGTCCTGGCCCATCTTGTCGATCTCGTCGAGCAGGAAGAGCGGGTTGGACTTCTTGGCCTTCTTCATCGACTGGATGACCTTGCCGGGCATCGAGCCGATATAGGTCCGCCGGTGACCGCGGATCTCGGCCTCGTCACGCACGCCGCCGAGCGCCATGCGGATGAACTCGCGGCCGGTGGCCTTGGCGATCGACTTGCCGAGCGAGGTCTTGCCGACGCCGGGCGGACCGACGAGGCACAGGATCGGCCCCTTCAGCTTCTTCTGCCGGCTCTGCACGGCCAGATACTCGACGATGCGCTCCTTGACCTTGTCGAGGCCGAAATGATCGGTGTCGAGGACGTTCTGGGCGAAGGCCAGGTCCTGCTTGACCTTGGAATTCTTGCCCCACGGGATCGACAGCAGCCAGTCGAGATAGTTGCGCACCACCGTCGATTCAGCCGACATCGGCGACATCGAGCGCAGCTTCTTCAATTCGGCTTCCGCCTTTTCGCGGGCCTCCTTGGAGAGCTTGGTCTTCTTGATGCGCGCCTCGATCTCGGCGGCTTCGTCGCGGCCGTCCTCGCCCTCGCCGAGCTCCTTCTGGATCGCCTTCATCTGCTCGTTGAGGTAGTACTCGCGCTGCGTCTTTTCCATCTGGCGCTTGACGCGCGAACGGATGCGCTTTTCCACCTGGAGCACGGAGATTTCGGCTTCCATGAAGCCCATCGCCTTCTCCAGACGCTCCTTGACGGAAAGCGTGGCGAGCATCTCCTGCTTCTCGGGGATCTTGATGGCGAGATGCGAGGCAACCGTATCGGCGAGCTTGGAATAGTCGTCGATCTGGCTGGCGGCGCCCACCACTTCGGGCGAGATCTTCTTGTTCAGCTTGACGTAATTCTCGAAGTCGGTGACGACCGAGCGGGCAAGCGCCTCGATCTCGACCTCTTCCTCTTCCGGTTCGGCGAGCGCGGTAGCGCGGGCTTCGTGGAAATCGGCGCGGTCGGTGAACGAGACGATCTTGGCGCGCGAGGCGCCCTCGACCAGAACCTTCACGGTGCCGTCGGGCAGCTTCAAGAGCTGCAGCACATTGGCGAGCGTGCCGATGTCGAAAATCGCATCGGGCTCAGGATCGTCGTCGGCTGCATTCATCTGGGTGGCGAGCAGGATCTGCTTTTCCTGACCCATCACCTCTTCCAGCGCCTTGATCGACTTTTCACGGCCCACGAAGAGCGGAACGATCATATGCGGGAACACGACGATATCGCGCAGTGGGAGGACTGCGAAAACGCCGTCGCCGGAAGCCTTGGATATCTTGGCCATTGTCCAACCTTTCATGTCGCGGACGCTTATTTTAGCCAACCGCGAATCTCATATTAACGACCGAGTGTCGTTCCGCCTACCACCGTTTGTGACGGGAGTTTTACAGCACAGAATTCGGCGCCTCGGCCTTCTGCTGTTAGGTGGATGCAGCCGAGGCAAAGATCAAGGGTTAACACGGTCGCTCGACCCGTTCCATCGCATGCCTTCCCGCCTTTCACAGCAAAACGGCGCCACGCGGGCGCCGTTCCATGAAAATTATGGGGTCAAACGCCATTTCAGGCGCTGACATTGCCCTTCTTTTCCTTCTGCTCGGAATAGATGTAGAGCGGCCGGGCGTTGCCGGACACCACCTCTTCCGAGATCACCACTTCGCGCACGCCTTCCAGCGCCGGAAGCTCGAACATGGTGTCGAGCAGGATCGCTTCCATGATGGAGCGCAGGCCGCGGGCACCGGTCTTGCGCTCGATGGCGCGCTTGGCGATCGCCGAAAGCGCGTTCTCGTGGAAGGTCAGGTCGACATTCTCCATCTCGAACAGCCGCTGATATTGCTTGACCAGTGCGTTCTTCGGTTCGGTCAGGATCTGGATCAGCGCCGGCTCGTCGAGGTCTTCCAGCGTCGCCAGGACCGGCAGACGGCCGACGAATTCCGGGATCAGGCCGAATTTCAGCAGATCTTCCGGTTCGACCTGGCGGAACAGGTCGCCGGTGCGCCGATCCTCGGGCGAGGCGACGGTCGCGCCGAAGCCGATCGAGGTCTTGCGGCCGCGGTCCGAGATGATCTTGTCGAGACCCGCGAAGGCGCCGCCGCAGATGAACAGGATGTTGGCGGTATCGACCTGCAGGAATTCCTGCTGCGGATGCTTGCGGCCGCCCTGCGGCGGCACGGAAGCCACCGTGCCTTCCATGATCTTCAAGAGCGCCTGCTGCACGCCCTCGCCCGACACGTCGCGGGTGATCGAGGGATTGTCCGACTTGCGCGAGATCTTGTCGATTTCGTCGATATAGACGATGCCGCGCTGCGCCCGCTCAACATTGTAGTCGGCTGACTGCAACAGCTTCAGGATGATGTTCTCGACGTCCTCGCCGACGTAGCCGGCCTCGGTCAGTGTCGTGGCGTCGGCCATGGTGAACGGCACGTCGATGATGCGGGCGAGCGTCTGCGCCAACAGCGTCTTGCCGCAGCCGGTCGGACCGATCAGCAGGATGTTCGACTTGGCCAACTCGACGTCGTTGCTCTTGCCGGCATGCGCCAGGCGCTTGTAGTGGTTGTGAACCGCCACCGACAGCACGCGCTTGGCGTAGGGCTGGCCGATGACGTAGTCGTCGAGGACCTTGAGGATTTCCTGCGGTGTCGGCACGCCTTCGCGCGACTTCACCATCGAGGTCTTGTTCTCCTCGCGGATGATGTCCATGCACAGTTCGACGCACTCGTCGCAGATGAAGACCGTCGGCCCGGCGATCAGCTTGCGGACTTCGTGCTGGCTCTTGCCGCAAAACGAGCAGTAAAGCGTGTTCTTTGAATCACCGCCGCCGTTGCTGACCTTGCTCATTTTTCTGTCCTTTCACCAACGCCCGCCGGTGGTCTGGCTTTGAGTGACGTCTCACCAATCTATCGCGGGAATCCGCCACCGCCAGTGTCCCGGCTCACACAGCGCATTCCGTACGAAACACAAATCAGAAAACGCGGCAATGATTCGCAGCAACCCCACGCAAAGCTAAGCCGTCGAAAATCAACATAGCCTTAACGTAGGCAATCCCAACGCCTGTGGGAACAGCCAAATGTGGCCGAAATGCCGCAAGACGCGCCAAAACCGCGTTATGCTGCCATTTGCCGTCGATGCTCAGGCGGAAGCCGTGGCTGTCTCGACGGCTTCGCGGCTGGAAATGACCTTGTCGATCAGACCGAAGTCCTTGGCCTCGTCCGCGGTCATGAAATGGTCGCGGTCGAGCGTCTTCTCGATCTCGTCATAGCTCTTGCCGGTGTGCTTGACATAGACCTCGTTCAAGCGGCGCTTCAGCTTGATGATGTCCTGCGCATGACGTTCGATGTCCGAAGCCTGGCCCTGGAAGCCGCCGGACGGCTGATGGACCATGATCCGGGCGTTCGGCGTGGCAAAACGCATGTCCTTGTGGCCGGCGGTCAGAAGCAGCGAACCCATCGACGCGGCCTGGCCGATGCAGAGCGTCGACACCGCCGGCTTGATGAACTGCATGGTGTCGTAGATCGCCATGCCCGAGGTGACGACGCCGCCCGGCGAGTTGATATAGAGGTTTATTTCCTTCTTGGGGTTTTCCGCCTCGAGGAACAAAAGCTGTGCACAAACCAGCGTCGCCATCCCGTCCTCGACCGGACCGGTGATGAAGATGATGCGTTCCTTCAAGAGGCGCGAGAAAATGTCATAGGCACGCTCGCCGCGATTGGTCTGCTCGACCACCATCGGAACGAGGTTCATGTAGGTTTCAACGGGGTTCTTCATGGACTACCCTTGTTGGAGATGGATTCCGGCGCCTCGGTATATCAGCAATCGCGCGGAATCGTTCTGGATTGGTTACGACCTAAATAGGATGTCGGCTCACCCTAGCGCAAGGCCGCCTCTCCTAGCCATCTGGTCAAGTCGAGTAAAGCGCGGCAAGCCTGCAAAGCACGGGCGGCTTGCCCCCATGAGGTGGGCCCGGTCCAGCTTGGCGACCAAAGCCATTCGCAAGGTAGCAATTCCTTAACCGCGCCGCTTAACGAAAAGCCTTGAAATCGCTGTCCGCCCCCGGAGCTTCCGCTACAGTCCTGCGTTGTGAAGGCGTCCTTTTTCAACGGGGGAATGTCATGATCCGCAAAAGCTCCGCATCGCTGGCGGCAGTCGCGATGCTTGCCACCGTCTCTGAAACCGCCGCCGGCGGCCGCGCGCTCGAATGCTATGAGCCGATCCACAGGCCGGCGCTCTACGACACCGTTTACGAGGATGTGATGGTGAGCCCCGGCGGACAGGCGGTCGATTACGACGCGCCGATCTACGGCACCTACCAAAGCGTGGACCAGATCGCCCCGGCGCGCGTTACCTATGAGACGGTGCCTGCGGTGACACGCACGGTCTACCACACGGTCAAGGTCGACGATGGCGGTTATGCCTGGGAGTGGCGCGTCATCCACGGCCGCAAGGTGCTGTGCAAGGTATGGCGCAAGGCCCGCTACGCGCGCGTCGCCGAAACGGTAGTGGTCCAGCCGGAGCGCGTCCGGCGCGTCGTTCAGCCGGCGGAATATGAAGCGGTTGCCCACGAAGTGCTGGTGCGGCCGCAGCAAGTCCGCATCCGGGAAATCCCGCCTTCATACGGGACGGTGGCGCGGCGAGTGGTGGTGCGGGAAGGCTCGACCCGTTGGCGGCGGGTGCATATCCCGCGGCACTGCCAGGATTAGAGCAATTTCAGGAAAAGTGCTTCGCGGTTTTCCGTTCGGAAATGCGTCAAACAAAGCCCTAGGCGGAATTTCACCTGTGGGCTGCAACCGGCCGGGCGGCGGTGTTCCGCGCCTCGGCCAGAGCTGTTGCTGGCTTAGGCCAGGTCGATGTCGAGAATGGCCATCGAGAAATTATAGTCGCCGTCGTCCTCGTCCTTGAAGACGATGCCGAGGAACTCGTCGCCGACATAGACCTCAGCCGAGTCTTCCTTGCGCGGACGCGCCTTGACCTGCAGCTTGGGGTTCTGGAAGACGCGCTTGAAATAGGCGTCCAGCTTTCTGATTTCGTCAGGCTTCAAAAGTCTTCTCCGAAATGTCGGCCTCGTGCGTTGGAAGGCGCTTCTGACACGCCAACAATGGCCATGTAAAGGCAAGCCGGCACAATTGCATAGGACAAGTCGGCCGAAAACCGGCGGCCGGATTTCGGCGGTTCCCGACGACGGCGGAAATCAGATGTCGAAGCTGACCACGTGGTCCATGCTCTGCGACGGCAGGAGCTGGTCCATCTGCCGCGAAGGCTGGTCGCAACCGGTTTCCCCCACGACCCGGGCGGGCACGCCGGCGACCGTCTTGTTGTGCGGCACAGGCGACAGCACCACCGAACCGGCGGCAATCTTCGAGCAATGACCGACCTCGATATTGCCGAGGATCTTGGCGCCGGCGCCGATCAGCACGCCGCGGCGGATCTTCGGATGGCGGTCGCCACTGGCCTTGCCAGTGCCACCCAGCGTCACCCCGTGCAGGATCGACACGTCGTCCTCGATGACGGCCGTCTGGCCGACGACCAGGCCCGTGGCATGGTCGAGGAAGATGCCCTTGCCGATGCGGGCGGCCGGATTGATGTCGGTCTGGAACACCGAGGACGAACGGCTCTGAAGGTAGAGCGCGAAGTCCCTGCGACCCTGGTTCCACAGCCAATGCGCCAGCCGGTGCGTCTGGATCGCGTGAAAACCCTTGAAATAGAGAACCGGCATGATGAAGCGGTCGCAGGCCGGATCGCGGTCGTAATAGGCCTGGATGTCGACGCGAACCGTCGTGCTCCACTCCGGATCGTCGTCCAGCATCGCCTTGAAGGTCTGGCGGATGAGATCGGAACCTATGTCCTGATGCGCCAGCCGTTCGGCAAGCCGGTGGATCACCGCTTCTTCCAGGCTCTCCTGGTTGAGGATGGTCGAATAAAGGAACGCCGCGAGCAGCGGATCGCGGTTCACGGCCTCCATCGCCTCGTCGCGGATCGACCGCCAGATCGGATCGACCGGCTGCACCATGCTGGGACGGGCAATCGTAACGCTGTTCATCGACGCTCTCCGGCCTTACTCATTCTGCGGCGGCACATATAGGCTAGATCATACCACGGTTGAACTCAATTTTCCTTAGTGCTTTGTCAAATGGACATGGTTCACGCAGATTCAAGCGACGATGGAAAACGAACCCTTGATCGACGAAGCGCTGAAAAGCGAGCTTGCAGCGCTCTACCAGGCTGCGGATCGCCACTATCACGGCTTGGCTCACATCGAAGCGATGCTGGCGCTGGCAAGCGAATACCGGCACCTTCTGGATGACCCGGAGGCCGTCGAAGCGGCGATCTGGTTCCACGACGCCATCTATGACAGCCGCGCCAAGGATAATGAGGCAAAAAGCGCCGAACTGGCCGAGAAAAGGCTCGCCGGACGCGCCAACCCCCATCGCCTCGCTTGCATCGCGGCCATGATCAACGCCACCGCCACCCACCAGTTGCCGCCGTTCCGCGACGAGGACGCGCTCAACGATGCAGCTCTTTTGCTCGACATGGATCTGGCGATCCTCGGCGCCAGACCTGCGGTCTTCGATGCCTATGAGAACGCGGTCCGGCGGGAATATGGCTGGGTGGAGGAGCCGATGTGGCGCGCCGGTCGAGCCGCCGTCCTCAAGAGCTTCCTGGCCCGCCAGCACATCTTCCATACGACGGAGTTCCGGGATCGGTTCGAGGCGCAGGCGAAGGAAAATCTCGGCCGTTCCCTGCAAGCCCTGCAAGACCAGCGCTGATAGGCCCATACTCCCGCTGGGCTTTGCCCCTATGCCTGAATTCCAGGCCCTGCGATCACTACGGAACGTGAACCGCTCCGGAATGGCCGCCAGCATGGAAAACAGCTTCCACCAACCCGTCGACGCCGCGCAGGTACCGCGATTTGCCGGGCTTTCCACCTTCATGCGGCTGCCGGCCGTACCGACCGCGAAAGGGCTGGACATCGCCCTTGTCGGGATTCCATGGGATGGCGGCACGACCAACCGGGCCGGCGCGCGCCACGGCCCGCGCGAAATCAGGAACCAGTCGAGCCTGATGCGTCGCGTCCACCACGTCTCGGGAACCGAACCGTTCAGCATCGCCAATGTCGCCGACGTAGGCGATCTGTCGGTTAATCCCATCAACCTGCTGGACGGGTTGAAGCGCATCGAGGACGGCATTGCCGCGATCGTGGCGGACGGTGCCCTGCCGCTGGCCGCCGGCGGCGACCATCTGACAACGCTGCCGGTTCTGCGGGCCGTGGCCCGCAAGGCGCCTGTTGGCATGGTTCACTTCGACGCGCATTCTGACACCAACGATCGTTACTTCGGCGACAATCCCTATACGCACGGAACGCCTTTCCGCCGCGCGATCGAGGAAGGCCTGCTCGACCCCAAGCGGGTTGTCCAGATCGGCATCAGAGGCTCGATCTACGAGCCCGGCGAGCACGAATGGGCAACGTCACAGGGCGTGCGCATCATCTATATGGAAGAGTTCGTCAGACGCGGCGCCGCTTCCGTCATGCAGGAAGCGCGCGATCTTGTCGGCGACAGCCCGACCTATGTGACGTTCGACATCGATTGCATCGATCCGTCCATGGCCCCCGGCACCGGTACGCCGGAACTCGGTGGCTTCACGACGCGCGAGGCGCAGGAGATGGTTCGATTGCTGGACGGATTGAATTTCGCCGGCGCCGATGTCGTTGAGGTCGCGCCTCCGTTCGATCTTGCCGGCATGACGGCGCTGGCCGGCGCAACGATGATGTTCGAGCTGCTGTGCGTCATGGCTAGATCCCTCGCCGACAGGAGAGCCCGCGACTAGGGCGATTCCAGAAAAGGCGCGCAGCGCCTTCCGACTAATCCGGAAAGGTCTCGATCCTCTCGGCGTAGCCTCTGAATCCCGCGCGCCCGTAAACCGACTGGGCAGCCGGATGATCATAGGTATCGGTGTGAAGCCAAAGCCTTTGCGGGCCGTGCGACCACGCCGAGCGCAACGCCCGGTCGAGCAGGAACGGCCCCAATCGCTTTCCTTGAAAAGCCGGGCTTAGAGCGGGTTTTCGGCGTAGAACTCGAGCACGCGCTGCTTGAAGCTTTTGTCGCCGACGGCGAGCATGTGGTCACGTCCTTCGATGTGAAAAGCCCTTGCGTTCGGCATCAGCGCCGCAAGTTCGTCCGGCGAACCGCCGATGTCGTCCTTCGTGCCGACCGCGATCAGGGTCGGCTGGGCGATGCGCGCCATGTCGTCCTCGCTGAGCAACTCGCGCGACTTCGCGATGCAAGCCGCGAGCGCGCGACGGTCGCTGCGCGTCTGGTCGGCGAAAGCGCGGAAGGAGCGGCCGCGCGGGTGCGTGGTTTGGGACGGATCTTCCGCCAACAGGGCCGCCGCGATCGGATCCCAGTCGCCGACGCCGTCGACCATGCCGATGCCCAAACCGCCGAACACCAGCGTCGCCACCTTCTCCGGATCGGAGAGCGCCAGGAAAGCCGAGACGCGCGCGCCCATCGAATAACCCATGACATGGGCGCGCTCGATACCGAGATGATCGAGCAGCGCGGCCGCGTCGGAAGCCATCTTCTGCGGCGTGTAGTCGGCCTCGTCATAGCTCTTCGACGACGAGCCGTGGCCGCGATGGTCGAAGGCGATCGCCCGGTAGCCGGCGTCGTTCAGCGTCTTGAACCAGCCCGGCGAGACCCAGTTGACATAGTGGCTGGAGGCAAAGCCGTGGATCATCAGCACGGGGCCGCCCTGCCCCGAGGCCGGCTGGCGATCGAGATAGGCGAGTTCGAAACCGTCATGGGAAAAGAACTGCATCGGCAGATTTGCTTTTTCAGTTGGCGCCAGTGCCAATAGCTGGGTGGCGCAATAGATCGCCTTCCTTGATGCCATCCCGGGCGGCTGTGCCGGCCTTGAGTTCGAGCACGAAGCGCACGGGTTGTCCCGGCGAGATGATCGCTTCGGATTCGGGCTCGCCGCGCTTGATGGCTTTGATCCTGCCGTCCTGGCCGATGAAGATGAGGTCGAGCGCCATCGGCGTGTTCTTCATCCAGAAGTCCACCTCATCCGTTCTTTCGAAGACGAACAACATGCCGTGATCGTCCGCCATGGTCCGGCGAAACATCAGTCCCGCCTCGCGTTCGGCGGAGGTATCGGCGATCTCGATGGAGAAGGAACGCTCGCCCGAACCGGTCGACACCACAAGCGGCGTCCGGTCGACCGGCAGCAGCATCGCATCCGCCGAACTCGGCTTCGCAGCGATGAAACAGGCGGCGAAAACGATCGCGGCGCAGAATACGCCCGCGGTCAGCCAATTGCGATGAGCCATGGGTTACCTCGTCCAGACGCTCGTCCTAAACCATGATCCGGACAAGTGGAACCGGTTTTCGGACAAGATGGTCGCGCCGCGGCAAAGGGACCTTTCGACTGCGTCGAGAAGCCCTCAGTGCGAGACCGACAAGGTGCCCATATCGGGGTGGATTTCGGCGGCCATAAGGCCTTTGTCGCCGCGTCCGAAGCGGACGAGCACGACCTGCCCGGGCCGGAGCTCGGTTATGCCGTAGCGCCGCAGCGTCTCCATGTGGACGAAGATATCTTCTGTCTCCTCGCCCCTCGTCAGGAAGCCGAAACCCTTGGTGCGGTTGAACCACTTGACCAAGGCCCGCTCGAGGCCGCTCTCCGGGTTGACGGTAACGTGGGTGCGCTGTTCCTGCTCTGCCGGGTGGACAGCCGTCGAGGCATCCATGGAAAGGACGCGGAAAGCCTGCAAGCCGCGCTCGCCCTGTTTGACCAGGCAGACGACCCGCGCGCCCTCGAGCGCCGTCTGGAAGCCGTCCCTTCGAAGACAAGTCACATGGAGGAGAATATCGCCCGAGACGCCGTCGTCCGGAAGAATGAAGCCGTAGCCCTTCGCCACGTCGAACCATTTGATAGCGCCGGCGATTTCGACAAGCTCGGCGGGGTCGCCGCCATTGTCCCGCTGCAAGGCGTCGTCAAGGCTTCCGTCCCGCCTCGTAAAAGAGGCTTTTTCCCCCATAAGAATGCCCCCCTTTTCAACTGAACCGCAACTGATTCTTGCCAAGAGATTAACACTGCGACTTCCGGGGTGTGCAAGGGCTGACGTGCCTTTTTTCACCGTTCAGCACCGGAAAGGCTGAAATGTCGTTTGCCGGCGCTTCCGGAATCCGAAATCGCGAGGCCTGAAATCGATCGCGCCGCCGCTATTGTCGGACGATTGCCCTTTCCCCGGACGGCCCCTATGGTGCCCCGCAACCCAACACTTTGAGGAAGCCGCCATGCGTTACCTGCACACAATGGTCCGCGTCGCCGATATCGACCAGTCGCTCGATTTCTACTGCAACAAGCTCGGCCTGAAGGAGGTGCGCCGCTACGAGAACGAGCAGGGCCGCTACACGCTTGTCTTCCTCGCCGCGCCGGAAGACGAGCAGAGCGGCATCAACGAAAAGGCGCCGCTGGTCGAGCTGACCTACAATTGGGACCCGGAAGACTATAAGGGCGGCCGCAATTTCGGCCATCTCGCCTACGAGGTCGACGACATCTACGCCACCTGCCAGAAGCTGATGGACAATGGCGTGACCATCAATCGTCCGCCGCGCGATGGCAACATGGCGTTTATCCGCTCGCCGGACGGCATCTCGATCGAACTGCTGCAGAAAGGCCCGGCCAAGGCCAAGGCCGAACCATGGGCCTCGATGCCGAACACGGGGGCTTGGTAAGGCGGGCGATCCGGCGCCGATTTGACCGGCGACCGCTGGCATTCCGCCAGGCCTTGCCTATCTATCTGCAACTGGCGCCAGCCTCATCCAGGCTGGCGTTTCTTCATCCGCCAGGAGAATTTCATGCCGATCAGCCGCGCCGATGTCGCCACCGAACATGCCAGCCGCTACCTGCAGCAGCTCTGCAAGCACTGGTCGCATAAATTCCCGGTCGAGTTCGACCCGCAGCACGGCGCCGTCCAGCTCTCGATCGGCCGCACCGTGATGGACGCCGACGACAAGGCCCTGCACATCGCTCTGGCCGCCGACGACGAAGCTTCGCTGGGGCGGCTGGAGAGCGTGGTCGCCGACCATATCAAGCGCTTCGCCTTCCGCGAGGAATTGAGCTTCGACTGGCAAAAGGCCGCTTAAGTTCCGAAGCAATTCCAGGAAAAGTGCTTCGCGGCTAGGCTCGGCGACTTCGCCGTAGCCTTCCGTCCGGAATTGCGCACAATGATTGGTCAGCCGCCGGCCTTGCCGGCCATTTCGAGCAGCGCCATCACACTGCGCCAGTTGCGTGCCGTGCCCGGCACCTTCAGCGTGCGCGCAATGAGATTGGCGAAGACCGATTTGCCGAGCCCGTCCGGCGCATGCAGGTAAAGCACGTCGCCCTTGATCTCGAAGCGTTCGGGGCCGGTGCATTTGTCGGAGAGCCGCTGTGTCTCCTCTGCGGTCGGCTCGCGCTCCAACGCATAGGCATGGAGCTTGGTCGGTTCGCCGGCGACCTCGGGATAGGGATTGTCCTTCACCAGCCGCTCGAACCAGCCGACATCGCGCAACATGATGCGCGAATGAAAGCCCCATTTCTTCTCGAAGGCCGCCTCGATCTCCCTGGTCAGCGTCGCCGCGTCCTCCTTCTTCGCCCGGAACACGACATTGCCGCTCTGCACATAGGTCGCGACGTCGGCGAAACCGAGGCTTTCGAAGAAGGCCTTGAGCTCCGCCATC
The DNA here is from genome assembly GCF_006440815.1 of Mesorhizobium sp. B2-8-3. Classification (NCBI taxonomy): domain Bacteria; kingdom Pseudomonadati; phylum Pseudomonadota; class Alphaproteobacteria; order Hyphomicrobiales; family Phyllobacteriaceae; genus Mesorhizobium; species Mesorhizobium sp. B2-8-3. The sequence continues at coordinate 18,071 of NZ_VFTW01000025.1, forward strand.
TTGACGATGCGGTTGCCGCCGACATTGATGCCGGAAAACAGCGCAACGAAGACCGTGCTCTTTTTTGCGCTCATATGATGAACCCCGCCAGCGTCTCGTTGTCGGTGATGTCTTGATATTGCACGCCCTCGGCGTCGAAATTGGCTTTCAGCAGGTCGAAATTGCGCCTGTCCTTGGTCTCGATGCCGATCAGCACCGAACCGAAATTGCGCGCCGACTTTTTCAGATACTCGAAGCGGGCGATGTCGTCGTCGGGGCCGAGCATTTCGAGGAAATCGCGCAGCGCGCCCGGCCGTTGCGGGAAGCGGATGATGAAATACTTCTTCAGCCCCTCGAAGCGCAGCGCCCTCTCCTTCACGTCCGGCAGCCGCTCGAAGTCGAAATTGCCGCCGGAGACGACAGCGACAATGGTCTTGCCCCTGATTTCCTTGCGCGAAAAATCCTTGAGCGCGTCGATCGCCAGCGCTCCGGCAGGCTCCAGCACGACGCCCTCGACATTGAGCATCTCGATCATGGTGGCGCAGAGCCGGTTCTCCGGGACGAGGCGGACGGCATCGGCGGTGAAGTCCTTGAGATGGCGCAACGGCTCCCGGCCGATCTCGGCCACCGCGGCGCCGTCGACGAAATTGTCGACCTTGGCGAGCTTGACCCGCTTGCCGCCGGCAAGGCTCTCACGCAGGCTTGGCGCGCCCGCCGGCTCGCAGAACACGAAGCGCGGATCGCGATGCTGATCGGCGAAATAATGCGTCACCCCGGCAGCCAGTCCGCCACCGCCGACCGGCAGCATGACGATGTCGGGCACGCGGGCGCTCGGCATCTGGGCCGCGATCTCGTAGGCGACCGTCGCCTGGCCCTCGATGATGTCCTTGTGGTCGAAGGGCGGCACCATATGCGCGCCGGCGGCCTCCGTGAATTCGAAGGCGGCGCGATAGCAATCGTCGAAGAAGTCGCCGACCAGCCTGATTTCGACGAAATCGCCGCCGAACAGCCGCGTCTTGTCGATCTTCTGCTGCGGCGTCGTCACCGGCATGAACACGACGCCCTTTTTGCCGAAATGGCGGCAGACGAAGGCAAAGCCCTGGGCGTGATTGCCTGCCGAGGCGCAGACGAACAGCTCGGCATTGTTGCCGGCGGCGAGCGTCTTGCGGAAGAAGTTGAAGGCGCCCCTGATTTTGTAGGAACGCACCGGCGTCAGGTCCTCGCGCTTCAAAAGGATGCGGGCGCCTGTCTTCTTCGACAGATAGTCGTTCTCCTGCAGCGGCGTTTCCGGAAAGATTTCGCGGATCGCCTCGGCGGCAGCAGCGACGCGAGAAGAGAAGCTGTTCAACAGAAGTCCCTCATTTGGTCTCGGCGGTACGCCAGGACAGCCATGTCCCGTGCCGGCAGACCTTCCTGCCGCCCTTTTGGCTTTCGCGCAACACTGCGATGACGGTCGCGCGGCACGGAGCGGATTTCCGCTGGACGCGACTTACTTTAGCCGCACTTCGGCTGTCCGGGAGGTTTCCGCGGAGGTGGACAGCCAATTGTGGCTGCGGTGGAATTGCAGTGAAAGTGTCGACGTGCGGTTGAAGACAATTCTGATCATTGCCTTTGCCCTGCTGATAGCAGGCTGCGCGGGCCACCAGACGCAGGAAATCCTGGGCAGCGTCGTCGTGCCGACGACGGCGACCGAGATCGCCGGCAACCACTCGATCTTCATCGCCACGACCCGCAAGCGCTCCGACGACCCGAACAAGGTTTTTGACGGCGAACGCTCGGCGACGCTCAACTATGCGCGTGTCAACGTCACCGTTCCCCCCATTCACCAGACCGGCCAGATCGAGCGCCGTTCGCGCGGCAAGTCGAACGACCCGACGAAGTATTTCATGGCCTCCGAAGTCGTCGGCTACGACACGCAGCCGAAATTCGCCAGCGCCCTCAACGCCGACATCGACGCCCGTGGCGGCCGCGTCATGGTTTTCGTCCATGGCTACAACACCGGCTTCGACGACGCCGTCTACCGACTGACCCAGATCGTCCACGATTCCGGCTATCCGGGCACGCCGGTGCTGTTCTCCTGGGCTTCCGGCGCCAAGACCACCGACTATGTCTATGACAAGGAAAGCGCCGCCGCCGCCCGCGACCAGTTGGAAGTGACGTTGCGGATGCTGGCGCAGACCGGCGCCCGGCGCATCGACATCGTCGCCCACTCGATGGGAACCTGGGTGACGATGGAGACGCTGCGCCAGCTCGCCATCACCGGCGACCGCGATCTCAGCGGCAAGCTCGGCGACGTCGTGCTCGCCTCGCCCGACATCGATGTCGACGTCTTCAAGAGCCAGATGCGCCGCTACGGCAAGCCGGACAAGCCCTTCATCCTGCTCCTGTCGGACGACGATCGGGCGCTGAGGCTCTCCGGCCTGATCGCCGGCTCGCGGCCGCGCGTCGGCGATTATCGGGATGCCGCCGACCTCGCCTCCTATGGCGTCACAGTGGTCGACCTTTCCAAGGTCAAGGGCGCTGACAGCTTCAACCACACCAAATTCGCCGACAATCCTATGATGGTGCAGATGATCGGACAGCGGCTGCGCGAGGACGATGGCTTTGCCAGCGATCGTGATGTGACGGACCGCATCCGTCAGTTGGCTGCGCAGTAACCGTATCGGTGCGGGTTCCGTGCCCGCAGGGACTTTGAACTGGACCCGGCCGCTCTCTGGCTTTATCGGAGTAGCAAGAGAGGTTGCCGCCCTTGGGGGATCCCGGGTGACTGTGCATGTGAAGATCGTTGTCGGCCTTGCCTTCACGCTCGCCCTCGCCGGCTGCGCCGGTCCCACGCATGACCTGCTCAACCGCAAGGCGGTCGCGGCGCCTGCCTCCGACATAGCCGGCACACACGAGATCTTCGTCGCCACGACCCGCCAGCAGGCGACCAAGGATCCGCGCCAGGTCTTCGACGGCGACCGTTCGCTGACCACCCTCTATGCCCGCGTCGACGTCACCGTGCCGAAGATCCATCAGGTCGGCGCGATCGAGCGCGCCAAGGGCTCGGCCGACTCTAACCCGGCCAAGCAGTTCACCGCCACCGATGTCGTCCACTATGGCGACGCGCGGCAATTCGCCAAGGCGGTCGGCGCCGACATTTCTATGCGCGGCGACCGCGCCTTGGTGTTCGTGCACGGCTTCAACAACGGTTTTGACGACGGCATCTACCGCATCACGCAGATCGCGCACGACACCAAATATCCGGGTACGCCGGTGCTGTTCTCATGGGCGTCGAGCGCCAAGGCGACCGGCTACATCTACGACAAGGACAGTTCGACCGCCGCGCGCGACGACCTCGAGGCGACGCTGCGGATGCTTGCCAAGACGAAGGTCAAGAGCATCGACATCATCGCCCATTCGATGGGCACCTGGCTGACGATGGAAGCGCTGCGCCAGCTCGCCATCACCGGCGACCGCGATCTCGGCGGCAAGCTCGGCTATGTCATCCTCGCCTCGCCCGACATCGACGTCGATGTCTTCAAGAAGCAGATGATCCGCTACGGCAAGCCCGACAAGCCCTTCGCCATCCTGCTTTCGGGCGACGACCGCGCGCTGAAGCTGTCGAGCTTCATTTCCGGTGACAAGCCGCGCGTCGGCGACTACGGCAACGCGGCCGATCTCGCCAATTATGGCGTGACGGTCGTCGACCTGACCCAAGCCAAGGGCGGCGACGGCGGCCTGAACCATGCCAAATTCGCCGACAACCCGATCCTGGTGCAACTGCTGGGCAACCGGCTGCGCACGCCGGCCGGGCTTGCTTCGGACGAGCCCGACCCGGCGCAGCTCAACAATATCGGCCAGGGCCTTGGCAAGGCGGTCGGCTCGGTCGCCGAGGTCGTCATCACCACGCCGTTCAAGGTGCTGACCATCGCCACCGGCGGATGACTTGCCCTAGATAAAAAGATCGACCTTCTGGAACGTCGTCACGTCGACAAGGCCGACGTCCGAGATCCTGAGTTCCGGAATGACCACCAGCGCCAGCAGCGAGTGCTGCATATAGGCGTTGTTGAGCGAGCAGCCGACCTTGCGCATCGCCTCGGTCAGTTGCTCGGCCTTGGCCGCGACGATCTCGGCGCGTTCGTCGGACATCAGGCCGGCGATCGGCATCTCGACCAGCGCCAGTTCCTTGCCCTTGGAATAAAGCACGACGCCGCCGCCCACCTCGCTCAGCCGGTTGACGGCCAAAGCCATGTCCTCCTTGTTGGTGCCGACGACGATGATGTGGTGCGCGTCATGCGCCACGCTGGACGCCATCGCGCAGTCTTTCACATAGCCGAAGCCGGAAACGAAGGCGTTGGTGACGCCGCCGGTGCCGCGATGCCGCTCGACCAGGGCGATCTGGCAGACGTCGTTGCGGCGATCCATGGCGACCAGCCCGTCCTCGACCGGCAGGTCGGCTTCCAGAGCGCGCGTCGGCGCCTGGTTCTCGATCACGCCGATCACCCGCGCCCGCACCTCGTTGGCGCCCTGCGGCGCGGAAATGTCGAAGTCCTTCGCCGCGAGCTTCTTGCCGAGCTTGACCGTATTCTTCGCCGATTGCGGATAGTCATAGGCCGCAATGTCGATCTCCAGCTTGCCGCCCTTCGCCAGCCGGACACCGCGGGCATAGACTTCATCTATGGTCATCTGGGCAAGGTCCGAAACGATCAGCAGATCGGCGAGCCGTCCGGGCGCGATGGAGCCGATCTCGCGCTCCAGCCTGAAATGCTGCGCGGTGTTGAGCGTCGCCATCTGGATCGCCGTCACCGGCTTCAGGCCCTGGCTGATGGCGTGCCGCACCACCCGGTCCATATGGCCTTCATGCACGAGCGTGCCGGAATGGCTGTCATCGGTGCACAGGATGAAGCTACGCGGGTCGATGCCGCCTTCCGTCACCGCCTTGATCTGCGCCGCGACGTCGTACCAGGCCGACCCCAGCCTCAGCATCGCCTTCATGCCCTGGCGCACACGCGCGATCGCATCCTCGGCGCGCGTGCCTTCATGGTCGTCCTCCGCCCCGCCCGCGACATAGCCATGGAACGGCAGGCCGAGATCAGGCGATGCATAATGCCCACCGACCGTCTTGCCGGCCTTGACCGTCTCGGCGATCTCGCCCGACATCACCGGATCGTTGGCGGCGACGCCCGGGAAATTCATCACCTCGCCGAGGCCGATGATGTTTTCCCAGGTCATGGCCTCGGCAACGTCGGCGACCGTCAATTCGGCGCCGGCATGTTCCAGCCCCGGCGCCGAGGGCACGCAGGACGGCATCTGCACATGCACGTTGATCGGCATCGCGACCGCCTCGTCATGCATCAGCCGCACGCCCGGCAATCCAAGCACATTGGCGATCTCGTGCGGGTCGATGAACATCGAGGTCGTGCCATGCGGGATGACCGCGCGGCAGAACTCCGTCACCGTCACCATGCCGCTCTCGACGTGCATGTGCGCGTCGCAAAGGCCGGGCACCAGATAGCGCCCGCCGGCATCGACGACCTTCGTCCCCTGCCCGATGGCATGGCCGGCGTTCGGCCCGCAATAGGCGAAACGGCCGACGGCGATCGCGATATCGGTGCCGGGGATGATCTCGCCCGAATGGACGTTCACCCAGCGACCGTTGCGGATGACCAGATCGGCCGGCTTTCGGCCCATCGCGACGTCGACCAGATGTGTCGCCACCTCCGTCCACGGCTTTGGCTTTGCGGCGCTTGTCGGCTTGGCGTTCGTCATCGGCGAGTCCTCTGCATGGGCCACTTTGGCAAATGTCGGCGTCCGGAGCCAGAGCGTCAGGTCGTAAACCACTGTTGCAGAGATGCAATTCCGTTTCGTGGCGAATGGAGCTAGTCTGTTGCGAGGAGTTGTTCGAAACCGCCATTTCGGAGCGCTCGATGCGTCGACTGACGTTCGCCAGTGCCGGCTTTCTTGCCCTGCTGTCCGGATCTGCCCGGGCGGCGGATCTGGGTAGCGATCTGCCGATGACCGCAGCCGGCTTCGACTGGACCGGCTATTATGCCGGCATGCAGGCCGGCTATGGCTGGGGCCGGTCCGAAATCACCGGCGATGATGGCGGCCCATTTTCGGTGAAGCCCGACATCAACGGCGGTTTCGTCGGCGGCCATGTCGCGGGGCTCTGGCAGTTCGACCAGGCTGTGATCGGCGCCGAGGCCGATCTCAACTACGCGTCGATCGACGGCACCGCCGACGCCGGGCCGGGAAACACATTCGGCACCGACGTCAAGTGGTTCGGATCGATCAATGCCAAGGCCGGCTACGCCATGGATCGCGTGCTGATCTATGGCATCGGCGGCGTCGCTTTCGCCGGCATCGAAACCTCGCAGGCAGCGGCAGGCTCGGCCTTTGCCCGAACCCGCACCAGCACCGGCTGGACGCTCGGCGCCGGCGTCGACTATGCCTTGACCAACAATGTCGTCGTCGGAGCGCAATACCGCTACTACGATTTCGGCAAGGAGCATTTCGATGCGCCGGACACCTTCGCCGACCGCGATCAGGACGTGAAGCTACAGACGCTTGGCGTGAATTTCAGCTATAAATTCTGAGGCTTGTGGCGCCGCGACGATGCGGAACACCTCTCCAGCATCTCTTGAAAATTCAGGTGGCCGGCGCCCGCAGGGGGCGGGGGAATGGGTAGGGGCCTGATAGACGCCGGCCTCGGCGGATCGATCCGCCGCGTGGCCAAACCTAGCGCTCCTTCAGCAATCCGTAATTCCGCGATCGCGCCACTTTGCCACCTAGCGGACGAACATGGCTGATATGCTTCGCCGAAAGGTTGCGGGCGACCGGTCAGGATCGGCGCGAGACGGTCTTTCCCTCCGGCATCGCCTCGAGGCATTCCTCCAGCCGCCGCAGCCGCGCTTTTTGCCAGCGCAGCGTGTGCGCGACTTCATGCAGGTTCCATTTGGCCTTCGAATTGGCGGCCTCGATCAGTCCCCGCTCGAGCCGATCGATCTCGGAGCGCAGCTGCCGCGCCTCCGCCTCCCGTAGCCCTCTGATCCAGCCCGCCCCACGCATGGTTCCACCATCAAAGCCGGCCACATGCTCGCAGACAAACGCTAATGAGATCGGTTTGGAGAGCTTTGTATTTTAAACATCACTAATATTAAACCTGCGCGATGGCCGCCCGCGCAAACTGCGGACGATCGGAAACATCGCTTGACGGCTCATATCAGGCATTTGAAAAGGGGCACGCCTGCGGACGTGGCGGAATTGGTAGACGCAAGGGACTTAAAATCCCTCGATCTCTGATCGTACGGGTTCGATTCCCGTCGTCCGCACCACCCCTCGCTCTTCGAGCTTCGGCTGGCAGGCCACCGAACGCCGAAGCATCGCAGCCGAGACAGAGTCAAACCTTGATCGGATTGAGCTTCAGATGCTGGATCAGGATGATCGTCTTGGCGTCGACGATGCGGCCGTCGGCGATACCGGCCAGCGCCTCGTCCAATGGCATTTCCAGAACCTCGATGTCCTCGCCTTCCTCCGGTGAGCCGCCGCCGGCCGAGATGCAGTCGGCCGGCGAATAGCGCGCGGTGAAGAACCAGAGCCGTTCCGTCACGCTGCCCGGGCTCATGAACGGCGAAAACAGCCGCTCGACATCCTTCAGGTGGTAACCCAGCTCCTCCTCCGCTTCCTTGCGGATGGCGGTTTCGGGATCGTTTTCGTCAAGCAAGCCGGCGCAGGCCTCGATCAGCGGCTCGCGATGGCCCACGGCGTAAGCCGGGAACCGGAACTGCCGCACCAGGAGCACGGTCGAGCGCTGCGGATCGAAGGGCAGGATCACCGCGCCGTCGCCGCGATCGTAGGTCTGGCGGGTCTGTGTCTCCCATCGCCCGTCGCGGCGGCGATAGTCGAGCACCGTCTTCTTCAGCACCGCCCAGTCGTCCGAAAGGACCTCCTCGGAACGGATGCGAATGCGATCTTCCATGACGACCTCCGTGCTGCCCGCGGGCAGCGTTAGCGGTGAACCGGCGCCTGCGCAATCCTGGAAACCGACTGGTCCAGCGGGCGTTTCACCGGCTCGTGTCTGGTGCGACGCGCCGCGACTGCCTAGATAGCGGTATCTTCCCAGGAGCCCGTTTCATGACGTCATCGCTTTTCCAGCCGATCACCCTCGGCGGCCTCACCTTCTCCAACCGCATCGCGGTCGCCCCCATGTGCCAGTATTCGGCCGAGGACGGCTCGGCCAGCGACTGGCATCTCTATCATTGGATGAACCTGGCAATGTCGGGCGCCGGCATGGTTACCGTCGAGATGACCGATGTCGAGCGGCGCGGACGCATCTCGCACGGCTGCCTCGGGCTTTATTCCGACGACAACGAGGCGGCCGCCAAGCGCACGCTCGACGCCGCCAGACGCGTCGCCGCGCCCGGCACGAAATTCGGCGTCCAGCTTGCCCATGCCGGCCGCAAGGCCTCCAACCGCAAACCTTGGGAAGGCGGCGGTCCGCTGCAGCCTGGCGAAGACCCCTGGCAGACGGTTTCGGCCTCCGCCATCGCCTATGACACGGGCTGGAATGTGCCGCATGCGCTGGAGGATGACGAGATCCTGGAACTCATTGCCCGTTTTGCGCAGTCGGCGGTGCGCGCCGAACGCGCCGGCTTCGACTTTGCCGAACTGCACGCCGCGCATGGCTATCTGATCTTCCAGTTCCTCTCGCCGCTCTCCAATCAGCGGACGGACCGCTGGGGCGGGTCGCTGGAAAACCGCATGCGCTTCGTTCTCGAAATCGCAAGGGCGGTGAGGAAGGCCGCCCCGTCCATGATGCTGGGGGCGCGCCTTTCGGTGAAGGAATGGGTCGCAGGCGGTTTCGACGTCGAGGACGCGATCGAGGTGGCCAAGGCGCTGAAGGCCGAGGGCGTCGCCTATTTGTGCTGCTCCAGCGGCGGCAATTCGCCCCTGCAGCAGGTGCCGCCCGGCCCCGGCTACCAGGTGCATCTGGCGGAAGCCGTGCGCAAGGGCGCCGGCATCCCGACGCGCGCCGTGGGACTGATCGACGACCCGAGCCAGGCCGAGGCGATCGTTGCCGACGGTCATGCCGACATGGTGGCGCTGGCGCGTGCATTCCTCGCCGACCCGCGCTGGGGCTGGCGCGCGGCGGCGGCCTTCGGCGAGGAAATCCATCCGGCGCCGCAACTGGCGCGCTCGGTGACGACGATGCGGCATTGGATGAAGGCCGCCGGCTAAAGCAATTCCAGGAAAAGTGCGACAGGGTCAGGCTCGGCGGCTTCGCCGTGACCTTCCGTCCGGAATTGCGTCAAAACAAAACCGGAAATCCGCAGGGTCCTGAGACGTTTGGGCGCAGGATCCTCGTCACAACTGCAACCAATTTGGCCGCTTTACGTTGGCGGCCATGATGGACAACAAACCCTTTGAAAAGCCGGTGGTGGTCGAACTCGGCCATGTCGGCAAATACCGCCATATAAGCAGCACCCGCGAGGCCGCCGAGTGCCTGATGACCGTTTGGCCGCTCAATCGCGGCGATCGCCATCGTGATGCTCTCGACACTTGCCTCAAAGCGCTAGAAGGTTATCGTTCGACAGCGGACGCACGTCGCGCCCTTGTCGAGGCGGCCAGGGAATCGGAAGTTCTGGTTCCCGACGACAGGCTGCCCGACGGAAAGCTGCACTGAGCATGCTTCTTAACCGGAGGATTCCATGGCGAAGCTGACTTACAAGATCGTCGAGCATGATGGCGGCTGGGCCTACAAGGTCGGCTCAACGTTTTCCGAGACTTTCCGCACGCACCAGGAGGCGCTGCGCGCCGCCGAGATCGCCTCGTCCGAGCAGCAGGTCGCCGGTACCACCGACGGCATCCAATATGAGGACGCCGAAGGCACGTGGCATGACGAGCTTGCCGACGGCCGCGACCGGCCGCAGACCGAAGTCTCCGACTAAGAATTGGAACCGCCCCGCGACCGGCGAAGCCGTAAGGCCTCAGACCGGCCGCCGGTGGCTATGCGGCGCTACTTTCCGCAATAATGGTCGTTGACGTTCTGTTGCGAGTTGGCATCCGGACCGGGTGTGGTGTCGGCGCATGGCCCGATAGCACCGGTACTCCCGTAGGTGGCCAGCCCGGAGCTTCCGTTGATGCTGCCTGTGGTATAGGGATCCACCTGCTCGCTCACGTCGGGACGATGGTCGCGGTGCCACCACCACCAGTCATCTGATGACTGCGCCATGGCCGCGCCACCCATGGCCAGCACCAGCGCCGAAGCTGCAATAAGTCTTGTAAGCATCGGATTTCTCCATTCTCTTGATCGCAAAGTTCGTGGGACCGCAGCCCCACAGCGACAAAAACGAAACCCTGGGTTGGGTGGGAAGGTTCCCCTGGAAATTCCGGGTGGGACAGAATGTCCGACACTTTTGCGTGACGCCGCGTGAAGAGCCGCGAGGCATTGCTGTAGCCGCCGGCCGAAATCAATCCACCTTGGCGAAGGCGCGCTCGGCGATACGCTGGATAAAGCCGACGACCCGTTCGGGGTCCGCAAATTGCGGCATGTGGCCGAGACCTTCGACCCGTTCGAAATCGAGGCCCCCGATCTTGTCCAGCATCGGTTCGCCATGCATGGCCTCGGCGATCACCCGGTCGCCGGCGCCGAACAGAATGCCGGCCGGTGGCGCCGCTTGCTCGAACCGAATAGCCGGAGCCCGGCCGGTCGAGCGCGATCAGCCGGTAGCCGGCGCCGAAGCGCCCGAACAGCGTGTGGCGGAAATGGTGGAGTTGGGCGCCGAGCCCGTGCACAAAGACGATCGGCTTGCCGTCGCCCTCGTCCACAAGGTGGATGCGGTTGCCGTCGATCTCGACGAATTTCCCGCAAGCCGGCACCAGCCTTTCGGCCTTTGCCGCGATCCGCCAGGTCGCAACCATCAGGGCAAGCACGACGATGGCCACCGCAACGAGCAAGCCGGCAACCAGCCACGAGACAACCGATATCAGCATGCTTTCACCCCAGGCCGACCGACCGCACCATATCCGCAACGGCCGCCGCCACAAGCGGATATCGGGCTTTCACATTGCGGCCGACCGCCGGCCGCGTTATCTCAGGCGACCTTTTGCCCCGGAGCCCGCCATGCCTGAAATCGTCACCGCCGCCATGCTCGTCATCGGCGACGAAATCCTCTCCGGCCGCACCAAGGACAAGAACATCGGCCACCTCGCCGACATCTTGACCGCGATCGGCATCGACCTGAAGGAAGTGCGCATCGTCCCCGACGAGGAGGACGAGATCGTTGCCGCGGTGAATGCCGTGCGCGCCCGCTATACCTATGTTTTTACGACCGGCGGAATCGGCCCGACGCATGACGATATCACCGCCGACTCCATCGCCAAGGCCTTCGGCGTGCCCTGCGAATACGACGCCAAGGCCTACGCGCTGCTCGAGGCAAGCTATGCCGGGCGCGGCATCGAATTCACCGAAGCGCGCAAGCGCATGGCGCGCATGCCGCGCGGCGCCGACCACATCGACAATCCGGTCTCCGTCGCGCCGGGCTTCCGCATCGGCAACGTCCATGTCATGGCCGGCGTGCCGTCGATCTTCCAGGCCATGCTCGACAATGTGGTGCCGACGCTCAAGGCCGGCACAAAAATGCTGTCGGCCACCGTGCATTGCCCGTTCGGCGAAGGCCTGATCGGCGGGCCGCTGGCCGATATCCAAAAAGCGCATCCCGACACCATCATCGGCTCGTACCCCAAATATGGCGACGGAAAGTTCTGGACCGAGCTCGTCGTCCGCGCCCGCAGCGAGGAAGCCCTCGAGGCTGCCCGCAAGGACGTCGAGGCGATGGTGGCGAGGTTCGCGGAGGCGGGCTGACCCGGCGGTTCGGCTGGAACCAGTCAACGCGCTGAGGCGTTCCCTTTGCCGCGCGGATGCGCAGGCAAGACAATTGAGGGACCGGTCATGCGCTTCAAGACAATCGTCGCCATTTTACAGAACGAACAGGACGCCGAGCGCGTGCTCGATTGCGCCATTCCGCTGGCCGACAGGTTCGAGAGCCACCTCGTCGGCATCCATGCCGAGGCGCTTCCCGTGCCCTACACGTCGGCCACCGGCTTCCCGGATACCGAATTCCTGCAGGTCTCGGCCGAGATGAACAAGGAACGCGCCGACAAGTTGCAGGCCTATTTCCTGCAGCGGATCGAGGAATCCGGCCTGTCCTTCGAATGGCGAAGCCTGGAGAGCTTCTCCGGCGACAGCGCGCTGACCGGCATATCGAGCGTGCGCGCCGCCGATCTGATCATCGCCGCGCAGCGCGATGCCGGCGGCGACCCGAGCGCCGACGTCGACACGCTGGTCTACGACGCCGGCCGGCCGGTGCTGGTCGTGCCCCATGGCGGACCGCTGGTCACCACCTTCAGACGTGTGCTGCTTGCCTGGAACGGCAGCAAGGAAGCGGCCCGCGCCGCGTTCGATGCCCTGCCCTTCATCGCCGAGGCCGACAAGACCGACATTCTCGTCATCGATCCGCCGGAGACGCTGGATGAATCTCCGGAAGCCGCCGGCGCCGAGATCGCCGCGGCGCTGTCTCGCCACGGCGCCAATGTCAGCGTCTGCGTGCAGAAATCCGGCGGCACTTCGGTTGACGACATGATTCAGGCCAGGATCGCAGAATCCGGCGCCGATCTTCTGGTGCTAGGCGCATACAGCCACTCCTGGCTGCGCCAGCTTCTGTTCGGCGGCGTCACCCGCACGGTGCTGCGCACCACGAACGTGGCGGCTTTCCTGTCGCGTTAGGGTGTATTTCCTGAGTCCACAGCCATCGCCGGCCCTGCCCTTGCCAAGCCTGGCGCTTTCCGGCTAATTCCGCCTGCATTCCAGTGTTTCTGCGCGCCACGGCGCGCCTTGCGGAGTGCGAACCATGTCCCTTCCCGAAAAAGCCTTTCCCGTCTCCTGGGACCAGTTCCACCGCGATGCCCGCGCGCTTTCCTGGCGGCTGTCCGGCGCCAACAAGGGACAGTGGAAAGCAATCGTCTGCATCACCCGCGGCGGCCTGGTGCCCGCGGCCATCATCGCGCGCGAGCTCGGCATCCGCGTCATCGAGACGGTGTGCGTCGCCTCCTACCATGACTATACCAGCCAGGGTCAGCTGCAGGTTCTCAAGGAGATTTCGCCGCCGCTGCTCGCCGATGACGGGGCCGGCGTGCTCATCATCGACGACCTGACCGATACCGGCAAGACGGCCGGTATCGTGCGCGCCATGATGCCCAAGGCGCATTTCGCCACCGTCTATGCCAAGCCGAAGGGCCGGCCGCTGGTCGACACGTTCGTCACCGAGGTCAGCCAGGACACCTGGATCTACTTTCCCTGGGACATGGGCTTCACTTATCAGAAGCCGATCGCGGACGATCACGCCGGCTGAACGGCCATCATATTTTCCAGAGAATCTGCCTCAAACGGCGTCGCGTAGTCGAGTTGACGGGCACGACTACTTTGCGAGACTGACTTTTTCTGGTGGGGTTTTCCGGTGGAGTGAAGTTTTTTACTTTTAAAGCCCACAATTCGCCCTAAGATTCGTAAGGTGGCAAAACGATTCTGGAGGCTTGGGGCAGCTTCTTACCATGTTGACGAGGCCAACGACGCACAACCAGATGGCCGAAAGAGTCCGGCGGCTCTTCGGCGTCGCGCCTTGTCGCCTGCAGGTTGCCGCCTTGCCGTGGCGCGAGGGCGAGAACGGCGTCGAGATCATGCTGATCACCAGCCGCGACACCGGGCGCTGGGTGCTGCCCAAGGGCTGGCCGGAGGCCAGGGAGCCGCTTTGCGAGGCGGCTGCCCGTGAAGCAGGCGAGGAAGCCGGGTTGCGCGGCAAGGTATCGCATCTTGAAGCCGGTCGCTATTTCTATGCCAAAGTCCTCGCCTCCGGCGAGGAAGTGCCTTGCGAGGTCCTGGTCTTTCCGCTGCATGTCGACCGTGTCGCGGATCGCTGGAAAGAGAAGCGCGCACGAACGCGCAAATGGGTTGGCCCGAACGAAGCCGTCCGCATGGTCAACGAGCCCGACCTTTGCCAGATCATCGCCAGCTTCTGCGCCGCGCCGCGCAAATTCGCCTGATTCAAAGCAATTTCAGGAAAAGTGTGAAGCGGCTAGTTCCCCGACACAGGGATTTTGAAGGGCTGTCGTTGCCTTGTGCAGGATTTCAGCGCAAACGCCGGGGATTGTCGAAGCCGCCCCAACCTCGTCATTCCAGGGTCTTCGCGACGGAGCTTCGCTCCTGCTTCGCCCTGGAATGACGATCGCGACGGGCGTTTAGGCCAATCTCCAACGCATGCCCCTGCCAAACGCAAACAGAGCCGACGGGTCAAAATCCCTCTTCTGGGGAACTAACTTCGCCGTGGCCTTCCATCCGGAATGGCGTCATATCGCAGGATCATCAGACGCGGCCGAAATCATCGGAACTGAGCCGGGTCCAACGATCGCCCATCAATCCGCCGATGAAGATGTCGCCGGAGCGGACCGCTTCCGCGACCTCGGCAATGCGCGAGCGGACCATCGTTCCCCCGGCATAGCGGAAGAACACATGCTGGTGGCCGAAGAGCTGCGGCATGAATCGGCTCTGGGACTGCCCGGCAATGCCCACGCAACCCATATCCCGCGCCGCCGCGATGAGAGCATCCAGCGTCGCGCCCCAGTGGGATCCGGACGCCTGGATTTGCAGCAGGTTCGCGACGCCGCCGGCTTGCCCATAAAAAGCGTAGCAGCCCAGCATCTTGCCCGTTTCGTCGTAGGTCCCGCCGAAATGGAGTGGCCCGTCCGCTCGTTTCTCGGCCGCCAGCGCAAGCAGCCGCGGCAACTCGCCGTCCTTCCAACTCGGTCGCAGGGAGTAATCGGTCATGAGGATTGGCAGTCGCTCCGCAAATCGGACCGCATCGATCGGTTCCCGGTGGATCCGTTGGGAAGACGAGTGCTGGGCCGATGGCTCGAATCTTCTTCTTGCAAGAGCGTCGAATGCTCTCACGCAGGGATCGAGCGCAAGGCGGGGCAGCCCGGGCCATTTACGGCGCAGCGCGGCGGCGGCCATGGCGCCCGGCCGGAAAACACAGGTCCATTCCAGGCAGTGCACCGGCAGGAGCTGATACTTCATCGGACGCGCGAAGGCCAAGGATGTGCGGTTGGCGGAGTCGGTCAGGTAGAGATCGAATTCGCCTTGATGCAGGGTACGCAGCAATTGCGGCCCGGCCCAACCGTGATCGGTATTTGAGTCGGTCATGAAGGGACCGATGATGGCCGCGTTCAATGCGCTTCCGTTGAGCTCGTAGCGGGCTTTCAGAACGCCCATGAAGCCACCCAGGCGGCCCTGCGGATCGATCTGGACAAGAGCCTTGCTCTCATCCCCATCAAGGTAAAGCTCCCTCATGTAGTCGGCCGTCTGCGCGATCGCGCGATCGCGCTGGAGGCGACGATGGCGGAACTTCATCAGGAATAGCGCGGCGACGTGCTCGAGATCCCCGGCGGCCAAAGGCCGAACCGAGCCATGCTGGGATTCCAGCGTCGACGGCGCGGCCGCCTTTCCCGGGCCGGTCATGCTTCCCAAAGAAAATCTCCGTTCAACCGGCATTCCTACAGAAACAAAAAATCCTGGAGGCCAGCGTCTATCGCATCCGATTTGCTTTTCTGTAAATATACGACAAATGTTGCTTCAAAAAGCGCGAGACGATCAAATTTAAGAGAGCAACTACTAAAATATTCAATGTATAGAAAGAAAATTGAATAGAACATTATGCAGCCATATCCGCATAACGTGAAGGCGGTTGTAACAGTCGAGTTGGCAGGCGGATCGCTCCGAAGACGATGCTCCGGCTGCGCCCGGCCGGAGCCGGGCGCAGTCCCCTTTCCTCAGGCCACGAGGCCCTTGGTCAATTCGAGCGCCTGACGCTCGAACAGCCGCCGGTAGATGCCGCCGTTCAGCCGGATCAGGTGGTCATGCGAACCTTCCTCGGCGATACGCCCGCGATCGAAGACCAGCAGCCGGTCGAGCGCCCGCACCGTCGAGAGCCGGTGCGCGATCACCAGGGTCGTGCGCCCGATCATCAACCGCTCCATCGCCCTCTGGATCAGCACTTCCGATTCCGAATCCAGGCTCGACGTCGCCTCGTCCAGGATCAGGATGCGCGCGTCGGCCAGAAAGGCGCGGGCGATCGCCACGCGCTGACGCTCGCCGCCCGACAATTTCACGCCACGTTCGCCGACCAGGGTTCCATAGCCCTTGGGCAGGTTGGTGATGAAATCATGCGCGCTGGCGAGTTTGGCCGCATGCTCGATCTCGGCCTGGCTGGCGCCGGGCCTGGCATAGGCAATGTTCTCGGCAAGCGAGCGGTGGAACAGGATCGGCTCCTGCTGGACGATGGCGATCTGGCTGCGCAGCGACGCCTGCTCGACCTGCGAGATATCCTGGCCGTCGATCAGAATCTGCCCGGCATTCACGTCATAAAGCCGCTGGATCAGCTTGACGAAGGTCGTCTTGCCCGAGCCCGAATGCCCGACCAGTCCGACACGCTCGCCGGCCCCGATATCGACCGAGAAATCGCGATAGAGCGGCAGAAGGTGACTGCCATAGTGGAACGTCACTTTGTCGAAGGCGATGTGCCCATCGGTGATCCGGATCGGCTGGGCACCGGGGCGGTCCTCGATGCCGAGCGGCTCGGACTGGAAGTCGACCAGTTCCTCCATGTCGTTGATTGAGCGCTGCAGGTTGCGGATATGCGTGCCGATGTCGCGCAGATAGCCCTGCAGCACGAAGAACGAGGTCAGCACGAAGGCGACGTCGCCGGCGCTTGCCTGGCCCCAGGCCCACAACATGAGAGCAAGACCGATCACCGCCGCACGCATCAGGAGCAGCAGCGCCCCTTGCGTAGTGCCGTTGGCGGTGCCGCGCATCCAGGTGCGTCCGGTGCGCAGGCGCCATTTGGCGACGACGCGCGCCAGCCGCGCTTCCTCGCGCGCCTCCGCGCCGAAGCCCTTGACGACGGCATTGCAGCTCACCGCGTCAGCCAGCGAGCCGCCCAGCCGCGTGTCCCAGCTGTTGGCGAGCCGCGCGGCAGGCGCGACATAGCCGAGCGACAGCATCGCCGTGACCGCGATGAACAGCACCGAACCGGCGGCCACCACAGCCCCCATCAGCGGCCAGAACCAGCCGAGCAGCAGCGTCGAACCGACGAGCATGACGACCGACGGCAGAAGCGCGATCAGGATCGTGTCGTTGAGCAGGTCCAGCGCCCACATGCCGCGCGTTATCTTGCGCACCGTCGATCCGGCAAAGCTGTTGGCGTGCCAGTCCGTCGAGAAGCGCTGCACCCGATGGAAGGCATCGGCGGCAATGTCCGACATCATCTTCAGCGTCAGCTCGACGATCCACAGGAAGGCGGCGTTGCGCAGCACGACGCCTGCCAGCGCCAACACCATCAGGGTCGAGAACGCCGTCATCGCCGCATTCCAGGCGACTGCGTCGGTTCCGGCGCCGCTGGCCACCGCATCGACCAGGCGGCCTGAATAAAAGGGTGTCAGCACGTCGGCGAGCGTCGAGAGCAGGAAGGCGCCCATGATGAGCGAAAGCCGCCACGGCTGGTGGCGCCAGTGACTGAACGTAAAACCAAGCACACTGCGAAAGGCGCTCGCGCGCAGATCGATCTTGAAACGAGCCATGATGTCATCCAGGCGCAAACGAGCCCGGTCCCGGTAAAATCAAATTGGAAAACCCGCGTCCGCGCGTTGCGTCTCTGAAAGCGGGAGGTTCAGTATGGTAGGCCGCCCGCCCGAAGGCGGCGACCGGCAGCGGCAAACGCCTGTTCCGCGTCTGGCTCTCCGAGAAACCCTCGGAGCGCCGGCGCCGACCTAGGCCTCGCGGCCTCGCGTAACGATGTCAAATCCTGCCATACGGTCCTCCCGGAAGGGAATCGCGGAAACGCCCTTATAGGGAGGCATCAGCCGATCGCCAAGTCGGCCCGTCACGGAAATGGCATCTGGTCCAAGCACTGAGACGAATTTGCAACAACGGCGGGTTGTGGCCAAGCCTCAGGCAGCGGGTGAGCGATCCAGTCGCATGTAGCGCCCTTCCGCCCGGAATCCGAACTTCTGGTAGAGGCTGTGAGCGTCGCTGGTCGTGAGGCTCCAATGAGAAACCGTCTTCATATCGGGATGATCTAGCAGTGCCTGCACAAGCCGTTTGCCGATGCCATGCCCACGACGCTCCGGCCAGACGATGACGTCGGCAAGATAGGCAAAGACCGTGTAGTCGGTGATCGCGCGGGCGAAGCCGACCTGCCTGCCGTCGAGATAGGCGCCGACGCAAAGCGAATTGTCGAAGGCGCGACGGTTCGCCTCGTCGGTTCGCGACGCTCCCCAATAGCTTTGCATGAGCTGGTCGGAGGTCGCCCGGAAATCGATCCGCGACAGGTCGAAACTGATTTCGATATCCTGCATGCGCGGCGCAATCTCGCGGACTAGCCGCGATCCCGGAACCGGTTGGTGATCGGATAGCGGCGGTCGCGGCCGAAATTCTTCCGTGTGATCTTGACGCCGGGCGCCGCCTGGCGGCGTTTGTATTCGGCGATGTAGAGCAGGTGCTCGACGCGTGCCACCGTGGCCCGGTCGTGGCCGCGCGCGACGATGTCGTCGACGCTCATCTCGTTCTCCACCAGGCATTCCAGAATGTCGTCCAGCACCGGATAGGGCGGCAGCGAATCCTGGTCGGTCTGGTTCTCGCGCAGCTCCGCCGACGGCGCCTTGTCAATGATGTTGTTCGGGATGACCTCGCCAGAGGGTCCAAGCGCGCCCGGCGGCACGTGCGAATTGCGCCAGCGCGACAGCGCATAGACCTGCATCTTGTAGAGATCCTTGATCGGGTTGAAGCCGCCATTCATGTCGCCGTAAAGCGTGGCGTAGCCGACCGACATCTCGCTCTTGTTGCCGGTGGTGACCACCATCGAGCCGAACTTATTGGAGATCGCCATCAGGATCGTGCCGCGGGCGCGGCTCTGCAGGTTCTCCTCGGTGATGCCTTCCTGGGTGCCTTCGAAGAGCTGGGTCAGCGCGTGCTTGAAGCCTTCGACCGGCTCGGAGATCGGCACGATGTCGTAGCGGCAGCCGAGCGCTCTGGCGCAGTCCTCGGCGTCCTTCAGCGAATCCTTCGACGTATAGCGGTAGGGCATCATGACGGTCCGCAACCGCTCTTCGCCCAGCGCATCGACGGCCAAAGCCGCGCAGATTGCCGAGTCGATACCACCGGAGAGACCGAGCACGACGTTCTTGAAACCGTTCTTGTTGACGTAGTCGCGCAGGCCGAGCATGCAGGCGCGATAATCGGCCTCTTCGCGCTCGGGGATCTTCGACATAGGACCTTCCGAGCAGATCCAGCTGTCTCCCTTTCTTTTCCAGGTGGTGACGTCGACCGCGTCCTCGAACTGGCTCATCTGGAAGGCGAGCGTCTTGTCGGAACCTATTGCAAACGACGCGCCGTCGAAGATCAGCTCGTCCTGTCCGCCGAGCTGGTTGGCGTAGATCATCGGCAAGCCGGTTTCGATGACCTGCCTGATGACGATCTGGTGGCGGACGTCGATCTTGGCGCGGTAATAGGGCGAGCCGTTCGGCACCAGCAGGATCTCGGCGCCGCTTTCGGCCAACGTCTCGCAGACGGCGATGTCGCCCCAGATGTC
Organism: Mesorhizobium sp. B2-8-3; assembly: GCF_006440815.1. Classification (NCBI taxonomy): domain Bacteria; kingdom Pseudomonadati; phylum Pseudomonadota; class Alphaproteobacteria; order Hyphomicrobiales; family Phyllobacteriaceae; genus Mesorhizobium; species Mesorhizobium sp. B2-8-3. The sequence continues at coordinate 37,726 of NZ_VFTW01000025.1, forward strand.
CTCGCAGATCGGAACGCCGATGCGCACGCCGCGGAAATTGACCGGCCCCTGCAGCTCCGGTCCGGCCTGGAACACGCGCTTCTCGTCGAACTCGCCATAGTTCGGCAGATCGAGCTTGTAGCGCTCGGCGATGATCTTGCCACCGTCGGCGAAGACGATGGAATTATGCGTGCCGGTCTTGCGCTTCAGCGGCGTGCCGATGATGACGCCGGGGCCGCCGTCGGCCGTGTCCTTGGCGAAATCCTGCGCCGCCTTCTCGCAAGCCTTCAGGAAGGACGGCTTCAGCACCAGGTCTTCCGGCGGATAACCGGCAAGGAAGAGCTCGGTGTAGAGCACCAGATCGGCGCCCTGGCGCGCCGCGTCCGCCCTCGCCTCGCGCGCTTTGGCCAGATTGCCGGCAACGTCGCCGACGGTCGGGTTGAGCTGGGCAACGGCGATGCGCAGGATATCGGGAGCGGTCTTGGTCATGGAACGGATTTAGCGTGGCTGAAATCGCCCCGCAATGGCGATTGCTTGTGCCAATCCAAGGTGCGCACGAATGCGCTCAGCCTAATCGCCCATGTACTCGCGCAACGCCTCTGCCGACCGGTTTTCGCCGATCGACATCGCCAGGATGCGCGAGATGTGGCGGCGCGGCAGGCCGGTCTCGGCCGACCATCGGTTGATCTGTGCCTGGATCTTGTCGAGATCCCGCTTCGAGGTCGGGTTCTCGGCGATATCGAGGCCGGCGTCGCGCAAGGCCGCCGCCATGTCGGTGGAGACGACAAACGTGTCCCATTCCATCCAGCGCAGAAAATACTGTCCGGTGTTGCCGCCGAGCCGGCTGCCATGCTTGGCCAGATAAGCGGTCAGGCCGACCTGATCGTCCGCGGGCCAGGAGGCTATGAATTTGCCGAAGCTGCCATGTTCCTTCGAGACGCGATCGACGAAGGCGGCATTGTCCCGCACCGATTTGATCTTCTGCGGATTGCGCACGATGCGGCTGTCGGACGCCAGCTCGTGCCAGAAGTCGTCCGGCTGGAACAAGAGCCGCTTCGGTTCGAAGCCGAGGAACGCTTCCTCGAAACCCGGCCATTTCTGTTCGATGACGCGCCACACGAAGCCGGCGGCGAAAATGCGCTCGGCCATGGTCGAGAGAATGCGGTCGTCAGGGATTTTCGCCACCGCAGTGTTGTCGGGCGCCGGGCCAAGCAGCGGAGCGAGTACCGCCTCTCCGCCCTTGCGCTTTGCCGCCCGCGCGTGGATTTTCTGGAATTCGAGCATCGTTTTCCTCGCCTGTTCGCCGCAATCTAGCACTTCACGTCCGGCCCGGCAGCCTCTACCTCTATCGACGCCCGGCCGAAGGAGAAGGCAGATGAACAAGATCGTCGAGGACATGGCGAACCGTTTGCTCAAGCGAAAGCCGGACGGTTTCGGTCCGCTCGAGAGCCGCGTGCTCCAGTCGACGCTCGAGCGCACCACCATCGCGCGCGACACCAACAAGGCCGTCGCCTTCCACGAGACCTATGGCGACCGCGTCGCCGACAGCATCGCCAGGATCGGCGGCTCCTGGTCGTTCATCCTCGGCTTCCTTGCCTTTCTCGTTATTTGGACCGTCGGCAATGTCTGGCTGCTCACGCGCGACGCCTTCGACCCCTATCCTTTCATATTCCTCAACCTTGTTCTGTCGATGCTGGCGGCGATCCAGGCGCCGGTGATCATGATGTCGCAGAACCGCCAGACCGAGCGCGACCGCATCGACGCGGCGCATGACTACGAGGTCAATCTGAAGGCCGAGATCGAGATCATGGCCCTGCATGAAAAGCTCGACGAGTTGCGCCACAGCGAGATCATCGGCATGCGTGACGAAATCCTGCGCATGGCCGAGCAGATCAGGCGTATCGACGAAAAACTGTCGGCGCGGTCCGCAACAGAATGAGCGAGACCATCCACCATTTCATCGAGCAATATGGGCTGATCGCGGTCTTCCTGGGTTGCGTCGCCGAAGGCGAAAGCGCCGCGATCCTCGGCGGCTTCTTCGCTCATCAGCATGTTTTCGTGTTGTGGCAGACTTTCCTCGCCGCCTTTGTCGGCGCCTTCGCCGGCGACACCTTCTTCTTCACCATGGGGCGCAGCTTCGCCGAACATCGCTATGTGAGACTGTTGCGCAGGCGTCCGGGCTTCAGCCGCGCCTACCGCCTGCTCAACACCCATCCCAATATTTTCGTGCTGACCAACCGCTATATCTACGGCATGCGCCTGGTCGGCGGCATCGCCGCCGGCCTGTCGACCGTGTCCATGCCGCGTTTCGTCATCCTGAATGCCATCTCGTCCGCGGCCTGGGCGGCCCTGTTCAGCGGCATAGGCTATGTCTTCGGCCTGGGCGCGGAGCACATGGTGGGCGAGGCGTTTGCTCGCCATGAGCGCCTGCTCATCGCCCTTGGGGTCGGCATCGTTGTCGCCGTGGTCGCCTGGTTGGTAGGCCATCACTTCGCGAAGCGCGAACGCGCCAGGGAAAACCGGGCGGGATCGTGATCAATCCGCGAGGATCAGATCGGCGCGCCGACAAGGCGTTCGATGAGGGCGACGCCCCAGACGCCGCCGGCGATCACGATCGAAATCAGCACCGCCAGCGAGCCGCAATCCTTGGCAAGCTGGATGTCGATGTGGAACTCGCGCGAGATCGCGTCGCAGGCCGCCTCGATACCGGTGTTGAGCACTTCGACCATGATCAGCAGCAGCACCGCGCCGATCAGCAGGGCATAGCCGCGCCAGGAGACCGAGATGAACCAGCCGGCCGGCAAGGCAAGAGCAAGCAACAGCAATTCCTGCTGGAACGCCTTTTCGTGGGCGGCCAGCTTGCGGAAAGCCCGCACCGAATTGATGAAAGCATCGATCAGCCGCTGCATGCCTCTGCCCCTTTGCGAGTCACCGGCAGGGGATATCGCAATGGCGGGATCAAGGGAATAAGGCAGCCGCCGCAAAATTCATCCGTCCGCGACCTTTATCGACGGCGTTGATTTCTCGAACTGCGGCAACCCATCCTCGATCGAATAATAATCGCCCTTGTCGCTGACGAAGATGTGGCAGTCGCCCTGTAGGCTCGTCGGTTCGTCGAAAGACCCGGCCAGAACCGACACATACGCGTTGTCCCTTGGCTTCCAGAACAGCGCCGATCCACATGTCTTGCAAAAGCCGCGCTTGGCAAAATCGGAGGCTTCGTACCAGGTGAGGTTTTCCGCGCCGGTAATCGCGATATTGGCATCTGGAACATTGGTCGCCGCGTAGAAATGCCCGCTCTGCTTGCGGCACTGCGAGCAGTGGCAATAGACGACGCCGCGCAACGGCCCGCTCGTCCTGAAACGCACCGCCCCGCACAGGCACGATCCGCTATGGTTTTCGTCCATTCCGGCCTCCGTCGACATCATCTGTCCCGTTCTTTGCGGAATAGAATTTCAGTTTTGAAATGGCTGGGCACCGGCAAATGCGACACCGGAGCGACGCGTTTCAGAAGCCGCGCCTGCACCCGCTTTGCACCCTGTGGTAGCAGAGACAATGAGGAAATGCCGGCTATTAAGGAAACTTTAGCGGGACCGCATTTATGCTTCCCACAAGCAATGGTCGTGTTGGGGACGCGCCATCGCAACCGCAATTCTGATTCAAATCCCCGCGTAAGCGACTCCCGGCGGTGGCAGGTCTCCGGTCGCACTGAAGGGGAAGTGAAAACAACATGCAGCCGGCAGCCATTTCGACCGACAGGAATACCGACATCGCCAGCACCGTCGTGGCGACGATGCGACAGCTCGGCGTGCTCGGCCTGCCGCGCAACTATGAAATCTTCTACGAGGCGCTGAGCGGCAGCAATCGCGAGATCAGCCTTGCCGTCGTCTCGTTGAGCAACCGTCCCACCCAAGAGGACCTCGATCGCATCGGGCGGACCTTCTTCCCGCAGCACCACGGCCCCACCATTGTCGAGCACGCCCGCGAGATGGTGGCCAAGGAGCTTGAGGACATTGCCATGCTGTTGCGCAATGAGCACTCGCATATCGAGAAGTACGGCCGCATCCTCGACGAGACATCGAGCGGCCTAAGCAATCGCAGCCTGCTTTCTCAAGAGCTCCTGCAAAAGATCGCCGGCGCGATGTCGGCCGCCACCAACTCGACGATCGACCACGGCCGCCAGATCGCCAGCACGCTCAGCGAAAAGACGGCCGAGCTTGAAAGCGTCAAGTCGAAGCTCGAGGAATACAAGCGGCTGGCCGACACGGATCCGCTCACGCAGCTGTGGAACCGCCGCGCCTTCGACAAGGAGATCACCCGGATCTACAACAGCAATTGCGGCATCCTGTTCAACGCCTTGATCCTTGCCGATATCGACCATTTCAAGGATATAAACGATCGCTACGGCCATCCGGTCGGCGACAGGATCCTCCAGATCATCGCCGAGATCTTCCAGTCCAGCGTGCGTTCCGACATATTTGTCGCGCGCACCGGCGGCGAGGAGTTCGCGCTTATCGTCGAGGGCGCCAGCGAGGAAGCCACTTACGAGATCGCCGAGCGCATCCGCGCGCTCATCGAGCAGACCCCGTTCGCCAGCAGCCAGAGCGGCATCAACTACGGCACCGTTACCGTATCGCTGGGTATCTGCATGGCTTCGGAGGCGGAAAGCCCCGAAGACCTCTACACCAAGGCGGACCGGGCACTTTATCGCTCCAAGGTCGGCGGCCGCAACCGCGTCACCAGGCATTCGACGACGGCGGGCCGCCCCGCCAAGGGCTGGCTGCTTTACAAGAAAGACTGACACGCCTCTTTCCAGACGAATTTTTGTGGACTATATTTTCCACAGAAATGAAAAGGGTGCGCTCATGCAACGTCCAGTCGCGGCCGCGACGGCGGCCGAAAACGCCGTCATCACCAAGGCCACGCTGCGCGCGGCCGACCTGCTCGACATCACCGCCAGGACGCTCGCTTTGGTCATCGGCGTGTCGGAAGCGACGGTCTCGCGTATGCGCCGGCAGGAATTCCTGCTTGAACGCGGCACCAAGCCGTTCGAGCTGGCGGTGCTGTTCGTTCGCCTGTTCCGCTCGCTCGACGCCATCGTCGGCGGCGACGAGACCGTCGCCCGGGCGTGGCTGAAGAGCCCCAACACCACGCTCGACGGCACGCCGCTCGAGAAAATCCTGACGATTGCCGGACTTGTCGATGTCATTGCCTACCTGGACTCCCGGCGCGCTCTCGTCTGAGGCCGTCAAGCTCGAAGGCAAATACTGGCGGATGGTCGAGGCGCAGCACCGTGTCTCGACCCTCAAGCTCGTCGACACACTCGACGAGCAGGCGCTGCTGGAGGACCTCATCGAGGACACCAAGCCGCAGATCCCGATGGAATGCCGCCATCTCCATTACCTGCTGGCGACGCCTTTTCGCTATGGCTCCGTCTACCCGTACGGCTCGCGCTTCCGCCGCGCCGGCAAGACCAAAGGCGTCTACTATGCCGCCGAGACGGTGCTGACGGCGGTGGCGGAAATGGCCTTCTACCGCTTGCTGTTCTTCGCGGAATCGCCGGCGACACCATGGCCGAACGACGCCGCGGAATACACCGCCTTCGCCGCCGCGATGAAATGCGATCGCGCGATCGACCTGGCACGGCCGCCGCTCGATCGCGACGAGAAGGCCTGGACGCACCCCACCGACTACACCGCCTGTCAGGCGATCGCCGATGTCGCCCGCGAGGCCGAACTGCAGGCGATCCGCTATCGCTCGGTGCGCGATCCGAAGGGCGCCAACATCGCGCTTTTGACGTGCAAGGGCTTTGCCAAGGCCAAGCCGCTGGAGCCGCAGACCTGGCGCATCCGGATCGGCTCTTTCGGCCTGCAGGCAATCTGCGAATTCCCGGACAAGCGGCTCGAATTCTCACGCACCGCCTTTGCCGATTCGCGACTGGCCGTCATGCGCTGGGAGCGCCGCTGAAGTTCCTGTTAGGCCAGGATGTTGACCGCCCGCGCGGCCACCAGCGCGATCGTCAACAGCGAGATCATCGCCTCGGCCATCATCAGCAGCTTCGCGCGCTGCGTGAGCGGCAAGGTGTCGGTCGGCGAGAAGGCCGTGGCATTGGTGAAGGCCAGGAAGACATAGTCGACGAAACCCGGCAGCCAGCCCTGTATCTCGCGATCGGGCAGCGTCATTTGCGGGAACAGGAAGTCGGCCTGCGCACGCTTGACCAGACCACAGGTAGGCGGACCGCCCCGGTCGGTGCTCCAGAACCACAGCGCAAAGACGATCACATTGGTGACCCAGATGTTGAGCGCGTCGACGAGCAGCGTCGTGCCGGCGCCGGCATGCCCTTCCAGCAGCGCCCGCACCAGGTAAACCAGCGACCCGCAATTCATGATGCTGATGACGCCGGTCATCACCAATGCCGTGCGGCGGATATAGAGGCGCAATTGGCCGATCGCGTACCAATGCTCGTGATCGACTGCCTTGCGCGTCGCCATTTGCGTCCAGGCCGTCGCGATCGACAGGGGCACCAGCAGCGCCGCTTCCACCGTCGGGGCGAGCCAGCGCGGACCGAAGGACAGGTTGTTGATGACCAGAAGCTGAAGGCAGATGATGACGAGAACCGCGGCGCGCGCCGACCAGAAATCGAGCCCGCGGTGATGAATGACGGCATGCTGGTGGCGCATGGAGGCACCTGTATTGCTGGAACGGCGGCGCCCCTGGGCCGGCTCCGGCAACGATCAGCCGGCGGTCCCTGCCCGAAGCGCCGGCGACGGGTTCCATAGCAATCTTGGCTTTACAATGTTGCGGCAGCATACATTTTCGTAAGCTTTTGCTATCGGACTGTTCAGCAATCCACCGGTGTGATTTTAGGCCCGCATGTCGAGAACCAGCGAATCCGTGAATGTCTGGCCTGCCGCGGCCGCGGCTGAAGACGATCTGTCTTCGATCTGGAACAGCCTGGTCCGGCACCCATGGCGATTGCTGGCGCTTTTGTGCCTGATCCAGATCGCCTGCTGGACCGTGATGCCGGCGATCGTCAATGTTGGACCGCCACGCGACGTCGTCGAAGGTTTCCTGTGGGGTCGCGAATGGGTGCTGTTGACCTACAAGCACCCACAGCTCCCCTGCTGGCTGCTCGAGATCAGCCATCTCCTGACCGGCTCGTTCCGCTGGCCGCAATACATGCTGTCGCAGCTGATGGTCTCGACGACTTTCGTCCTGGTCTATCTGCTCGCGCGCGACATCATGGGCCCGACCCGTGCGCTCGCCGCCGTGTTGTTGATGCCCGCGATCTATTTCTTCGGCTGGCCCACCCCGCAATTCAACCATGACTACGCGCAGATGCCTTTCTGGGCCGCGACCTCTTGGCTGCTATGGCGCGCGGCGCGCGACGGGCGGCCGGGCTGGTGGCTCGCCCTCGGCCTCGTTGCCGGCGTTGGGCTCTACGCCAAGTTCTCGACGGCTCTGCTGCTGGCCTTCGGCGGCATCTGGATTTTGTGCGACACCCGTGCCCGAAGCCGGCTCGCCACGCCATGGCCGTGGCTCGGCCTCGCGGTTTTTCTTGGCATCGTGGCGCCGCTGGCGGTGGAACTCGTCCGCCTCGATTTCCTGCCGCTGACCTATGCCGAGCATCGTAACGCCTGGGTGATCGCCAACCGCGCCCGGCTTTACTATATCGGCGTTCAGCTTGCCGGGCTTGCTGCTGTTCCCGTCGTTCTGGCTATTTCCGGCCTGTTGCGACGGCAGCCCAGGCCCGTGCAAGACCCGTTGCCGGCCTACCCCGCTCCCGAGCGGCGCGCGGTTGTCTACCTGGCATGGATAGGTCTAGGGCCGGCGCTCCTGATCATGGTCGCGTCGCTGTTTACCGGAACCGGCGAAGCCTGGGGCGCGACGATGTACAATCTCGTCGGCGTCCTGGCGATCGCGCTTCTGGGCCGGCGGCTGGGACCAACGGAATTGCGCCGGCTGGCGGTGCTGGCGCTGCTATGCGTGGTCGGCGTGTCGAGCGCCTATGCGGCGACCCGCTGGACCAGTTGCAACATACTCGGCCGCCTGCAGCCAATGTGCTGGCCGGCGCGGTCGATTTCGCTGACAGCCGATGCAATCTGGCACGAGGCGGTGTCCGCGCCGCTGGGCATTGTCGGCGGCGACGATGGCACGGCCAGGCTTGCCGGACTGGAAGCCCCGGACCAGCCTTCGATTTTCACGACCCTCGACAGGCGTCTCGCCCCCTGGATCACGGACCAGCGGCTGCGGGATCAGGGCATGCTGCTCGTATGGCCGCGCGGCTGGAAACTTTCTCCGCAACAGGAGGCCTGGACCGCTGGCCTGCCGGTCAAGACGGTGGCATTCAACTGGTCGCTCAAGGGACCGCCCCTGGAGATCAACTTTGCCGTCATTCCGCCCGGTAGAACCAGCTTCCCGGGCAATCCTCCCGGACTGCCCGATCCGGAATGAGTCGACCCCGAATAGCCGGCGGTTGAAACCTATCTGCCCAAATTGAAAAGGCGCCGGCTTCGCGCCAGCGCCTCCGATGATGATCCGGCATCAGGCCCCGTTCAGGCGATGGCGGCCTGCTTGTGCTGCACCGGGTGGCTCTTTTTGAGCAGGTCCGAGACGAGGAAGGCGAGCTCGATCGCCTGATCGGCGTTGAGGCGCGGGTCGCAATGGGTGTGGTAGCGGTCCTGCAGGTCTTCCGCCGTGATGGCGCGGGCGCCGCCTGTGCATTCGGTGACGTTCTTGCCGGTCATCTCCACATGGATGCCGCCCGGATGCGTGCCTTCGGCGCGGTGCACCTCGAAAAAGGTCTGCACTTCCTTGAGGATGCGGTCGAACGGCCGCGTCTTGTAGCCCGCCGCCTCGATCGTGTTGCCGTGCATCGGATCGGACGACCACACGACGTTGCGGCCTTCCTTCTTGACCGCACGCACCAGCTTCGGCAGGTGCTCGGCGACCTTGTCCGAGCCGAAGCGGGCGATCAGCGTCAGGCGGCCCGGCTCGTTGTCGGGATTGAGCAGGTCAATGAGTTCCATGAGGCCGTCCGGCGTTAGCGACGGGCCGCATTTCAGGCCGAGCGGATTCTTGATGCCGCGGCAATATTCGATATGTGCGTGATCCGGCTGGCGGGTGCGGTCGCCGATCCAGATCATATGGCCCGAGGTCGCGTACCAGTCGCCGGAGGTCGAATCGACGCGCGTCAGCGCTTCCTCATAGCCGAGCAGCAGCGCCTCGTGGCTGGTGTAGAAATCCGTCTCGCGCAGCGCGAAATTGGTTTCCGAGGTGATGCCGACCGCGCGCATGAACTCCATCGTCTCGGTGATGCGGTTGGCGAGCGCACCGTATTTCTCGCCCTGCGGGCTGTCGGCGACGAAGCCCAGCATCCAGCGATGCACGTTCTCCAGGCTGGCATAGCCGCCCTGCGCGAAGGCGCGCAGAAGGTTGAGCGTCGCGGCCGACTGGCGGTAGGCCATCTCCTGCCGGGCAGGATCTGGGATGCGCGACTTGGCGTCGAACTCGATGCCGTTGATGATGTCGCCGCGATAGCTTGGCAGCGTCACGCCGGCCTTGGTCTCGTTGTCGGACGAGCGCGGCTTGGCGAACTGGCCGGCGACGCGGCCGACCTTCACCACCGGCTGCGCGCCGGCGAAGGTGAGCACCACCGACATCTGCAGGAAGACGCGGAAGAAGTCGCGTATGTTGTCGGCGCCATGCTCGGCGAAGCTCTCGGCGCAGTCGCCGCCCTGGAGCAGGAAGGCTTCGCCGGCGGCCACCGCCGCCAGTTGCTTCTTCAGCTTGCGCGCCTCACCGGCAAAAACCAGCGGCGGGAAGGTGGCAAGCTGCGCTTCCGTGGCCTTCAGAGCGGCAAGGTCCGGATACGCCGGGACCTGCTTGATCGGCTTTGCTCTCCACGAATTCGGCGACCATTTCGTCATCGCTGCACCCAAACGCCCTTTCGGAGCAACCCCGGGAAAACTGTGAAATTTCCGTCGGAATTGCGTCAAAACAAACCGGCGAACGCGCTTGCCCGCCATTCCAGCCTCGATACGAGGTCGCGGCTCCTTACACGAAGCCGATTGCCTATTCTAGCCGGGTTTTTCAGCAGTGGCGAATGGTTCCACCGCCTCGCTATGCCGTGTCCGCCAGCGCGAGCAGGAACAAGCCCAGCCCCAACAACAGGCAAGATGGGCTGTAAAGCAGGCTGTCGTATCTGGCGAAACGCGTGTTCCTGACCCGCTTGAACAGCCCGAAATATCGCGACCAGCTCAATGCCCGCAGGGTGAATACGGCCGCCCACAGGATGAGGGCCGTCTTCAGCAGCCAGTGCGGCAGCGGCAGGCGGATCAGGCCGGCGAAACCAAGAAGGAGAAGCAGGACCAGCGCCAGGACCAGACCGACCGCCAGGGCGCCGACGGCCGTCTCCTTCACCGCCGGGCCGCCGTCCTCGCGTTGAGGCAGCGAAACGCCGGCGCCGATGCGGCCGCCGAAGGCCCAGTAGACATGGAATCCGGCGCCAAGCATCAGCACGGCTGAACAGGCAGCTACAACCGCCGTTTCCATGCCTATCTGCCGGCGTCCTTCAGACGGCTGAGCTGGCGGCCAAGACCGCCCGTCAAATCGAGCGCGAGCATGCGAAGCAGCGCAATGGCGCTCCACAAGGGCCGGTTCCGCGAAAGGTTTGTTGCTGTTGTGCTCAAGCAGGGGATGGGTGAACAACGCCGCAAGGTAGAAGACGGGAATGATGACCAGAAAGGCCCACCACGTCACGAGGAAGGATGCCGCGACGCCGGCGATCGGCGCAAAGAAGAGGCCGAGGTAATGGATAAAGCGGGTTGAAGGTTTTGAATGGCCGGCAAGGTAACCGAGCCAGTATTCATCGAAAGTTTGCGGGTTCATAAGCAGCCCCTGCAGCAATGATTAGATTGGCCTATTGAACCTCTCAAGTACAAATACTGCAATGGTCATAATCGTCGCACGCCCTGCAAGTGCGCACGTTCTTTCGGGTGGGTTACTATTTCCTTGCGAGGGTGCGCCTGCCGCTGCAACAGGCCGCAAGCCTGGTTCACGTGCCTATGCGGCCTTGTCGACGAGCCGGGCTAGTTGCGTCATCACCACCGCCGATCCCGCCAGGCGTTTTTCGGCATTCGGCCAGTCGCGCATGAAGACGACGCTATGGTCGGCGCGGATCTTGGCCAGCGAGCCCTGCTCGCCGATGAACTTGACCAGCCCGACCGGATTGGGGAACTCGCGCTTGCGGAAATGGATGACGACGCCCTTGGGCCCGGCATCGAGCTTCTCGACATTGGCCTTGCGGCAGAGCGCCTTGATGAAGACGATCTTCAACAGATGCGTCACCTCTTCCGGCAGCGGCCCGAACCGGTCGATCAGCTCGGCGCCGAAGCCGTCGATCTCCTCGGTGGTTTCGAGATCGCCGAGGCGCCGGTAGAGCGCCATGCGAAGCTGCAGGTCCGGCACGTAGCTTTCCGGGATCATCACCGCGGTGCCGACCGCGATCTGCGGCGACCAGCCGCCGTCCTGCGCCTCGCCGGTATCCTTCACCTCGGCCACCGCCTCTTCCAGCATCTGCTGGTAGAGCTCGAAACCGACCTCCTTGATATGGCCCGACTGCTCTTCGCCCAAAAGATTGCCGGCGCCGCGGATGTCGAGGTCGTGGCTGGCGAGCTGGAAACCGGCGCCCAGCGTATCGAGCGACTGCAGCACCTTCAGCCGGCGCTCGGCCGTATCGGTGAGCTTGCGGTTGGCCGGCAGCGTGAACAGCGCATAGGCGCGCACCTTGGAACGGCCGACGCGGCCGCGCAGCTGGTAGAGTTGCGCCAGGCCGAACATGTCGGCGCGATGGACGATCAGCGTGTTGGCGGTCGGGATATCGAGCCCGGATTCGACGATGGTGGTCGACAGAAGCACGTCGTACTGGCCGTCGTAGAAGGCGTTCATGATGTCGTCGAGCTCGCCCGGCGGCATCTGGCCATGCGCCACCGCCACCTTCAGCTCCGGCACGGATTCCTTCAGGAAATCATGGATTTCCGAAAGGTCACTGATCCGCGGCACGACATAGAAGGAGTGGCCGCCGCGATAGCGCTCGCGCAGCAGCGTCTCGCGGATGACCAGCGGATCGAAGGGCGAGATGAACGTGCGCACCGCCATGCGGTCGACCGGCGGCGTCGCGATCAGCGACAGTTCGCGCACGCCAGTCAGCGCCAGTTGCAGCGTGCGCGGGATCGGCGTCGCCGACAGCGTCAGCACATGCACGTCGGACTTGAGGTCCTTCAGCCGTTCCTTGTGCTTGACGCCAAAGTGCTGCTCCTCGTCGATGATCAGCAGGCCGAGACGCTTGAACGAGATCGAAGACCCAAGCAGCGCATGCGTGCCGACGACGATGTCGACCGTGCCCTCGGCAATGCCCTTCTTGGTTTCCGCCAATTCTTTTGAGCCCACCAGGCGCGATGCCTGCGCGATGCGGATCGGCAGGCCCGAAAAGCGCTGCGAGAAGGTCTTGAAGTGCTGCCGCGACAACAGCGTCGTCGGCACCACGACCGCGACCTGGGACCCCTCCATGGCCGCGATGAAGGCGGCGCGCAACGCCACTTCCGTCTTGCCGAAGCCGACGTCGCCGCAGACCAGCCGATCCATCGGCTTGCCGGCGCCGAGATCATCCATGACGGAATCGATCGCCGTCTGTTGGTCGTCGGTCTCCTCATAGGGGAAACGCGCCGCGAACTCGCCATAAAGCCCTTCGGCCGGGATCATAGCGGGCGCTGCACGCATCTGCCGCTCGGCGGCGATGCGGATCAATTGCCCGGCCATGTCGAGCAGGCGCCGCTTCAACCGCGCCTTGCGCGCCTGCCAGGCGCCGCCACCCAGCTTGTCGAGCGTCGCTTCGGCCGAATCGGAGCCATAGCGCGACAGAAGTTCGATATTCTCGACCGGCAAGAACAACCGGTCGTCGCCGGCATAATGGATTTCGAGGCAGTCATGCGGCGCACCGACCGCTTCGATGGTGCGCAAGCCGATGAAGCGGCCGATGCCATGGTCGGCATGGACGACGATGTCGCCCGCCGACAGCGACGAGGCCTCGGCGATGAAGTCGGAAGCCTTCTTCTTGCGCTTCGAACGCCGGATCAGCCTGTCGCCGAGGATGTCCTGCTCGGCGACGACGACCATCTCGTCGGTCTCGAAACCGGATTCGAGCGGCAGCACGGCAAGACCCGCCTGCCCCGGTTCCAGTTTTTCAACGTCGGCAAGCGTCGCGAGCGGCTTCAGGTTGCCGAGGTGATGTTCGGCGAGGATCTGGCCAAGGCGGTCGAGCGAGCCTTCCGTCCAGCCGGCGACGATGACGCGGCGGCGCGCGGCGCGCTCGTCGGCAATGTGTTTTACGACGACGTCGAAGACATTGATGTTCGGGTCGGCGCGCTCCTCGGCAAAACTGCGGCCTTGACGCGAGCCGCCATGGAACACTTTTTTGCTCCCGACATCCGGCGCGTCGAAGACCGTGAAGTCGATGTCTTCGCGCGGACCGAGCGAAGTCTTGAGATTGTCCGGCGACAGATAAAGCAGGTCCGGAGCCACCGGCTTGTAGGGCACGGCGTCCTTCAGCGCGCTGTCGGCCTGTTTCCGGCGCGCCTCGTAGTGGTCGAGGATCAACGTGTGACGCTCGGCCAGCGCCTCATGCGCCAGATGATCGAAGACGACAGGCGCATCCGGCAGATAGTCGAACACCGTCTCCAGCCGCTCGTAGAAGAAGGGCAGCCAGTGCTCCATGCCGGCGAAGCGCCGGCCTTCGCTGACCGCCGCATAGAGCGCGTCGTCGCGCGAGGGTGCGCCGAAAGCCTCGATATAGGAGCGGCGGAAGCGGCTGATCGTTTCGGGCGTCAGCGCCACCTCGCTCATCGCCTGCAGCGACATCGACTTGCGCTGCCCGGTGGTGCGCTGTGTCGCCACGTCGAAGACGCGGATCGATTCCAGCGTGTCGCCGAAGAAATCGAGGCGCAGCGCCTCGCTCCAGCCCGGCGCGAAAAGGTCGAGAATGCCGCCGCGCACCGCGAATTCGCCAAGGCCGCGCACCGTCGGCACGCGCTCGAAGCCGGAGATCTCCAGCCGCGCGATCAGCGCGTTCATGTCGATCTGGTTGCCCGGCTTGGCATGGAAAGTCTGCGCTTGGATCAGCTCGGCCGGCGGGATGCGCTGCAACAGCGCATTGGCGGTGGTGAGGATCACCGCGCGATGCGGCTTCTTCGCCAGCGCGATCATGGCGGAAAGCGCGTCGAGCCGTCGCGCCGCGGCATCGGCGCCGGGCGAGACGCGGTCGTAAGGCAGGCAGTCCCATGCCGGCAGCTCCAGCACCGGCAGGCCGGGCGCGGCAAAGGCCAGCGCCTCGATGATCGCCGGCAGCCGCTGGCCGTCGCGCGCGACGAACAGCACCGGCTTGTCGGGCGCGATCTCCTGCGCCGTCTGCACCAGGGCGAAGGCTTCGTAGCCGTCGGCGACGCCGTCGACGATGAACTGGCCGGCGCGGCCCTTGGGCAGGCCAATGGAAGGAATGAGGCTCATGAATATGCGTTTTTCAAAATGTCATGGTCCGGCGCGACGCCAGGATCTTCCGCAGAACCGCGCAGTCGATACCCGGCGGAACCGGGCGTTCGCCGGTGACCATCGGCAGGAATTCGGTGTCGGGGATTTCGAGAAGCCTCTCATATTGGTCGATTTCATCGCCGGTCAAGGCACCGATCTCGGCGTCGGCGAAGGAACCGAGGATCAGGTCCATCTCGCGCATGCCGCGATGCCAGGATCGGAACAGAAGCTTGCGGCGGCGGGCGTCCAGCCCCTCGCTTGATCGCTGTGTTCCGGTCATGTCGCCGCATCCCTGTCCAAAGCGGCGCATATAGCGTGGATAGAGGGCGGTGTCAGCCTTTGCGCTGCCGCCGTCGCGACATAAGCTGACACGATGCGTCCCACCATTCTCGATCCCCTGTTCGTTCCGATTACCTCGCTTGCCGGCGTCGGCCCGAAAGTCGGTCTGCTGATCGAGCGTGTGGTGCCGGCCGATCTCGGCGACCGCGCCGCGCGCGCGGCCGACCTTCTGTTCGTTCTGCCCAACACGGTGATCGACCGCCGCAACCGGCCCGGCATCGCGCTTTCGGCCGAGGGCCAGATCGTCACGCTCGAAGTGCGCGTCGAGCGCCACCAGCCGCCGCCGCGCGGCAACAGGTCGGTGCCCTACCGGGTCTACGCCCATGACGACACCGGCGAGGTCGCGTTGACCTTCTTCCATGCCCATGCCGCCTATCTCGAAAAGGCAATGCCGGTCGGTGAGCATGTCGTCGTGTCCGGCCGCATGGAGTGGTTCAACGGCCGCCCGACCATGGTCCATCCAGATCATATCGCTTTGGTCAGCGAGGCCGACGGGCTGCCCCTGGTCGAGCCTGTCTATCCGCTGACCGCCGGGCTGTCGGCCAAGGTGCTTCGCCGGGCGATCGGCCAGGCGCTCGGCCGCCTGCCGGAATTGCCGGAATGGCAGGACGACGCCTTCATGCGGCGCCAGACCTTCCCCGCCTTTGGCGATTCGCTCGCCCGTGTCCACCATCCGGCGGATCCGATCGACGTCGCCGTCGAAGGCTCGGCCTGGCGGCGCCTTGCCTATGACGAATTGCTGGCCGGTCAGGTGTCGCTCGCGCTGGTGCGGGCAAAGGTGCGACGCCTGTCAGGACGGCCGCTGGTCGGCGACGGCAGCATCGTCGAGAAATTGCGCGCGGCCCTGCCCTACAAGCTCACACCCAGCCAGGAATTCGCGCTTGGCGAAATCAACGCAGATCTTGCCGATCCCGAACGCATGCTGCGCCTGCTGCAGGGCGATGTCGGCTCGGGCAAGACGGTGGTGGCGCTGCTTGCCATGGCGCGCGCGGTCGAGGCCGGCGGCCAGGCGGCGCTGATGGCGCCGACCGAAATCCTGGCGCGCCAGCATCTGGCGACCATCGCGCCGCTGGCGGAGAAAGTCGGCCTGCGCCTTGCCATCCTGACCGGGCGCGAAAAGGGCCGCGAACGCACGGAGACTCTTGCCGGTCTTGCCAGTGGCGCGATCGACATCGTCGTCGGCACGCATGCGCTGTTCCAGGAAAGCGTGACGTTCCATGATCTCGTGCTGGCCGTCGTCGACGAGCAGCACCGCTTCGGCGTCCACCAGCGCCTGGCCATCACCGCCAAGGGCGACGCGCCCGACATGCTGGTGATGACGGCCACACCCATCCCGCGCACGCTCGTGTTGACCGCCTTCGGCGACATGGACGTCTCGAAGCTGACCGAGAAGCCGGCCGGCCGGCAGCCGATCCGCACCGTGACCTTGCCGATGGAGCGGCTGGACGAACTGGTCGGACGCATGCGCGATGCGGTCGCCGAAGGCCAGAAGATCTATTGGATCTGTCCGCTGGTCGAGGAATCCGAAGAGATCAAGCTGATGTCGGCGGAGGACCGTTTCGCTTCGCTGAAACCGTTGTTCGGCGACCGGATCGGACTGGTGCACGGCCGCATGAAGGGTGCGGAGAAAGACGAAGCGATGCGCGCCTTCAAGCAGGGCGAAACGCGCATCCTGATCGCCACCACCGTCATCGAGGTCGGCGTCGACGTGCCCGACGCGACCATCATGGTCATCGAGCATGCCGAACGCTTCGGCCTTGCCCAATTGCACCAGTTGCGCGGCCGGGTCGGGCGCGGCGACAAGCCGTCCTCCTGCGTGCTGCTCTACAAGGAGCCGCTCGGCGAGACGGCCAAACGCCGGCTTTCGGTGATGCGCGAGACCGAGGACGGCTTCAAGATCGCCGAGGAAGACCTGAAACTGCGCGGCGAAGGCGAATTGTTGGGCACGAGGCAGTCCGGCACGCCCGGCTTCCAGGTGGCGCGGATCGAATTCCATGCCGATCTGCTGGAAGCGGCACGAGACGATGCGCGGCTGATCCTGTCGCGCGACCCGGAATTGCAGTCCGAGCGCGGCGAGGCGCTGCGCTTGCTGCTTTACCTGTTCGGCCGCGACGAGGCGGTGCGGCTGCTGCGCGCCGGCTGAGGGCCGAGCGGCGGATTGGCGAGCGGTCCTTCGACCGGTTCGCCATTCAGCGTCACCAGCTTGGCCTTGACCTCCGGCGCCACCATGCCGGCCGAGACGATCAGCTTGGCTCCGTCCTCGATCGACATGTCAAGCGGCACGATCTCCGATTTGTGCACATACATCAGGAAGCCGGTGGTCGGATTGGGCGTGCAAGGCATGAACACCGCGATCAGCGGATCGCCTTCCTGATCGAGCTTCTGATTGATCTCGGTCTCCTTCTCGCTGGCGACGAAGACCAGCGACCACACGCCCTTGCGCGGATATTCGACGAGGCCCACCTGACGGAACATGTCGCCCTTGTTCGACAGCACCGTCTCGAAAATCTGCTTCAGCGAGCCGTAGATGCCGCGCACCAGCGGCATGCGCCCAAGCAGCCGTTCGCCGAAATTGACGATGGCGCGGCCGACGATATTCGCCGTCAGGAAACCGATCAGCGTGATCAGCACCAGCGCCACGATCAGCCCGAAGCCCGGAACCGGAAACGGCAGATAGGTGTCGGGATTGTAGCGAACCGGAATGTAGGGCTTCACCCAGGAATCGACCCAACCGATCAGCGACCAGGCGATGTAGGCCGTGATCGCCAGCGGCGCGCAGACCACGAAGCCGGTCAGGAAATAGTTCCTCAGCCGGGTCATGCCAGAGGTCTTCAGGGCGTCGGACATGGGTTCACCGCGGCGCAGGTTGCAACGCTGAGATTAGTGAACCGCGAGCCGGTTTGGAACTGCGAAGTTTTTAAAGAGCGCTGGTCACGCCGCTGTATCCAGCGGCACGATCTTCTCGAGTTCCGATGCTATTTTGCTCGCTTCGATCTCCGACTCGTAGGCCTTCTGGAAGTTCATCCAGAACTCGGGCGTGGTGTTGAAGAACTTGGCGAAGCGAAGCGCCGTATCCGGAGTAAGACCGACCTCCTCCTTGACGATGCGCTCGATCCGGGTGCGCGGAAGATTAAGCTTCTTCGCAAGCACGCCGGCACTCATGCCGAGCGGCACCAGATACTCCTCGCGCAGGAATTCTCCGGGGTGGATGGGGCGTGCAAACTTGAGCATAACCCAGTATCCTCAAAGGTTAGGCGGGCGGCCCTCCTCGCGACATGTACCATGCTATGATAGAGAGCCAAGATCACAGCTCTTTACGTTCCAAACGGAAGCTGCTTCCGTTCACGATTAGCCGAAACATCCTTTCCTTCGTCATCCACGGGCGGAGCAAGGAGCGAAGCGACGCGCGTAGACCCGAGGATCCATTCCGTGACGTTTGCGGCGGATCAAATCATTGCAGAATTAGGCGCTACCACCCGTGCCGCGGAAAAGCTCGAACCACTCTGGATTAGCCTTCTCGATTAGTTCGATCTTCCATTGGCGCGGCCAGCGTTTCAGCGATGTCTCGCGTTGGATGGCGTCTCGGATGTCGAAATATTCCTCGTACCAGACCAGGCGTTGCACACCATAGCGCCCGGTAAAGCGCGAGCCTTCGCCGGTCTGTGCTCCGGCATCCGACGGCTAAGATCGTTTGTGACCCCGATGTAGATGGTGCCGCGCTTCTTGCTCGCAGTCATATAAACATAACCCGTCATGCATGAAGGATAACGGATGGATGATCACGCGACCATTCTGATGGGTTGCATTCTTTGGCTTGCGTCACGGAATGGATCCTCGGGTCTGCGCAGGAGCTTCGCTCCTGCTCCGCCCGTGGATGACGAAGTGGGGCCGTTGGCGTCATCCGCAACTTGCAACGGTAGCGAAACCTACTCCACCGTCACCGACTTCGCCAGATTGCGCGGCTGGTCGACGTCGGTACCCATGAAGACGGCGGTGAAATAGGCCAGCATCTGGATCGGCAGGGCGTAGATAATCGGCGAGATGATCTCCGGGACCTCGGGCAGGATGATCGTCTCCATCGTCTTGATGCCCGCCTGCGCCGCGCCGTTTTTGTCGGTGATCAGGATGATCTTGCCGCCGCGCGCCGCCACTTCCTGCATGTTCGAGACCGTCTTTTCGAAGATGCGGTCATGCGGCGCAATGACGATCACCGGCATGTTCTCGTCGATCAGCGCGATCGGCCCATGCTTCAGTTCGCCGCCGGCATAGCCTTCGGCGTGGATGTAGGAAATCTCCTTCAGCTTCAGCGCGCCTTCCATCGCCAGCGGGAAATTGGTGTCGCGGCCGAGATAGAGTACGTCCTTGTAGCGCGAGAGCTCGCGCGAGATCCGCTCGATCTGCTCGTCGAGCTTCAGCACCTGGGTGGCGAAGCGCGGCGCTTCGGAAAGCTCGCGCACCAGCCGCTTTTCCTCGTCGCGCGAGATCGTGCCGCGCGCCACGCCCGCGCGGACCGCGAGCGCAGCCAAGACGGATAGCTGGCAGGTGAAAGCCTTGGTCGAGGCGACGCCGATCTCCGGCCCGGCAAGTGTCGGCAGCACGACGTCGGATTCGCGAGCCATGGTCGATTCGCGCACATTGACCACCGCGCCGATCTTCATGCCGGCCTGGCGGCAATAGCGCAGCGAGGCCAGCGTGTCGGCCGTCTCACCAGACTGCGAGATGAAGAAGGCCGCGTCGTTGGCCGACAGCGGCATCTCGCGATAGCGGAATTCCGAGGCGACATCGATATCGATCGGCAGCCGTGCATAGCGCTCGAACCAGTATTTCGAGATCAGCCCGGCGAGATAGGCGGTGCCGCAGGCCGAGAGCGCCAGGCGGCCGATTTTGGCGAAGTCGAACGGTAGGTCGAGCGGCTTCGACACGCCCGAGACGAAATCCACGTAATGCGCCAGCGTGTGCGAGATCACCTCCGGCTGCTCATGGATTTCCTTTTCCATGAAATGCCGGCGGTTTCCCTTGTCGACCATGAAGCTGGTCGACAGCGATTGCTGGCGCTTGCGGTCGACCTTGTTGCCGTCGATGTCGTAGATCGCAACGCTTTCGCGGCGCACCACCGCCCAGTCGCCGTCCTCGAGATAGGTGATCGAGTTGGTGAAGGGCGCCAGCGCGATCGCGTCCGAGCCCAAAAACATCTCGCCATCGCCATGGCCGACGGCCAGAGGCGGACCATTGCGGGCGCCGACGATCAGGTCCTCGTCGCCCTTGAACATGATCGCCAGCGCGAACGCGCCGGAGAGCCGCTTCAGCGCCGCATACGCGGCTTCCACGGGCTTCAGCCCCTTGGCGAGCTCGCGCGCCACCAGATGCGCGACGACCTCCGTGTCGGTCTGCGAGGCGAAGCTGTAGCCGTCGCGCGTGAGCTCGTCGCGCAGCTCGGCGAAATTCTCGATGATGCCGTTGTGGACGATGGCGACGCCTTCGGAAAAATGCGGATGCGCGTTGGTCTCGTTGGGCACGCCATGCGTCGCCCAGCGCGTGTGGCCGATGCCGATCGTGCCGTCGAGCGGTTCGTCCTTCAGCCGGCGTTCGAGGTTGATCAGTTTGCCTTCGGCGCGGCGGCGGCCGAGCTCGCCCTTCTCGATGGTGGCGACACCGGCCGAGTCGTAGCCGCGATATTCAAGCCGCTTCAGCGCATCGACGATGAGCGGCGCGACTTGGCTTCGGCCGACGATTCCAACGATACCGCACATGGCGATTGCCCCCGATTCCGAGCGGAAAACCCGGCGTTATCTAGGGACTGCCGGCTTGCCGCGAAAGTCACTTTGCGTTTCGTTCCGTGTCAGCGGAACGGTTCTTTGCCAGTGCACAATGCCAGACTGCGCTTGCAATCCGGTTACCTGAACCGCTCGGGTTTTCAGGGCCCTGGTTTCCACTCGTTCATATCTGACCGAGTTGCAACCGCCTCCGCAAGGAAGCGCTGAAAATCATTCCGCCGCCTTCTTCCTCGCCGCGGCGGCCGAGGCGAAGCGCTCGCGCAGCTCCTTGCCCTTGCCGGGGATCGTCTTCTGGCGGGCGCGACCGAAGGCCAGCGCGTCGTCCGGCACGCTCTCGGTGATCACGCTGCCGGAGGCAATATAGCCGCCCTTGCCGATCGTGACAGGCGCCACCAGCGAGGAATTCGAGCCGACAAAGGCCCCCTCGCCGATGTCGGTGAAGAATTTCGAGTAGCCGTCATAATTGCAGGTGATGGTGCCCGCGCCGATGTTGGCCGCGGCACCCACGCGCGCGTCGCCGATATAGGTCAGGTGGTTGACCTTGGCGCCCTCCTCGATCGTCGCCTGCTTGACCTCGCAGAAATTACCGACCTTTGCCTTGTTTCGAAGATCGGCGCCGGGCCTGAGCCGCGCAAACGGCCCGACATCGCAGTTCGAGGCGATCGTCGCGCCCTCGATATGGCTGAAAGCGTGGATCTTGGCGCCCGACGCGATCCTGACGCCTGGGCCGAACCAGACATTCGGCTCGACGATCGTGTCGGCGCCGATTTCGGTATCGTGCGAGAAATAGACAGTTTCGGGCGCGATCAGCGTAACGCCGGAAAGCATGGCCTCGCGCCGCCGGCGCGCCTGCCAGATCGATTCCGCCTCGGCAAGCTCGGCCCGGTTGTTGATGCCGAGCGCGCTTTCGAAGCTGGCTTCCGTCGCCACCACATCGAGGCCTTCCGCGCTGGCGATCTCGACGATGTCGGTGAGGTAGAACTCGCCCTTGGCGTTCTTGTTGCCAACCTTGTCGAGCAGCCGCAGCGCATGCTTGCCCGCCACCGCCATCATGCCGGCATTGCAGAAGCCGATCTTCTTTTCCGCCTCGGAACAGTCCTTCTCCTCGCGGATGGCGACGAGCTTGCCGCCCTTTTCGATCAAACGGCCGTAGCCGGTCGGGCTTGGCGGACGAAAGCCGATGACGGCGACGGCAGCGCCCTCCGCCAACTTCTGCCGCGCAGCCGCCAGCGCGTGCGCATCGATCAACGGCGTGTCGCCGAACATGACGAGAATATCGTCATAACCCTTTGATATCGCTTCGCGAGCAGCAAGCACGGCATGCGCGGTGCCGAGCCGCTTCTCCTGCACGAACGTTTCCGCCTTGGGCGCGAATTGCTGCGCCGCCTTGCGCATCTCGTCGGCGCCGTGGCCGATCACCAGCGCCACGGCGGTCGCGCCAGCCCCTTCGGCGGCCCTCACCACGTGAGCCACCATCGGCAGCCCTGCAATCGCATGCAGCACCTTGGGCGTAGCGCTTTTCATGCGGGTGCCTTCGCCGGCGGCGAGGATGACGGACAGGCAGGATCTCTGGCTCATGTAGGGGCAACCGTATGAAAAGGTTTGGAATCAAGGCACATTTAGCATTGGCGCTATGCTGCACCAATGCGGTTAAATTCCGGTGAGATGGTGGAGCGGCTGACTCTTAATCAGCTGGTCCACGACCAAATCCGACGGGCAGAGCTTACAACAGCCCGTGCTTGTTGAATTCCGCCTGCTCGTCACCGGCGATCCAGCCAAACACCTTCAGGCTGCCTTCGCGCCTTTCGACGAGATAATCGACTTCGAAATCGATGGTCACGAGCCTTTTGTCCTTGCGTTCGTATTCGCCCGACCATTCTACCTTGGCCACGCAACGGTCCTGATCGATGGCCGTCACCGAGACATCCTTGCAGGTCATCGTCTTGCTGCCCATCGCCCGATAGGCTTCAAAACCCTTCCTCATCGTATCTTGAAATTTCTTGCCGTTCTCGCCGACCATGACGCCAGCCGGGGTGACCGAGACAAATCCGGTCGAATACATCGCTCCAAAATCGTCCATGTCGACATTGCCGGCGATCGCGTCGTTGTAGACCTTCTCGTAGGTCTTGAAGAACTTTTGCACGTCCGCCTTGGCTACCATTATCGCCTCGCTATCGGTGTTGTGCTTGCGATTCGGCAGCGTCGGCTTTTCGGCATCGTTCCGATCTGGGTATCAAGCCAACCGCCCACGCACAAAATTTTCCAACAGTTTCTCAGTGGTCCTTGGTATTGCAGAAATTTCGGGAAAAAGTTTGTGTTAGATACCGTCGTCATCATCATCTGGCCGCCCCGTTTATGGCGCCGGCGTGCACTGAAGGAAAGGCTTCAGATGTTGAGCCACGGCTTTGAAGCTTTCGCCGTGTTTATATTTTTCATTTTCATATCGATCTGTGCGGGCACGGCTCGGGCCGATTACACCACTCCGCATGTCGAGGTTGTTTGCCAACCCGGCGGTAACGTCGC
The DNA here is from genome assembly GCF_006440815.1 of Mesorhizobium sp. B2-8-3. Lineage (NCBI taxonomy): Bacteria > Pseudomonadati > Pseudomonadota > Alphaproteobacteria > Hyphomicrobiales > Phyllobacteriaceae > Mesorhizobium > Mesorhizobium sp. B2-8-3. The sequence goes on from NZ_VFTW01000025.1 coordinate 60,924, forward strand.
GCTGATCCGCTTTACGCTGACGATTGACGAAGATCCGGTCGGGTATCGCCGACTGCCCACCAGCGTCGATCAGGGATTATCGGCGACGCCTACCACGGGTCGATCGAATTGCACCATGGTCAATGGCTGGACGATCCGCCTCCGTGATGGGCAAGACCAGGCTTTTGGGTATGGTCAGGGCGGCGCCGATCCGCCAGCCTTCTTCAGCCTTTGGATTGCGAAGCGAAAGATTTTTTCGCGCAAAGAGTGGAAGCCTGGCTACGCGACGGACAAAAAGCGCTGGCTGATCGGGATGGTGATCAGGCCGGATCGGCTTAGCTATTGTCATGTCGCCGGAGACGAGGCGCCGGACAAGGGACCCATTGTCTGCCTGGATGAGCCTTTCCAACTGAACCGGTACAAGGTCGATCGCGTCGAATATGCGCCGCCGGGTCGCCGGCCACCAGTTGGCACCATATTGCTGGCGCATGGAACGACTGAGCTGCGTCTTTGTCGAAAATTCCTGCATCTTCGACAGGGAGGATTTGAGAACGTCAGCACCTCCACGAACGACAACGCCAACGTCTTTCCCACGGACACCGCGCAGCAAGATCTCGACATCAAGGTGGCGACGATCGAGGTCTCGCCCGGCGTGCGTCGCAAGCTTGTCCGCTGGAGTGGAACCAATCATTATTTCGACGGCGATGTCATGCTCTTGGCGCCGCTCGCAGCTGATCCATCGACAGTCCTGAAAGAGAGTATGCTTGACGACGGCGACACGTTTTCGGACGAATTGCCCTCGGGATGGAGCGTCATATCAGGCCAACTCCCCCGCCTCTACCCGAATGTAAGCCGGCGCTACGTGCACTTCGATACGCAGCGGATCGATGGACGGCTTTACTTGCTGGCCCAACCTTCCAACCGGGACCAGCGCCCCACCGCTGTCCTCGTCCGGCCGCTTGCTGATGGGTTCAAGACCATTTGCGTTTTCCAGCGTGTCGAGCCTCATTTCTGACGACTCACAAAACGGGCGCCGGACCGCTACCCCAGCCGTCCCAGCACCGGAAAATTCTCCAGCAGCCAATACGACGCGCTCTGCACGCCGCCGGTCAGGAAGAACACGCCGGCGACGACCAGCAGCGCGCCGATCGCCTTTTCCACACGGCCGAGATGGACGCGGAATTTGCCGAGGAAACGCATGAAGGCACCGGAAAACAGCGCTGCGATCAGGAACGGGATGCCTAGACCCAGCGAATAGGCGGCAAGCAGCAGCGCGCCCTCGCCAACGGTCTCGCGCCCGCCGGCCAAAGTCAGGATCGGCCCCAGCACCGGGCCGATGCAAGGCGTCCAGCCGAAGGCGAAGGCCAGCCCCATGACATAGGCCGCGATCATGCTGGCAGGCTTGCCCTGCGACTGGAAGCGCGCCTCGCGCGACAGGAGCGGAATGCGCAGGATGCCGAGGAAGTTGAGGCCCATGATGATGATCAGCACGCCCGCCGCCATCGCCAGCGGCTCCTGCCAGACGCGCAGCAGGCGGCCGATGGTCGAGGCGCCGGCCCCGAGCGCCACGAAGACGGAGGAAAAGCCGAGCACGAAGGCGAGCGAAGCGTAGAGCAGCGCGCCACGCGCGCCTTCCTTTGCCGTCACGCTTTGGTTGCCGCGGAAATCGTCGACCGAAACGCCGGCCATGTAGCAGAGATAGGGCGGCACCAGCGGCAGCACACAAGGCGACAGGAAAGAGATCGCCCCTGCTCCGACCGCGCTGACATAGCCGATGTCCAATGCCATCCAATGAGTCCCGATTGTGCTGGCGTCGATATAGCGATGCAGGCGCGCGCCTGCCAATCACCATTGTGTGGCACGTCGCCGCTTCGCCAAGGAAGAAATAGCCGCGCCAATGCGTTGTCGGAATAGGCGTGCGATTGCCGTGCGCTCGTTCTCAGGGAGATTGTCATGAAATCGATCGCACTCGGGTTTGCCGCCCTTCTGCTCGGCACCGCAGCGTCCCATGCCGCCGAAGCATGGAAGGAAGCTGAAGTCGGCGGCAAGAAGATCTATACCGACGCCAAAGGCATGACGCTTTACACGTTCGACAAGGACAAGAAGGGCAAATCCAGCTGCTACGACAAATGCGCCGCCAACTGGCCGCCGCTGAAGGCCGAGGCCGGCGCCAAGACCGACGATGAATGGACGATCGTCGACCGCACCGACGGCAGCAAGATGTGGGCCTATGACGGCAAGCCGGTCTATACCTTCGTCAAGGACAAGAAGGCCGGCGACATGACCGGCGAAGGCGTTGCCGGCGCCTGGCACGTCGTCAAGGCAGATTGAGGCAACGCTGTTGAATGCTCCGGTTGCCGGCTCCCTTGATCCGGCAGCCGGTCCTCTTTTACCGGTCGCCCGCCCGGTTTGAGGCGTGCATGCATCCATCCCCAAAAATGTGATCTTTGCCATACACTCTTAGAGTGTATTGCCGGCGGCCGCTTCCCAAATTGGCCGCCTCCCCTTGACCGATTGCAAAAGCACGGCCATGTGAGCGACGAAAAGAGTGGGATTTCGTCGTGCGTCGCGGAGTTCTTCCGCCACCTCACAGCTGATTAAGAGACCTCATGGACGTCGTCGTCGTCGAATCGCCGGCCAAGGCGAAGACAATCAACAAATATCTCGGCAAGAACTATAAGGTCCTGGCCTCCTTCGGCCATGTCCGCGATCTGCCGGCCAAGGACGGCTCGGTGCGGCCCGACGAGGACTTCGCCATGTCCTGGTCGGTCGACACCGCGTCCGGCAAGCGCCTCGCCGACATCGCCAAGGCGGTCAAGGATGCCGATGGGCTGATCCTCGCCACCGACCCGGATCGCGAGGGCGAAGCGATTTCCTGGCATGTGCTGGAAGTCCTGAAGCAGAAGCGCGCGCTGAAGGACAAGCCGGTCAGCCGCGTCGTCTTCAACGCCATCACCAAGGCCTCGGTGCTCGATGCCATGGCCAATCCGCGCCAGATCGACGCGCCGCTGGTCGACGCCTATCTCGCCCGCCGTGCGCTCGATTATCTCGTCGGCTTCACGCTCTCGCCGGTGCTGTGGCGCAAGCTGCCGGGCGCCCGCTCGGCCGGCCGCGTCCAGTCGGTGGCGCTGCGCCTGGTTTGCGACCGCGAATCCGAGATCGAACGCTTCATCCGCGAGGAATACTGGCAGATCGCTGCCATCCTCGACACGCCGCGCAAGGACAGTTTCGAAGCGCGGCTGACCGCCTTTGCCGGCAAGAGGCTGCAGAAGCTCGACATCGCCAACAAGGCTCAGGCCGACGACATCAAGGCGATGCTGGAAGGCGCGACCTTCAAGGCGCTGTCGGTCGAGGCCAAGCCGACAAAACGCAATCCCGGCCCGCCCTTCACCACCTCGACGCTGCAGCAGGCCGCCTCCTCCGGGCTCGGCTTCTCGGCCACGCGCACCATGCAGGTGGCGCAAAAGCTCTATGAAGGCATGGATGTCGGCGGCGAGACCGCCGGCCTCATCACCTATATGCGAACCGACGGCGTGCAGATGGCGCCCGAGGCGATCGAGGCTGCCCGCAGCGCCATCGTCAGCGAGTTCGGCGCGAAATACCTGCCGGAAAAGCCGCGTTACTACACCACCAAGGCCAAGAACGCCCAGGAAGCGCACGAGGCGATCCGCCCGACCGATTTCAACCGCACGCCTCAATCGGTCAGGCAGTATCTCGATGCCGACCAGGCCCGCCTCTATGAGCTGATCTGGAAGCGCGCCATCGCCAGCCAGATGCAGCCGGCCGAGATCGAACGCACCACGGTCGAGATCGAGGCGGTCAACGGCGCTCGCACTGCCGAGCTTCGCGCCGTCGGTTCGGTTATCCGCTTCGACGGCTTCATCGCCGCCTATACCGACCAGAAGGACGAGGACGCGGAGGACGAGGAGAGCCGCCGTCTGCCCGAGATCCGCTCCGGCGAGCAGCTCGCCCGCCAGGCGATCAACGCCACCCAGCACACCACCGAGCCGCCGCCGCGCTACTCCGAGGCGTCGCTGATCAAGAAGCTGGAAGAGCTCGGCATCGGCCGGCCGTCGACCTACACCGCGATTCTGAAGACGCTCGAGGATCGCGACTACGTCACCATCGACCGGCGCCGGCTGGTGCCGCAGGCCAAGGGCCGGCTGCTCTCTGCCTTCCTCGAAAGCTTCTTCGAGCGTTATGTCGAGTATGATTTCACCGCTTCGCTCGAGGAAAAGCTCGACGAGATTTCCGACGGCAAGCTCGCCTGGAAGGACGTGCTGCGCGACTTCTGGAAGGATTTCTCCGGCGCGGTGGACGACATCAAGGAACTGCGCGTCACGGACGTGCTCGATGCGCTCAACGAAGAACTGGCGCCGCTTGTCTTCCCGGAACGCGAGGACGGCTCCAACCCGCGCATTTGCCCGAAATGCGGCTCAGGCAACCTCTCGCTGAAACTCGGCAAATTCGGCGCCTTCGTCGGTTGCTCGAACTATCCGGAGTGTTCCTACACCCGCCAGCTCGGCGACGCCGCCAATCCCAACGGCGAGAACGGCAATGGGGAGGACGGCGTCAAGCTGCTCGGCAAGGATCCTTACACCGCCGAGGAAATCACGCTGAGGAGCGGCCGTTTCGGCCCCTATATCCAGCGCGGCGAAGGCAAGGAGGCCAAGCGCTCGAGCCTGCCCAAGGGCTGGACGCCCGAGTCGATCGACCACGAAAAGGCGCTGGCGCTGCTGGCCCTGCCGCGTGACGTCGGAAAACATCCCGAATCTGGCAAGATGATCTCGGCCGGTCTCGGACGCTACGGCCCGTTCGTGCTGCATGACGGCACCTATGCCAATCTGGAAAGCATCGAGGACGTGTTCTCGATCGGCCTCAACCGCGCCGTCTCGGTAATCGCCGAGAAACAGCAGAAGGGCAAGGGCGGCCGCAATGGCGGCACCGCCGCGGCGCTCAAGGAGCTTGGCGACCATCCCGATGGCGGCGGCAAGATCGTCGTGCGCGACGGCAAATACGGGCCCTATGTCAACTACGGCAAGGTCAATGCGACGCTGCCCAAGGGCAAGGATCCGCAATCGGTGACGATGGAAGAGGCGCTCACCCTGATTGCCGAAAGAGAGGCCAAGGGCGGAGGCGGCAAAAAGCTCTTCCGCAGGGCGGCGAAGAAGGGGTAGCGGGACGTGGCGCGCAGGATCTCCGGAAGAAGCCACGGCGATCCGCGCCACGCCGACACCAGGGCCAAGGTCAAAGACGACTATCGACCTTCTCGCGACGAAATCCTGCGCTACATCGCCGAAAATCCCGACCGCTCCGGCAAGCGCGAGATCGCCAAGGCCTTCGCGCTGCGTGGCGAGGACCGCATCTGGCTGAAAGACCTGTTGCGCGACCTGCAGGACGAGGGCCTCCTTAACAAGGAGCGCAAGCGCCTCACCCGCGCGGGCGCCGTGCCTCATGTCGCGGTGCTCGACATTTTCGGCCGCGACGACGACGGCATGCTTCTGGCGCATCCGAACGAATACACTGGCAACGGCTCGCCGCCGGTCATCGCCATTCGCATTTCGCGCGGCGCCAACGGCCCGGTGCCCGGCATCGGCGATCGTGTGCTCGCAAAAACCTTCCCGACCGACGATCCCTCAGGCCCCGCCTATACCGGGCGGGTGATGAAGATCTTCGAGAAGCGCAGCGATGCGGTGCTCGGCGTCTTCCGCGTACTGAAGGATGGCACGTTGCGCATCGAGCCGGTCGAACGGCGCCAGCCAGAGCTGATCGTCGACAAGGAATTCCAGAACGGCGCCAGGAACGGCGACCTCGTCGAGGTCGAGCCGGCGCGCGCATCCCGTTACGGACTGCCCAGGGCGAAAGTGTTGGCGGTGCTGGGATCGCTGAGCAGCGAGAAGGCTGTCTCGATGATCGCCATCCACGCCCACGACATTCCCCATGTCTTTCCGGCGGACGTGATTGCCGAGGCCGAAGCGGTGAAGCCGGCGACGCTCGATCACCGCGAGGATTGGCGCAACCTGCCGCTGGTGACCATCGATCCGGCCGACGCGAAGGACCATGACGACGCCGTCTTCGCCACGCCCGACGCGGACGAGAAGAATCCCGGAGGCGTCGTCGTCACGGTGGCGATCGCCGATGTCGCCGCCTATGTGCGCTATGGCACGCCGCTCGACCGCGAAGCCTTGAAGCGCGGCAATTCGGTCTATTTTCCGGACCGCGTCGTGCCGATGCTGCCCGAACGCATCTCCAACGATCTCTGCTCGCTGCGCGAAGGCGAGGACAGGCCGGCCATCGCCGTGCGCATGACCTTCTCCTCGGAAGGCCGCAAGCTCAGGCACTCCTTCCACCGCGTCATGATGAAGTCGGCCGCCAAGCTCTCCTACCCGCAGGCGCAGGCCGCGATCGACGGGGTACCCGACGACAAGACGCGGCCGATCCTCGATGGCGTGCTGAAGCCGCTCTGGGACGCCTACGCGGTGCTAAAGCGCGGCCGCGACGCCCGCCAGCCGCTGGAGCTCGACCTGCCGGAGCGCAAGATCCTGTTGAAGCCCGACGGCACGGTTGACCGGGTCACCGTGCCGGAGCGACTCGATGCGCATAAGCTGATCGAAGAGTTCATGATCCAGGCCAATGTTGCCGCCGCCGAAACCCTGGAGGGCAGGAAAGAGCCGCTCGTCTATCGCATCCATGACGCGCCGTCGCTCGCCAAGCAGGAATCGCTGCGCGAGTTCCTGCAAACGCTCAGCCTGTCCTTGGCGCGCGGCGCGCAGATGCGGCCTAGCCAATTCAACGGCATCCTGGAGCGGGTGCGCGGCGCCGACAACGAGGCGCTGGTCAACGAAGTGGTGCTGCGCTCGCAGAGCCAGGCCGAGTATTCGCCGAAGAATATCGGCCATTTCGGCCTCAACCTCAGGCGCTACGCGCATTTCACCTCGCCGATCCGCCGCTATGCCGATCTGATCGTGCACCGCGGATTGATCGCGGCGCTTGATCTGGGTCCCGGCGGCTTGACGCAGCAGGAGGCGGACAGGCTGGAAGAGGCCGCCGCGCTGATCTCGGCCACGGAACGCCGCGCCATGGCCGCCGAGCGCGATACGGTCGACCGGCTGATCGCCGCCTATCTCGCCGAGCGCGTCAACGACACGTTCGACGCGCGCATCTCCGGCGTCACCAAGGCGGGGCTCTTTGTCCAATTGCCGCAGTACGGCGCCGACGGCTTTATTCCGGTGTCAACTCTGGGCGGCGACTACTATATCTATGACGAAACCGCCCGATCGCTGTTCGGGGAACGCACCGGCAAAGGCTATCAGCTTGCCGACCGCGTCGAAGTCCGGTTGATCGAGGTCGCGCCGATGGCCGGTGCGATGCGTTTCGAGATGCTGACCGACCCGAAGCCCCTGCCCGGCTCAAAGCGGTCGTTCCACAAGGCCAAAGGCCGCGCCCGCGCGTCGCAATCGCGCGTCGGTCCGCGCGGCAGGAGAAGATGATGCCAGGCGATTTGCGGGTGGAAGAACAGGTTTTCGGCGGCGAGCACCACTCAGGCCGCGTCGCGCGTCCGCTGTGGACGGCGATCAAGCGCGGGATGCTCGGCCGTTGCCCGCATTGCGGCAAGGGAAAGCTGTTCCACGCTTTCGTGAAGCCCGTGGACAAGTGCGAGGTCTGCGGCGAGGAACTGCACCACCATCGCGCGGACGACCTGCCTGCCTATCTGGTCATCGTCATCGTCGGCCATATCGTGGTTGGCTCGTTCATGGCGGTGGAGGCCGCCACCACGCTCTCGACCTGGCAGCACGCGCTGATCTGGGTGCCGTTGACCATCATTCTCGCGCTCGTGCTGTTGCAGCCGGTCAAGGGCGCCGTCATCGGCCTGCAATGGGCGCTTTATATGCACGGCTTCGGCGACGAGAAAGACGAATTCGAGAGCCATTGATAAGCCAGGTCGCGCCGCTGCCGGCCCTGGTGCAAAGGCCGCGACGCGCAAGCCACTTTCGCATCCGGGAAGTTTCCGCTAGGTCGAGCGCATGGAACGAATGACCAAGGCGGATGTCGACAAGCTCGATAAGGGCCTGGCCGTGCGCAACGGCCGGGCACTGCGTCCGCGCGATGCCGCGACCCTCATTCTGCTCGATCGCCGGGGCAAGGACGTTCTGGTGCTGATGGGCCGGCGCCATGCCGGGCACGCCTTCATGCCCGGGAAATTCGTCTTCCCCGGCGGCCGCACCGATCCCGCCGACAGCCGCATTCCCGTCGCCGCCCCTCTGCCCGATGAGGAAGAAAGTAGGTTGGTCTCAGGCCCTGGCCGCGCGAGCGCGACGCGGGCGCGCGCAATCGCCCTGTCGGCGATTCGCGAGACCTATGAGGAAGCCGGCCTGCTGATCGGCCGCAAGGGCGCCTTCTCGACCGCAAAGCGCGACTGGCAGGGTTTCGCCGAACATGGCGTGGTCCCCTCGCTGGACGTGCTCCGCTTCATCGCCCGCGCCATCACCCCGCCCAATCGCGTACGCCGTTTCGATACGCGTTTCTTCAGCGCCTGGCGCCACGACGTTGCCGTGGAATTGCCCGGCGGCGGTCCGACCAACGAGCTCGAAGAACTCGTCTGGCTGCCGCTTGCCGATGCCCGCAAGGCCGACATCCCCGACATCACCGGCATGATCCTGGAAGAACTGGAAGGTCGGCTTGCCGACGATCCCTTGCTGCGGCCGGGGGGCGCCGTGCCGTTCTTCCGGCTCGTCCGCAACCGCTTTGTCCGCGAAGTCCTTTAGAAGCAGAGCATTTTGATCCCATGACGGTCGATACCCAAGAACAGGGCGACGAACGCGTACACTGGCTGCCGATGATCGCGGCGATCTCCTCGATCAGCGTCGTCGGCATCGCCATCGGCCTCGGCATGCCGCTGCTCAGCGTCATTCTGGAAAGCCGCGGCCATTCCGCTTCGATGATCGGCCTCAACACGGCCGTCGCCGGTCTCGCCTCGATTGCCGGCGCGCCACTCGCCACCCCGCTTGCCATGCGGCTCGGCGTCGCCTGGACCATGCTGTTGATGATTGCCATCGGCGCGCTCGCCTTTGTCGGCTTCCATTTCGCGCCGGATTTCTGGATGTGGTTTCCGCTCCGCGTCGCCCTGCACATCTCGCTGACGGTGCTGTTCATCCTGTCGGAATTCTGGATCAGCACCTCCGCCCCGCCGAACCGGCGCGGCCTTGTGCTTGGCATCTACGCCACCGTGCTGTCGCTCGGCTTTGCCGCCGGACCCTGGCTGTTCGCCCATCTCGGCAGCACGGGCTTCCTGCCGTTCGGCGTCACCATAGTGCTGGTGACGCTTGCCGCTATTCCGGTGCTGGCGGCCCGCAACGAGAGTCCGACCATCGTCGCCGACAGCGAGACCAGCCACTTCCTGCGCTATATCTGGCTGGTGCCGACCGCGACCTTCGCCGTGCTTGTTTTCGGCGCCGTCGAGACCGGCGGTTTCTCGCTCTTCCCCGTCTATGGCAGCCGTATCGGCTATTCGGAAGCCGACGCCGCGCTGCTCCTGACAATGATCGGGCTCGGCAATGTGCTTCTGCAGATCCCGATCGGCATGATCAGCGACCGCGTTTCCGACCGGCGCTACCTGCTGCTGGCCTGCGCCACGGTCGGCCTCATCGGCACGGTTTTCATGCCGTTCTTCGCACAGAACTGGCATCTGATGGCGGCCCTCCTGTTCGTCTGGGGCGGCGTCGTCGCCGCCATGTACACGATCGGCCTTGCCCATCTCGGCTCGCAGCTGTCCGGCCATGAACTGGCATCCGCCAATGCTGCCTTCGTGCTTTGCTATGGTGTCGGCATGGTGCTGGGTCCGCAGGCGATCGGCATCGGCATGGATGCCTTCGGTCCATCCGGCTTCGGCTGGTCTCTGGCCTTTTTCTTCGCTGCCTACATGGCTCTGATCCTGGTCAGACTGGTGCGCAAGATTCTGTAGGCAAATGCCGCTGAAGCGTCGGGCATCCTGACATCACCGTGTCAGCAGCACCCCTGCTATACCCTGTCTCCAGCGCGAAGTAGGAGAATTGCGATGATCGACAGCGGCTTTGAAACCAAATCCCTCAGGATGGAACTGCTTCTGCTCGTCACATTCCAGGCGCCGGCCGCCGATGTCGAGCGCATCATGGAGGCGGTGGTGGCGATCACGCCGCTGCGCATGGGCAAATATGACAGCAACGCCTATCAGTCGGCGCAAGGCGTCGAGCGCTATCGGCCGCTCGAGGGCGCCGCCGCGGGCGCCGAGACGGAATTGCGCCGGCGGCCCGGCACCGTTGAAGTGTCGTTCGAGATCGCCGACGACCAGCCGCTCGCCGCTCGTGTCGTCGAGGCGATATTCCAGGCCCACTCCTATCAGGAGCCCGTCATCCGCATCCAACCGCTGCTCGCCAGCCGTTCCAAGGGTCTTGACGACCATGCCAATCCCAACCGTTGGTGGAACACCACGGGCGACTGGAAAAAAACGGCTCAGCGGGTCGGCGAGAACGCCTGAAGCGGCGAGATCGGCCATGTCCAAATGGGGCAGGGAAGGCGCCCGGGCTTGACTTTCCGGGCGCGTTCTTTATGTGTCGCGCCAAGTTTCCCGCGTCCGGGTGTTTTCCCCGTGCTCCAGCGGCCAAAACTCCACGAACATTAACGGACGAAAATCATGGCCAAAGCCGCAAACATCAAGATCAAGCTTCTGTCGACCGCCGACACCGGGTTCTTCTACGTCACCAGCAAGAACAGCCGTACCAAGACGGACAAGCTCTCGTTCCGCAAGTACGACCCGGTCGCCAAGAAGCACGTCGAGTTCAAGGAAACCAAGATCAAGTAATCTGGTTATCCCGAGAAATCAAAACGCCGCCCCTCGGGCGGCGTTTTTGTTTTGGAGCAATTCCAGGAAAAGTCCGACACGGTTTCCCGGCAGACGGAAAGACCGAACGGCTGGGGAGCCTGCACGACTGTCTGCGCAAGCTTCCGATGTCGGTTTTTGAGAAAAGGGGGCCGGTCGGCGTTTGGCAGCGGTACGAGGAGGCCACTATGCGCCAGCGCCGGCCGGCCGACCCCACGGACCCAGGAGATGCGGCGGACCTGAGCATCATGGGGTATTTTTTGGATCGAGCCGGCTCGTCTACCCTCGCGCCGGCCTCGGCTTCTGTCTATGCATCGCAGATTTGCGCAAGACCTTATAAAAATCAACCATTTCTTAACCACCGCTCGCGAATCGCTTGGGTTAAGGTAAATTCGTAACCCTGTTGGGACGGCCGAGAATCGTTCGCCTTTTTGCCGAGCATGTCTCCCGAGAGTGGAAACCGGTTTCGGGACAAAGACAGGCGCGTGCTGGGTGTGAAAGATCGCGACGCGTTTTTGGGATGTGTTGAGATTCAGGTCAGGCCGAGCCGAGAACGTTGGTTTCCGCGAACCGGAGCGGAGCGTACTTTACTTAAAGTACGTGAGCACCGGAAGCGCAGGAAACCATCGTTCGCAGGCCGGCATCACCTGAATATCAACACAGCCTAGGCAGCCTTGGCGACCACCCGGTTGCGGCCGCCGCTTTTGGCCTCGTAGAGCGCCAGGTCGGCGCGCTTCATCAGCGCGGCGACGCTGTCCGTCCCTTTCAGGACCGACGACACCCCGACGCTGACCGTGACCTCGATCATCTTGCCGTCGTTGCCGATCGCGAAAGGCGCCTGCGCGATCTCGGCGCGGATGCGCTCGGCGACCTTCTCGGCGACCGCGCCGTCGGTGTCCGGCATCACCACGACGAACTCCTCGCCGCCGAAGCGGCAGGCGAGATCGATGCCGCGCACATTCTTGCGCAGCCGCCGGGCGAACTCGCGCAGCACGTCGTCACCGCCGTCATGGCCATGGGTGTCGTTGATCGACTTGAAGCGATCGAGATCGGTGATCATCACCGACAGTGGCCGCCGCCGCGCCACGGCGCGGTCGAACAGCGTCTGCAGATGGCTGTCGAGGTAGCGCCGGTTGTGCAGCCCGGTCAGCCCGTCGATCACCGCCATCTCGATCGTCTGGGCGACGCTGGCCCGCAATTGGTCGTTGTAGCGCTTGCGCCGCACCTGCGTGCGCAGCCTCGCTGTCAGCTCGTGCTGGTCGATCGGCCGGATCAGGTAGTCGTTGATGCCGAGTTCCAGCCCGCGCAGGATGCGGCCCTCCTCGCCCTCGTCGGCGAGCAGCATGATCGGCAGGAAGCGGGTGCGGTCGAGCGAACGCAGCTGCGAGCAGAGCCTCAGCGCATCGAAATTTGAGAAGGCGGTCGACACCAGCACACATTCATACGCCGCCTCGGCCGCCTGGAAGAACCCGGCATTCGGATCGGTCGCGACATCCAGCTCGGCGCTGTTGCGCAGCATCTTCTGGATGCGTTCGACGGAAGATTTGCGCTCGTCGACAAGCAGCACCCTCGGCTTGGCGTCCTCGGTCGCGAAATCGCGGCTCAGAAGCTCTTCGATGCCGATATTGCGCGTCGTCGAGGCGCGCAGCCGTAATTCGTCGGTCAGCGACTTCAGCCTGACCAGGCTCTTCACGCGCGTCATCAGTTGCAGGTCGTTGACCGGCTTGGTCAGGAAATCGTCCGCGCCCGCCTCGAGGCCGCGCACCCGGTCCGACACCTGGTCGAGCGCGGTGATCATGACGACGGGGATATGCGAGGTCGCCGGATCGCTCTTCAGGCGCTTGCAGACCTCGAACCCGTCCATGTCCGGCATCATGACATCGAGCAGCACCACGTCGACCTTGCCGTTCTCGCAGGTCTCGATCGCATCCAGGCCGTTGCTGGCCGTCAGCACCTCGAAATACTCGGCAAGCAGCCGAACCTCCAGCAGCCGCACATTGGCGGGGATATCGTCGACGACGAGGATCCGCGCGGTCATCTCAACAAACTCCGGCTCTGCTGGTCTCGGGCATCAGGCGTCGCCCAGATAGGATTTGATCGTCTCGATGAAGCGCGGCACCGAGATCGGCTTGGAGATATAGGCCTCGCAGCCGCCCTGGCGGATGCGCTCCTCATCGCCCTTCATGGCGAAGGCGGTGACGGCGATGACCGGGATCGAATGCAACTCGTCGTCTTCCTTAAGCCATTTCGTCACTTCCAGGCCGGAGACTTCGGGCAACTGGATGTCCATCAGAATCAGGTCCGGCCGATGCTGGCGCGCGAGATCCAGCGCCTCCAGCCCGTTACGCGTGCGAACCGTCTCGTAACCGCTGGCTTCGATGAGGTCCCGAAAGAGCTTCATGTTAAGCTCATTGTCCTCGACGATCATGACCTTCTTAGCCATCAGTTTCCCGTCCCGACCGCCCTCGAAACCGAAGGCCGTCGCAATGCGTCCCCTTCGGACCGCACCCAACCCTTTTCCACTCTAGCCCAATATGATTGACGAAACGGAAACCGGAGGTTGGAAAGCTGCACCAATTCCACCTTCGGACGTTGTACGGGAAAGAGCGGAGGCTTGCCGCAAGCGACGCTTGCCGTTACTGCGGAAGGAGACTCGAAAAAAAATCCACCATTCCAAAGGTAATGATGGCGAACGCAGCGTCAATGCGCGAGGAAGCGGAAACCATTGCCGTCAGGGCTCTGGGCTTCGTCGCCGCCGATCCCGAACTTCTGCCCCGCTTCCTGGCGATCACAGGCATCGAGGCGAACTCGATCCGGAGGGCCGCAGCCGAGCCCGGCTTCCTCGCCGGCGTCCTGCAGTTCATCCTCGCCCACGAGCCGACGCTGCTGCGCTTCGCCGACGAGACCGGTACCCCGCCAGCCGCCGTCGGCAAGGCGCTGCGCGCGCTCCCGCTCGGCAACGACGACCACGAGCGTTCGACATGAGCGATGATCCCGAGACGGCGCGGCAGATCGAAGAACTTGCCGCCGATGACCGGCCGCTGCTGGTGCTCGACGTCGACGACGTCGTGCTGGAATTCATCCGGCCGTTTCCGCACTACCTGAAGTCGCGCGGTTTCGGCCTGACGCTCGCTTCCTTCCGATTGACCGGCAACATCGCCGAGACGGCAACCGGCCGGCTGATCGAGCAACCCGAGGTGACGGCGCTCCTGGGCGAATTCTTCGATGCCCAGGCGGATTGGCAAAGCATCGCCGACGGCGCCGCGGATGCCCTGGCGATGCTCGGCCGAAGCGCCGAGATCGTCATGCTGACCGCCATGCCGCACAAGCACCGCGACGTGCGCCGCGCGCATCTCGATGCGCTGGGGCTCAATTATCCGCTGCTGACGACGGAAATGGCCAAGGGACCGGCAATCGCGAAGCTGCGCGGCGTCAAGGGCCGGTCCGTCGCCTTCGTCGACGACCAGCCCTCCAACCTGATCTCGGCGCGCAATTCCGTCGCGGATGCCCACCTCTTCCATTTGATGGCCGACAACGCGCTGCGCGCCTTCTTGCCGCCAACGCCGGAAGACATCATCTCGGTCGAGGACTGGCGGGATGCGGCGCCAAAAATCGCCAGCGCTCTCGGGCTTTAGCTCAGACGCTCAGGGCTGGAGCTTCGCGCCATTGTCACCGCCGTCCGGGTCATTGTCCGGGACGGTAGCATCGCTTGGGTCGATAATGGGGTTATCCTGAACAGCATCGGCCGGCTTCAACATCGCGCCGTTGACAATGACCGAGCCGTCAGCCTTGGCGTCGACCACCCATTCAAAGCGACCATCCGGCAGCGTCTTTGCAAAACCCTTGATGGCGAGCAAGCCAGGGAAGGCTTGCGCAGCTTGCGGATCAGTCTCGGCGCCTTCCTGAACAGCCTGCACGATCTTGTCATAACCCGCTATATCGACAATTACGCTGGCCTGCGGTTTCATTCCCGGGAACGTCACCTCGCCTTCCATAGCGACTTCGACGCTGTCGTTCTTGATTGTACTATGGTCAAGCACGATCTTGGGGGTCTTGGCCATGAAATCGGCGGCCAGGGCTTCGCCAAATTCATCGGACAGAGGTGGATCCTTGGCAAGATCAAAGGCCTCGATTGTTTTCCTTGCGAGGCTGTCGAGGTCGATGTTGACGCCGCTGACTGCAATTCGGCATCGGTGGGCAGCAAGGCCACGCTCCAGCTTGGCAAAGACCGCTCGGGCAGCGTCAAGCCTGCCATCTTGATGGTGTAGTCTACCTTCCCATTTTTCGAAATCCCGTCAATGCCGGTCCGTGCGCTGAGGTCCGCCACAGTGAATTTGCCGACCGGACTTTCGCCGGTAAAACCGTGGAAACGGTAGCTTTCCTCCAATCGGTCCCACAACGGCAACGCATTGGTCAAAAGCTTCTTCAGTTCCCCTTGCTTGATCTTCAGCGATGCATCATCGCGATTGGCGAGGGCGAAGTCCAAAAGCTCGAGAAGCGCCTTCGAGTGCACCCCCTTGCCGCTAATCTCCGCCGACACTTTCGGCGAACTGAGCGTGCCCGGGACCTTCACGCCGATCTCATCCGCGTCGTAAGTGAAGTGTTCGACGAAGTCAGCGGCCGTCTGATTCATCGTAAAATCAATGCCGCCGGCCGCAGCTTTGCTGGCATTCAAGCTAGAGGTAAAGGCGCCGATGCTTAGATCGACAGGGTCTTTTGGATCCCTCGATACCAGCTTCGTGTCGGCAATCGAACTTGCCCCGCTGGTGAAGGCCACCAATGCCGGGTCGTAGACGGCGCTGAATGTGGCGCCGGAAACCGACAGGCGCGCCCCGCCGGGGCCTCCGACATCGAGAAACGCATCAGGCGTGATATCGGATGACAGGCTCCAGGTTCCGTCGCTGCGTGGCCTCACCAGCAGAGCAAAAGGCTCAAGATTGAACGTCAGCGGATCGTTGCTGTGGTTCTTCTTGAGCAATGCGCCGAAGTCAAAGCCGATCCTGTAGGCATCGCCGTCGACAGAAACCTTCAGGATGCCTTCGTCGATCGCCGCTCTGCCGATGTAGCGCGCCAGATTGTCTGAAAGCTGCTTTGCCCCCTGACTGTCGACGGTCTGGCCGAAAGCCGGCGCGCTCAACGCAAGCAGCAGGGCGAGTGACAACGCACGGCTCACAATATTCTCCTCTTGATGAGATCAGGGTCCCGCGCGGTGAGGGCCTAACGCCCCGCTAAGGCTGCAGCTTCGCGCCCGGCCCGCCATTATCGCCTCCGTCCGAGTCGTCATCGCTGGTTGCGTTGTCATCGCCGCTCGAATTGTCGTTCATGTCGGCACCGTCATTCTGCTCGCCGCTATCGCCCTGGGCGGCATCCGGGCCTTTCAGCATGGCGCCGTTCACCTTGACCGAACCGTCGGCTTTCGTGTCGATCACCCACTCCAGGCGGCCATCCGGCAGTGTCTTGCCAAATCCCTTGATGGCCAGCGCAAATGG
Organism: Mesorhizobium sp. B2-8-3; assembly: GCF_006440815.1. Lineage (NCBI taxonomy): Bacteria > Pseudomonadati > Pseudomonadota > Alphaproteobacteria > Hyphomicrobiales > Phyllobacteriaceae > Mesorhizobium > Mesorhizobium sp. B2-8-3. Next base: position 77,247 of record NZ_VFTW01000025.1, read on the forward strand.
GAAGGCTTGCGCCATCTGCTCATCGCTCTTGGCCGCTTCCTTCAGGGCATCGACGATCTTGTCGTAGCGGGCGACGTCGATGGTCACGGTCGCGTCGGGCTTCTCGCCGGGAAAAGTCATCTCACCCTCCAGCGCGACCTCGATATCGCCGTTCTTCACCGTGCTGTGCCCGATCACGACCTTCGGATTCTTGGCCTTGAAATCGGCGACCAGAGCCCTGCCGAATTCATCCGACAGCGGCGGATTCTTATTGAGATCAAAGGCTTCGATCGCCTTTTTCGCCATCGTATCGAGATCGATATTGGCGCCGCCGAAGTTCAGATCGATGTCGGTTGGCAGCAATGGGACGGTCCATTCCGGCAGGGTCTGCCGCGGAATTGTCAGGCCGGCAGCCTTGATCTTGTAGTCGACCTTGCCGTTCTGGGAGACGCCGTCCATGCCGAATGCGGTGCTGAATTGCGCGGCCCCGAACTTGCCGACAGGGCTCTCCACCTCGAAATCCTTGAAGCCGTAGTTGCCGTCGACCCTTTCCCAGATGGGCAGCGCGGCCAGCATGAGCGATTTGAGCTCAGCCTGGTTCGCCTTGAGTTTGGCTTCGTCCTCGTTGGCCACGGCAAAGGCAAGCAGGTCGAGCAGTGGCTTCGTCCGCACGCCTTTGCCATTTGCATCCACCGAAAGTTCCGGCGTTTTCAAGGTGAGCGGGAAATTCATTCCGCTGTTGGGATCGTCGATCTTGATCTTCTCGACGAAGTCCGAAACTTTCTGGGTGGCCGTGAAGTCGACGCCGCCATTGGCGGATTTGGTCGCCGTGACGGTGGCGGTGCCGGCGCCGGTCGAGACATCGGCCTGCTGCTTGGCTTCCCGGGACATCATGGTCATCCCGGCCAACGAGCTGGTGGCGTTGGTGAAGGCGGCAAGCGCCGGATCATAGACGCTGGTCAGCTTACCGTCCTTGATCGTGAATTCCATGCTCTGACGGCCTTCCGGTCCATCGAACTCGAAGGACGCACCCTGGGAGAAATTCGACGAGACGTCCCAGGACCCGTCGCTGCGCGGCTTCACCATCAAGGCATATGGCGCCATGTCGAATTTGAGGAGCTTCTGCTCCGGCAGCGCATTGACGAGCGACTTGACGTCAAACGCGATCTTGTAGGCGTCGCCCTCGACCGAAACCTTGAGCACGCCCTTGTCGAACGCCTGCTTGCCGAAATAACGCGCCAGATTGTCGGACAGCTCCTTGGCGCCCTGATTGTCGACAGTCTGGGCAAAAGCCGGCGCGCTGAGCGCAAGGGCAAAGGCAAGTGGCAAAATACGCTTCACGTCGGTTCTCCGTGATCTCGGAAGGATTGTGCTTCTGGTAGGCAAGAAGCGTTACAGCCGCAAGACTCCGACTGTAAGCCAAAAGCGCATCCGGCTAAAGCACCAGCCGCATCAGCGGCCGGCCGGGCTTGCGTTCGACAAGCCTCTGGAAGCCGGCCTTCTCGAACACCCGTGACGAGCCGACGAAAAGCCCGATCGAGCGCGAATCGCGCGACAGGTCGATCGGGCAGGCTTCCAGCAGCCGCGCGCCGTTCTCGCGCGCGAAGGCGATGCCGCCCTCGACGAGACGATGCGTGACACCCCTTCCCCTTGCCTTGACGCGAATGAAGAAGCACGAGATCGCCCACACGTCCGGATCGCCGGCATCGGCCGGATCGACCGGCGCCGAGCCCCTGCCCTGATTGTTCCATTCGGGCACGTCGGCGCGCGGCCCGATCTGCATCCAGCCGATGGCCTTGCCGTCCTCGAGCGCCAAAAGCCCCGGCGGTGGGCCCGTTTCGATTCGCGCCTTGATGAGATCCTTGTTGCGCTCTTTGTCGCTGGCGCGCCGTTGCGCCGGCGCCAGCCGGAAATGCGTGCACCAGCAGCCGTAACAGGCGCCCTGCTTGCCGAAGAGGTCCTCGAAATCGGGCCAGCGCTCGGGGGTCAGCGGTGCTATGGTCGTGCTCATGCGTTCTCCCCAGGCCAAGCTTGTTGCCAGCCTTGCGCTGTCGTACCATTGCATCTGTTCTCTTTATGTTCGCAGCGATGGCGGCTCCTGTCAACAATCCCGAACACGGTTTTTGCCGTGACTGCCTGGCTTTCCAGCGCTCCGAGACGCGTCGCTGCGATCGCTGCGGCAGCCCGCGCCTTGTCCGCCACGCCGAGCTCTACCGGCTCAAGATCGCCCATATCGACTGCGACGCCTTCTACGCGGCGATCGAAAAGCGCGACAACCCGGCACTGAAGGACAGGCCAGTGATCGTCGGCGGCGGCCGGCGCGGCGTCGTCTCCACTGCCTGCTACATCGCCCGCATCCAGGGCGTGCGCTCGGCCATGCCGATGTTCAAGGCGCTCGAACTGTGCCCCGAAGCGGTGGTGATCCCGCCCGACATGGAAAAATATGTCGGCGTCGGGCGCGAGGTCCGCGCGTTGATGCTGGCGCTGACGCCGCAGGTCGAGCCGCTGTCGATCGACGAGGCCTTTCTCGACCTGGCCGGCACCGAGCGGCTGCACGGCATGCCGCCGGCGCTGGTGCTGGCGCGCTTCGCGCAGACGGTGGAAAAGGAGCTTGGCATCACCGTTTCGGCCGGCCTCTCCTACTGCAAGTTCCTGGCCAAGATCGCCTCGGATTTCCGCAAGCCGCGCGGTTTTTCGGTGATCGGCGAAGCCGAGGCGCCAAGCTTCCTCGCCGCGCAGCCGGTGACGATGATCTGGGGCGTCGGCAAGGCGCTTGCTGCGACGCTGGAGCGCGACGGGATCCGCATGATAGCGCAACTGCAGCGCATGGAGCGCGGCGACCTGATGCGCCGCTACGGCGTGATGGGCGACCGGCTCTATCGCCTGTCGCGTGGCGAGGACGATCGCCCGGTCGACCCCGGCGGCGATGCCAAGAGCGTCTCTGCCGAAACCACCTTCGACGCCGATATCGCCGCCTTGGCGGAACTGGTGCCGGTGCTTCGCGGCCTGTCGGAAAAGGTCTCGGCGCGGTTGAAGAAATCAGGCATTGCCGGGCGCACCGTGGTGCTGAAGCTGAAGACGCAGGATTTCAAGCTCCGCACCCGCAACCGCCAGCTCGGCGACCCGACCCGCCTGGCCGACCGCATTTTCCAGACCGGCCTCGATCTGTTGCGCCGCGAGGCCGACGGAACAAAATTCCGCCTGCTCGGCATCGGCGTCAGCGACCTCTCTGACGACGAAAAGGCCGATCCGCCGGACCTGGTCGACATGCAGTCGCGCAAGCGCGCGCTGGCGGAAGGCGCGATGGACACGCTGCGCGACAAGTTCGGCAGGAAAGCCGTCGAGACCGGCTACACATTCGGCAAGGGCCGCGCCGCCAATCCGCCCGAGCCGCTGGAGGATTGAGGGGTCAGGTCCGCTTGAGGTCGATCCGGCTCGTCACCACCATCTTGCCGGTTGCCGGATCCATGTCGGTCACCGTCATGCGCATATTGTCCGGCCCGATCTTCTCGACCGTCAGCTCCGCGTCGCGGTCGCCATTGACGATTTTCGCCCAATGGATGTCGAGGTTGATCGCATCGCCCTTGCGGCTTCCGCTGAGCCCGGCAGGCCCGCTGCGCGAGCCGATATAGCTGCCGGTGTAGCTCTCCCCGCTGACCTTCAGGTCGGCGCGGATTTCCCGCGACATGATCAGCAGCGCGCGGCAGGTGCCGTCAAGCGACAGCGAGTCCGCCGTCGCGTCCGAGGTGAAGGTGCAATTGATGTTCATCACCGGCGTGTTCGTCCTGATCCTGACCGTTCCCTTGCCGGAGAACTTTCCCTGCAGCGAGCGCAGGAAAGCCGCCTCGTCTGCATGCGCGCCCGTCGAGCAGAAAAGACAGGCGGCGGCCAGCAAAGCAGCAGTCGATTTCATCAAGACGTCCCCTCTTGCGATCATAGCCTTCCGATGGAAGCGTGGACTTAACTGGTGCCCAGGCGCCAGGTTCCGCCGCGGCGATGACGGTTTTTTTCACACCCGATCCGCTGGCCCAGTGGAATGACGCCGCTAACGGTTGCGGCCGGGGTCCGGGTTTGCGATAGGGCCCCAAATGGCGCCCGCTTCCTCGATCCCAAAAGCCGCGTTCTGGATGGCTCTGTCAATCGCCTCGATGCTGGCGATGTCGGTTGCCGGTCGCGAAACGACAGCCGAGCTCAACGTCTTCCAGGTGCTGGAGCTGCGCTCGGTGATCGGTTTCTTCATCCTTTTGCCGCTGGTGATGATGAGCGGCGGTTTTGCCGCGATGCGCACCGAGCGTCCGTTCGCCCATGTCGCCCGCAACATGATCCACTATACCGGCCAGGCCGCCTGGCTCTACGCGCTGACGCTCATTCCGCTCGCCGTGCTGATCTCGATCGAGTTCACCACGCCGATCTGGACAGCGATCCTCGCCGTCAGCTTTCTGGGGGAAAGACTGTCCCGGTCGAAGCTCACGGCGATCGTGCTTGGTCTGATCGGCGTGGTCGTCATCGTGCGCCCAAGCGCCGGTTCGATGGACCCCGGCCACGTCGTCGTCCTGGGCGCCGCAGTCTGCTTCGGCATCTCGATGGTGCTGGTGAAGTCGATGACCAAAACCGAAAGCGTGGTGCGCATCATCTTCTGGATGCTGATCATCCAGTCGGTGGTTGGCTTGATCCCCGCTCTCTATAGCTGGCACAACCCTTCGCCAGGGCTCTGGCCGTGGATCTTCGTCATCGCCTTCACCGGCATGTCGTCGCATTTCTGCCTGGCCCGCGCTCTCACCCACGCTGACGCCACGATCATCTCGCCGATGGATTTTTTGCGCGTGCCGCTGTCGGCGCTGGTCGGCTGGCTGCTCTATCACGAGCAGATCGACGTCTTCACCGCCGGCGGCGCCGCCCTGATCCTCGCCGGCAACTTGCTCAATTTGCAGAAGAAGACGCCACAAGTGGCCGAAGTCGCGGCATCATAGCTATCAGGCTATTCGTTGGTCGGCTACCTGGTTCGGCCGGGTACGACCCGGCGGCTGACTTCGATACGACAACGGTCACTCGTCCGTCAGTAAGAGCGGCGCTCAATTATAGACATCACCAAATAGAGAGTCGTTGTCGCTGCCGGCCTTGAAATGTCCGGCATACGAGCCCGTCGGCAGCAGCAATGCTTCGCCTGCAACTTTTCGCAATGCTACGGTTTTTGGCCCGGTCGTGAGGTGAAACGGTGGATCAGCCACGGTGCCGTCGATTTCGACCTGGCCCGGCAAGGGTGTTCCATCGGCGCCATATAGGGCATAGTTTTCAGCAATCGGAACCTCGAAAATCTTTCGCTCACCAGGATAAAGGCGGAAACCGGCGATCCTAAGGTTTGGCGCAACACGGACGTAACTGTTCAAGATCAGAGGCGCGACCACCGGGTAGATATAGTCCATCCTGTACGACCAGAGGATCAGCTTTGGCGGAGACTTGCTCAAGACACTGTACGCTTCGGAGTGGCCGCTTTCCCGCAAGGTCTTGAGCACATAGTGCTTATCGAGCCACAAGGTTGACGGCTCCATCCGATTGGGCAGCATTCCTATGCCATCGAAATACCGCTCGCTCGGTGCAAGCAAAGACTCTGCACGCGCCACCAGTTCAAGTTGGGCTGCGTTGTCGATGCGAAGGTAGAGCAGATTGGCAACGAAGCTTATGACCATGGCCGTGACCAGCGCTATCCAAGCAAGGCGCTGGTAAAGAATGCGAGTTGCTAGGCCGTCGAGCAATGTCAACGACCATAGCGACATGAATGGCAACGCCATGATGAAAACGTAAGGCCACGGCTGATTGTGGAGGAAGACCAGGACCGTGATAACGACGGAGAAGATAAGGGCAATTCGCCTCCGTTCATAGAGTGTCATGATCTGCGTCAGAGACAGGGCCATGCCGGAGAAACAGGCGACATAGAGAACATAGTTCCGCCCGAGCGTCTGCAACACGAACTGCCTCAAGCCTCCGTATTCATCGCCCCCACGCGTCGCAAGCTCGACAGGGCCAAAAAAGAGGCTCTTGGCAATCGGAACAGGGTCGACGCCGCCGAAGATGAAGCAATAAACAATTATGGAAACAGTCCATCCCAACACGAACCATGTGCCGCGGGCAATGCCTTCGGCGTAGCGCCTCATCAAAGCAGCGTCGGCGACCAGGCCAAGCCCAAGCGCAAGATTGAAGTAGATTGATTTCTGTGTCGTGAGAAATGACAGGCCGCTCAAGAGGCCGGCGGCGACAAGCTGCCCTCCCCTCAACTCACGTGCCCGCAGCACGACCAGCAGCGATGCCGCCGCGAAGAACACAGCCAGCGGTTCGGCGATTGTGCGAAAGGCCCGTTCCATGAAATTCGAGAAGCACAGGAGGACGAGGGCGATGATCAAGGCACGGATCCGGTCCTCTCCAAGCGCGCGGGCGCAAGCGTAGACCATGGTGACGATCGCACACCCTATCAGTGCGGTCTGTATGCGGCCGACAAGAAGTATGGACGTGGCATCCCAGCCGATCAGGTGAGCCAGCTTGTAAAAGGCGGTGGAACCGACCGCCTTGCTTGGCTGCACTGCGGCGAACAAGCCATTAAACAGATACTTCGCATATCCAAGCTGGCCGAATTCGTCCATGACGAAACGGCAATTCCAAGCCAGCACAAACAACAAGACGATTTTCACTGCGATCAAGGCGCAAAGAAAGACCGTTAGGCGGTGCGATCCCCCACCGAGTAGATCAGCTAAACCTGCTTCTGATTGCATTCAAACGCCCTTAATGAACCTCAGATATAAGCGACGCTAATTAAAAAAATTGGCTAAGTTACGCGACTGGGTCCCTATTCGATGCCTGTAGCCAGAGACCCAGCCTGGCCGGATGCAGATACGACACGCATTGACGATAGCGAACTGGATCAGAGTTGGTCCGCTCCTCCCCGCGCTAAAGTCAGCACACCGCGCGCGATTTTGCCCCATTCATATTGAGCTAACGCATAGCGAGCCATGGCGGCGCGCTCCGCGGAGGTGAAGGCGAGGCTGTCGATAGCATCGCTGCAACGCCTGGCCGAGCCTTCGGGATCGGTGAGATCGATGGCAATGCCGCACAACCATTCGGTGGCGCCAGGGTCCGCGCGGTTGCTTGGCTCTCCACACACGACAGGTAACCCGCAAGCCATTGCCTCTTGTATGACGAGCGGAAAGCCCTCTCCCACACTCGGCAACAGCAGGAGGTCAGCACCTCGGTAAAGTTCGGCCAGAGCCTGAGGGCTCTGGGCGCCAAGATCATAAACATTGCCGAGCCCCCATTTGCGTGGGTGGATCGGACCGCTACCGACCAATAGAAACACGATATCCCGTCGGGACGCAGCCAAAGCGCGCAGCACCGCCAATCCCTTCTTCTCTACGTAGCGACCGACAAAAAGAACTCGGCGAAAATCCGGCGGAATTGCGATCCCTGCCAGAGCTTCCGGCACGGAAGACATGCCTCCGGCGGGGTGAAAAATTGCACTGTCGATGCCATTGAACAGCAACTGATGGGGAATGCGCGCCGGGGTGCCCACAAGCTCATGGCGCACGGTGTCGCTAATGAACACAAGTGCATCAGCCGCCTGCAGCATAGGGCGAGTAACGACGATGTTTGCCAGCGCCATCAACGAGCGGAGCATGCGCGAAGAAAAGGGGATATCGGCGATGTGCTGGATCAGAACGACGCGCTTGCGATACGCCTTCGCCATCAGCACTGCCAGGATCGAAGTGACGTATAAAGCGTCGTGCACCACCACCGCATCGCTGCGACGCACTTCGCGGGCCAGCGCGCGGATCGCCCGCGCGCCAGGCAGCGGCATTGGCAGGCCCATGACCCTCTCTGTGGGATTGATGCAGGCGAGCGGCAGCGGTTCGACGTCGGCCACTGGCGGTGGATCGGCATCGCTGGCCGCCCAAGCTGCCTGAACGCCTAGATATCTGAATTGTCGGCACAAATGCCCGGCCACACGCTCTATGCCGCCGCCGTGAGCTTCATAGAAATGGCTGACCGTCAGAATACGCAATGGGCTGGTCCATCAAGCTGGTTCGAAGCACATCGTCACCTCGAGTCTGTTGGGAAACAACAGTCGATGGATGCCTTTCCGATATCGCTTTGGCACGGCGCGACGGGCAATGCGGTAGCCGCTTTCGGCTGCTAGCCTCTCCCATTCTGTGCGTGTCAGATAGCGCGCCCAGATCATCCCGCCAAATGGGATATTGCCTATGGCGTCCATTGCAATGAGACGCAGGTTGTCCAGCATTCCGCGGCTTTCGTGATCCTTTATGTAGAGCGGACCATCGACGACGCGCCGGATTTCTCGCAGCAAGTCCATACGTGCTGCGACTGGCACATGATGCACTACATTGTTAAGCGTCGCTGCATCAAAAGTGCGGTCCGCAAAAGGTAGGGTTTTGCCGTCGTACTGTCTGGTCGGCACGCTTAGCGAGGAGCAGAAACGGTCAACCATGTCCACTGTCTGTACTTCATCTACCGGAAAGAGTTCAGCCATGGCTTGGGCGATCACCCCAGTGCCGCCGCCGACATCGAGCAGGCTGCGATGGTGATCGTCCCACAGCTCACGTAAACTGTCGAGCATGACCGCCTGATAGGTCGGCACCTTGTTCCGATAAATGGCGAGGTGACGCGACAGGATGCTCTGCAGAAGTCTTGGATCGATCGGGGGCACTGCCGTGGCCAAGGTCATCAGCCCCTCGTCATCCAACGGTTTGGCGAGGCAATGGCCCATCGACCAAGCAGGAAGTTCAGCGCCAGCATACAGACCGAGGCAAGTGGCGAGGCGAACACCATCGGCAGGCCGACCTGCTGATGCCAGAACCATATGGTGACAAAAGCCAATGGTATGTTGGCGAGCATCGCAACGACGTAACGCACCAAGGCCGTGGAAGCTAATGGCCGGCGAAAAGTGAACACGCTATGAAGCACATATCCCGTGCCCGCCACGACACAGAAAGACAACAGCACGGCCAGCCATAACGGTATCCCGGCCCTGTCAGCCAAAATAATCACGGCGTTGTGCAGTGCAATGCAGATACCGGCGATCAGGACATAGGCCAAGGGCGTGCGCACGCTCATATCGCTGCCTTGCGAGCCCGGACCAGGAAAACACAGGCATTGTCATCGCGTATTTGGGCGGGCGTAATGCGGTCCTCCAATTGAGCGCGCAGGTTCATCAACAGGGCAAGCAGCGATGCCGAAATTGTGCCTATGACCGGCAGACGGCGAAGGAAGAAAGCAAAGCCCGTCAGCCGGATCAGCGTAGTGGTTGCCAAAGGCCCGGCGATCGCATGCACCTCTTCGACTTTGAGGCCGCGATCAGCAAGATCTACGACAAGTCCTGTGCGTGTCCAGCGGCGATGATCTTCGGGGTGGGGATGGTATAGCCAGGTGCCGTGAGTCGACAACAGCAGCACACCGTCGTCGCGCAGCAGTCTCCGGATCTCAGCGCAATAGGTGTCAAGGTCGCGCACATGCTCCAGCACTTGTACTGAAAGCACCGCTCCTGCGGCGCCATCAGACAGCGGCACACGGCCCTGTTCGTCTATTTTCAGGAAGCTGCCTTCGCCAATATCGGCGCCGCGATAATCGATCTTCATCTGGAGCATCATCTCGGCGTAGGGCATGTCACCGCAGCCGAGATCGACCATCAGCGTGCCAGGGCGGACATGCGCCAGCGCCTCGTCTCGCAACAGTCGCGCCAACCCGCGCAAAACCAGCCAGTCCGTATCCCAGATACGCGGAACGGCCCTGCTTTCCCTCATACCGCCAGCTCTCAATGGTACCTCGACCTGCCGTGTCCTACACTACCCTCTTTTCCGGAACGCCGAGGGCCTCACCGATGTCGGAAAGCGAACAGTCAAAACAAACGCCTGTCGTCCAAAGTATCAAGCAGCAACTTGAGCACGAAACTGGATAACACCATGGACATGCCTGCCACGCAGGCGGTGGTGATCACAAAGGTTAGGTGCACTGACTGCTCCATTGGCCCGCCGACAAAAATCCAATGCAGCGCCAGCAAAACGTCCGCGACAAAGCCGGCCACCGCAAGCACGCCGCCGGAAAGGACCAGCCATTCCAACGGGCGGCCGCGCATCAGCCAGGGCACTATACGGCCTCGGTGGACCGGTTGATAAATAGCGATCGCCACCTTGGCCAACATGCCGAAAAGGATCGCCGAAAGGCCAATCAGTGTCGCCGTTGCGGAGAGCGCGACGAAGTGAATTCCGAAATACCACCCGCCAATCCGGACAGGTCCCGCAGCAAGTATTGCAAGGCCAGCAATGCCAACCACCAGCAAGGTCATTCCCGGTATAAGGTACATGGTATCCGGTGCGTGGGCTATGATCAGCCGCAGGTGCCGCCAACCGTCGCGGAATGAACGCAGATGGGGGGGACGGTCACGCTTGTCCGGATAGAGCTTTATCGGCACCTCACGGATCAAGAGGCCTGCGCGATGCGCGTTGATGACCATCTCCGAGGCGAATTCCATGCCAGGCGAGCGCGCGCCTATCCTGCGGAATGCATCCCGGGTGAAGCCTCGCATGCCACAATGAAAATCGTGTACCGGAGAATGGTGAAGCCAGCGGGCAATCGTTGAAAGCACCGGATTGCCGAGATATCGATGCAGCGCAGGCATGGCGCCAGGCTCGATGCCGCCCGCAAAACGATCGCCCATGACCAGTTCGGCACCATCGTCCAGTGCGTCAATGAAGTGACCGATGTTGCTCCAATCATAGGAGTCGTCCGCATCTGCCATGATAAGGTATTTGCCTTGTGCGGATTCAGCGGCCGCACTGATCGCCGCGCCGTATCCTTTGACCCGCTGGTGCACGACACGCGCACCGAGGGCTTCGGCAATCTCAACCGACCGATCGCTTGATCCGTTGTCCCCAACGACTACCTCACCCTTGATACCCCGCCTCGCAAAGGCATCAAGGGCCTTGCGGATGCAGATGCCGAGCGTGCGCTCTTCGTTCAGGCAGGGGATGATGGCCGACACAACGGGAGTCCCCGCATCATCGGCGTGCAAGCTATCCGGATCGACCTCGATTGTCGCAAAATCTGGCCTGTCAACCATCGTGCCCCCCGCTCCAGCCCAGTCGTCTTAGGACCACTTAGGCATGCCCCGCGTTTGCGCTGCCTGTCCTGCAACATTAGCAAGAACAAGTTAGTCAATGATATATGATAGTTAAGCGCCGTGGAGCGAATTGGGTGTTTTCAGTTGTAGAGCGGCATATCAGGATATGCCAACGTGGCCAGTCGCTGATGGCGGTGAGATCGACAGGTCGCTTTCGCCAAGGAAGGGACGGCCTATGACAAAATCGAGTGCGAGCTAAGGTTTGTTGATATTCAGGATTCCCATCTTGGCTTGGTCGTGATTCAAGCTTTTGATGGAACGATTCGTGCTGA
>NZ_VFTW01000026.1:0-85416 GCF_006440815.1 Mesorhizobium sp. B2-8-3
TTTGCCTGCGACACCTCGACTGCCTACACGGACGCCAACGGCGAAGGCATCCGCTACGTGCGCACCAACGACACGACACTTCCGGTCACCGATGCCTTCGCGCAAGGGATCGGCTCCTCGGCGCTCGGCTACCAGGCGACGGCGTCCGCCGCCAATTCCTTGGCTCTGGGCCGCGGCACCGCGGTCACCATAACCGACGGCGTGGCGCTCGGCTCCGGCTCGATTTCCGACCGTGCGGTCGCGCCCGTGTCGGGATCGATCCTTTCCGGCACCGGCCTCATTCCCTACAACACCGCGGACATGACCCTGCTCGGCGCCGTCTCGGTGGGCACCTCCACCGCTTATCGCCAGATCATCAATGTGGCCGACGGCACCGAGGACCAGGACGCCGTCACGCTTCGCCAGCTGAAGGGCGCGCTGAGCTCCTTCGCGGTGACAGGGACCATGTACTTCCACGCCAACTCGACCGCGTCGGACTCGCTGGCGGTCGGCGCCGATTCGGTCGCGATCGGTCCGCGCACGACCGTCAATGGCGACAACGGCATCGGCATGGGCAACGGCGCCATCGTCCAGCAGACGGCGCCAGGCGGCATCGCGATCGGCCAGACCTCGACCGTCAATGCGGCAGACAGCATCGCGCTAGGCACGAACTCGACCGCCAACGGCGCCCAGTCAATGGCGCTCGGCGCCGGCGCCACGGCCAACGAGCCGGGCAGCGTCGCTCTCGGCGCCGGCTCGACGACGGCGGCTGCCGTCGCCACCACCGGCACGACGATCAACGGCGTCGCCTACACCTTCGCCGGAACCAATCCGACGAGCACGGTGAGCGTCGGCAGCGTCGGCAACGAACGCACCGTCACCAATGTGGCCGCGGGCAGGATCAGCGACACTTCCACCGATGCCATCAATGGCAGCCAGCTCTACGCGACCAATCAGGCTGTCGAAGCGGTGCAGGGGAGCGTCGGCAACCTGAATGAGTTCGCCGTTCAATATGACAAGAACCCGGACGGCACCAAGTCGAACTCGCTGACGCTCGTCGGCGGTGACGTGAATGCGCCCGTTGTCATCCACAATGTCGGCGCCGGCACCGCTGACACCGATGCAGTCAACGTGCTGCAGTTCAACAACGGGCTGGCGACAACGTTCGACAACTCCAAGACCTACACCAATCAGGTGGCGGCCACCACGCTGCAGCAGGCCAATGCCTATACCGACTCCAAGCTCAGCCAGCTCAACATGGACATGGGCGAGGCGCGCGGCGAGGCGCGGCAGGCCGCCGCGATCGGCCTGGCAGCCGCCTCGCTGCGCTACGACGACCGCCCCGGCAAGCTGAGCGTCGCGGCCGGCGGCGGCTATTGGCGCGGCGAGGGGGCGGTCGCGTTCGGCGCCGGTTACACCAGCGAGGACGGCCGAGCCCGGGCGAACCTCTCCGGCACGACGGCGGGCGGGCACTGGGGTGTCGGCGCGGGCGTCAGCTTTACCCTGAACTGAGTCTGCTGATGACCAGGCAAACAGTCCTTGCCGTAATATCGATGGTTTGCCTCCTTCTGTCCGGCCCGCACGCGGCCGGGCAAGGGGCGGCCCCTGCCTACAGGATAAAACCTTCCGACGTCGCGGTGCCTCCGGACGTGAAGCTTGGCGAATATCAACGCATCACGCGTCCGTTCGAGAACTGGACGCTGATCTGCGACGAGAACCTGCAGGCCAGGAAGAAAGTATGCAACATCAGCCAGTCCTTCATCGACCAGGGCCAGGCAATAATCTTCAGCTGGTCGCTTGCGGCCGACGAGAAGGGCAAGCCGTTCATGATATTGCGCGCGCCCAGCGCGGCAGGGGCAGGCAGCAAGCTTTCGCTCAGATTTGCCGGCCGCAAACAGCCGGTCGACGTTCAACTGCAAGGCTGCGACGCGTCGGTTTGCGTCGGTTATCTACCCGTCGGCCCGGTGCTTCGCGAGCAGATCGGCAAGGAGACGATGGTCCAGGTTTCCTATTCCCTGCCGTCGGGAGCGACCGTCAGCCTCGATGCCCCGTTCAAGGGGCTCAAGACCGCGCTGTCGGCCATCAACTAGAAAGACCTTGAGATGACACGCCAATCCATCGAGGACAGAATCCTGACGCACTCCCAGCCGGTCGCGCTGCCGGAGCCGCCGGCAAGTGCGCCGCCACAGCGTTCGCCAGGCTGGCGCCTGGTGCGAAACACGGCGCTGCTCGGCGCGTTCGCGGTCTTGGTCGCGGCGGCGGTGATCCTGTCGCTCCGTCTCTATCCCGCGCTCGGTACATTCGTCGCCGGCACGGCCTCCGCGCAAGCACAGGCGCCCATGCAGGGCGAGCCGGCGCAAGCCGCGCCTGCGCCGGCGGATATCGCGGCGGACAAGAATCCGTTTCAGGCGCATGTCGCTCAGGCGGGCGTGCGCACCTGCGCCAATCTCTTTACCACGCTCGGACAGGCTCTGACGGCAGGATCGACCTATGCGGTCCAGACGCAATGGGACAAAACTTCGCCGGATGCCCATGCGGTGCAGGCCGTGGCCGGGATGAGCTACGATCTGCCGGACTACAAGACGCAGGCTGCGGGCGTCGTCTTTGCTTCGCCCGTCGGCCAGACCTGCGAGGGCGGCTTCGTGCGCGTGGCGCCGTTCCAGCGCTCTTGCCAGGAAGTTGCCGGAACGCTCCCGAAAGGCAGCCTGCTGGCGGACAATCTTTCGAAAACGATGCTTTTCAACCTGGCCAACAATGGCGGCCAGGCGCTGCTGGTCCCCACCGGCAATACCTGTGTCGTCGTCTCGGTGGCCCGCATGGGCGGCTAGCGGCCAGCCGTGATTGTCGATTCCTGGACAGCTGCAATTGGGAGCTACGAAAATGCTGATCAACCGTCGCCTCTCATTCCCGCTGCTGGCGGCTTTTGTCGGACTGACAATGGCGAGCCAGGCCGCTGACCTGGTGGCGCCGCCGCCGGCGCAGACCGGCGAGGAGAGGGGAATCTGGGGCGCGATCGCCTACTCGCCGGGCGACGGCAGGCACGGCTTCTTCTGGGGCGCCGACAAGCGGCAGGAAGCCGAAGACATCGCGCTCAAGCACTGCGAGAATGCGGACGGCGCGGGCTGCAGGGTGGTCGAGGTGTTTCGCAACCATCGCCATTGGGACGATGATGACGGCACCGGCTTTCCCTATGAGCATTGCGCGGCGCTTTCAGTCGGCAAGAGCCGTGGCCCGGCGACCCCGTTCTGGGGTGTCGCGTCCGCCACGACGCGTCGCGAAGCCGAGGACAAGGCCAAGGCCGAATGCGGCGGTAAGGAGAAGCAGTGCAAGATCCGCGAGTGGGTCTGCACCTGAGCGTCGACAACGCTGCAGCCTGCATTAGATGTTCTGCCGCGTGAAGCGGAAGGCAGCGGCCCGCTGCCTCAGATATTCTCCGGTGTGACTATTTCGAAAGGTATCGACCGCTGAAGGGTCGCGAATGGTGCTTGTGGTCCAATGACATCGATCATGGTCTGCACGAGAAGGGCGGAGGTCGCTTCAAGGGGGTGACAGAGAGCTGCCGTGATCAATCCTTCCGACAATCCTTTGCGGGTCTCGGGCCCAATGTCGCGGCATACCACCTTGATCCCCGATCGCCTCTCGGAAGATACTTCCCTCAAGGCGCGAAGCACGCCTGTGATGCCGCCGCCAACAATTAGAATCCCCACCAGATCGTCCGTCGTCTTCAGCAACTCGGCCACCATGCGGTAGGCCTCGCTCGATTCCTCGTGAGTGGGGCGGCTCTCCTCCACTGTGAGCCGAGGCGCGTGCTCGCGCAAATAGGAGCGGAAGCTGGCGTCCGAGACATCCTGGCATTGGTAGCGATGATTGCCGATGAAAACAGCGATTCGACCAGCCCCTTGGGTCGTTTGCGTGATCAGGAATGCTGCGGTGCGCCCCAGCTTCCAGTTGTCGGTGCCTACATAGGCCGCCCTTTCCGGTGCGGATTGATCTGTGATGTAGGAGACAACCGGCTTACCCATCTCCTTCAGGGAACGGATGGCCTGGCCAATGATCGGGTGATCCGCCGCGACCACCGCCACAGCGTCGCATGCATCGCCAAGCGCGATGAGCCGGCTCGATATCGTCTCCGGCGTCAAAATATCCACGAAGTCGACGACAGGGTCGATGACCTCGTCCCGCCGCTCGCGGCAGGCGGTGACGATCTTCTTCCCGAACACCTGATAGAGGTCGCGGGTCGACTGCTGGAGCAGGAAACCCAGCCGGTAATGCGGCGAGATTTTTCGCGCCCGGTCATCGATCGCGCCGATGCCGTAAAAGCCAATTTCTTCCGCGGCGCTTTGCACGCGCTGGACGGTTTTCGGCCGCACGGCAACGGTGCCGCCCAGAATTCTGTTCACCGTCGCCACCGACACGCCTGCCGCGGTAGCAAGATCGTGGATTGTCGGCCGCTTCATGAACGCCCACCCTTCTCTGTATCATCATGATTGAAACTAAATGATACAAATGCAATTTTGATATTATTTCTGCCTTCTCCGAATATCAACCCTCCGATATGAATTGCGCCGTGTGAGGCCTCGATCGGACGTCGAGAGCCCATAGACCCCAGACCGATCCGGGCAGGGAGGCGCTGTCACGATGGATGATCTTCAGTATGGAACGCGCGACAAGCGTGGTAACTGGGCACCACATCGCCGTGCCGAGCCGGCGCCGATCTGGCACCGTCCGTTCAATGTGAAGAAGGTGGTAGCCTGGATTCCAGAATTCTTCTGGCCTTGGAATACCTTCCACCTCGCCACGTCGCTCATTTGGGTCAACCTGCTGATCCCGAGCTGGCAGAGTCTCGCGAGCCTCTCGCTGCTCAACTACCTTTGGCTGTACGGCCTCAACGCCGCCGGGATTTTTCTTTTCTACGGCTTCTTCGAGCTGCGCTACTACGTCCAGCGCAAGCAACAGAACCGCTTCAAGTACAATCCGAAGTTTCCCTCGGATGCGCCGTCCGACGTGTTCTGGTTCCAAAGCCAGAACGTCGACAATTTCGCCCGCTCGTTTTTCGTCACCATACCGCTGTGGACAGTGGTCGAGATCGTGATGCTGTGGGTCTACGAGAACAGCTGGGCTGTCTGGCTGCCCTGGACGACGAACTGGCTTTACCTGTCGTTCCTGGTGCTTATCGCGCCTGCCTTGCATGAGGTCTATTTCTTCTTCCTGCACCGGGCGATCCATTGGCCGCCGCTCTACAAATGGGTGCACTCGGTCCACCACAATTCGATCAATCCGAGCCCGTGGTCGTCGCTGTCGATGCATCCGGTCGAGGGCTTCCTCTATCATGCCGAAGCCTGGCTGCACCTGTTGATCCCGTCCAACCCGGTCTGCGCCTATTTCACGCTGCATGGAGCCGGTTTCGGCGCCGTCAACGGCCATCTCGGCTTCGAGACCTTCGAGATCACCGACAAGGTCAATCTCGATAGCCACTCTTACGTGCACTACCTGCACCACAAGTACTTCGAGGTGAATTACGGCGGCGACGGGCTGGTGCCACTCGATAAGCTGTTCGGCACCTGGCACGACGGCAGCAAGGAAGCCGACGAGGTCATGAAGGCCCGCTTCCGCAAGAAAAAGGAAAAGGTGCGGAGCCGGCAGGAAGGCCGCGGCGATCCGGCATCCGGAATGCCTGCGGAATAACGAACCAGGCGCCGTTTCGGCTGGGTCCGTGAGGAGTGGGCCCGGAACAGGAAGACTTTTGTTGAAACCCTATGGGGTAATCTGGGAGGAATACCATGAAGCTTTTCAAGACACTCGTCTCGACGGCGGTGCTGATCGGGTTCAGCACCGGCGCGACGCTCGCCGCCAACATCTTCGTCGTCGGCGGTAAGCCGGACGATCCGTTCTGGTCGATCGTCAAGCGCGGTGCCGAAGACGCCGGCAAGGTCGTCGAGGCTCAAGGCGGCAAGGTCACTTGGCTCGGGCCGCAGAACTACGACAATCTGGGTGTGGACGCCGCAGAGCTGATCCGTCAGGCCATCGACCAGAAGGCCGATGCCATCGTCGGCCCGGACTGGGTGCCGGAAGCGATGGATCCTGCGTTCAAGGCGGTAAGGGACGCTGGCATTCCGCTGCTTATCTACAATGCCGGCGGGTTGAAAGCGGCCGATCGTCTCGGCGCCATGAACTATGTCGGCTCCGATGATTACAAGGGCGGCGTCGCGGCCGGCGAGTACCTTACCAAGGCCGGCAACAAGAACGGCGTCTGCATCAACACGCTGCCGGGCGCCGCCAACATCGAGGCGTTTTGCGGTGGCTTCAAGGAGGGTATGAAGAACGGTGGTGGCGAAGCCGACGTGCTGCCATTGCCCGCCACATCCTTCGGCTCGGCAACCGCCGTAGCCCAGGCGGTGAAGGCCTATCTGTTGCAGCACCAGGACGTGAACGCTGTCTTTACGATCGGCAACGTCGACGCCAACTCGGCCATGAACGGCATCACCCAGGCCGGGAAGGTCGGAAAGGTGCACCTGTGCGGCATGAATTTTGACGAGACGATCCTGAACAACATCAAGGGTGGCCAGCAGGACTGCGCCATCGACCAGCAGGGTTACCTGCAGGGATATCTCGCCGTGGCGATCCTCAATGGTCACGTCAATTACGGCCTGTCGGTGCCCACCCGCGAGATCCTTACGGGACCAGGCATCATCGACAAGACGAACGTCGACGCCACCATCGCTGGCGTGAAAGCAGGGACACGATAATCCTCCCGCCTGGGCCGCCTGCATTTTGCGGCGGGCGGCCCTTTTTCCCTTTCTCTGCGGCGGCACATTACGGCCAGCCGCGTGCTCGCGGATTACCCTAATGGCACATCCCGTCGCATCCACATCAACGCCTGCGCTCGAACGCTCGCGGTCCGGACTGGCGCTCGGCCGGTTGGCACGTCGACCGGAGTCGGGCTCGTTCCTTGGCATGGTCGCAGTCCTGCTTTTCTTCGGCCTATTCGGCGGCAGCAGTTTCATGTCGGCAGCCGGTGCGGCAAGCTGGCTGAACATCGCTTCCGAGATCGGGATCATTGCGCTGCCGATAGGGTTGCTGATGATCGCCGGGGAACTGGACATCTCGGTCGGCGCGGTGATCCCCGCGGCGTCGCTCACCGCTGCCATCGTCTCGGGTCACTACGGGCTGCCCGATTGGCTTGGCATAACGGCAGCGCTTGGCCTTGGCCTCGCTGTCGGCCTCGTCAACGGCCTGTTTGTGACGAGGACAACCATCCCGTCGCTTATCATCACTATCGGAACCATGTTCGGCACGATGGGTCTGACGCTGGGCCTCACCGTCAAGATCGCCGGCAGCACCGGCGTCTCGCTCGTGCCGGACCCGCTTACCAAGCAAATCTTGGGTGACTATCTCGGCGGCATGTTCCAGGTCACGATCCTGTGGTGGGTCGTGTTCGTGGTTGGCCTGTTCTGGCTGTTGCACATCTCGCCGATGGGCAATTGGATCTATGCGCTCGGCGGCGACAAGGAGAGTGCGCGCAACGTCGGCATCCCAACCAAGCGCCTGACGATCGGCCTCTTCATGCTGTCCGGCTTCAGCGCCGCGTTCGTCGGGGTCAGCGAGGTGATGGTCTACCAAAGCGCGCAGGTTCTGGCCGGCCAGTCCTTCATCTTCAATTCCATCATGTGCGTGGTCATCGGCGGCGTCTTGCTCACGGGCGGTTTCGGCTCGATCGTCGGCATCGTGTTCGGCACGCTCACCTTCTCGATCGTGAACCAGGGCATCTATTTCACCAGTCTCGATCCCAATGTCGGCAGCGTCATCATCGGTGCGCTTCTCCTGATTGCGGTGTTGACCAACGACACGTTCCGGCAGTTGGCGCTCAGCTATTCGTCGAAGAAGGGAGGACAGTCATGATGGACGCAATCAAATCATCACTGCGCCGTCCCGAAGCCGGATCGGTCCTCAGCCTCATTGGCGTGGTGCTGTTCTTCGTTCTGTTCGGCGGCGCCAATCTGGGCACGCTGGTTGGCGCGGCGAGTTGGGTCAAT
Organism: Mesorhizobium sp. B2-8-3; assembly: GCF_006440815.1. NCBI lineage: Bacteria > Pseudomonadati > Pseudomonadota > Alphaproteobacteria > Hyphomicrobiales > Phyllobacteriaceae > Mesorhizobium > Mesorhizobium sp. B2-8-3. The sequence continues at coordinate 8,013 of NZ_VFTW01000026.1, forward strand.
TTCGCGGCCAATCTCGGCATCGTCGCCATTCCCGTCGGCCTGCTGATGATCGCGGGCGAACTCGACATTTCCATCGGCGCCTTGATCCCCGCCGGTTCGATGACCACGGCCGTCCTGACCGGCTACTACGGACTGCCCATAGCCGTAGGGATCGCCGGCGCACTGGCGGTCGGCGTGGCGGTTGGCCTGATCAACGGCCTGCTGACGATACGAACCTCCGTGCCCTCGCTGATCATTACCCTGGCCACGCTGGTCGCCATGCAAGGGGTAGTGCTCAGCGGGTCTGTGCTTCTGACCGGCAACGCCAGCGTTGCCCTCACTGCGCCGGACTGGGCCAAATTCCTGTTCGGCCAGCTGATCGGCGGCAGTCACCAGGTCATCATCGTCTGGTGGGTCGCCTTCGCCGCCATCATGGGTTTCGTTCTGCACAAGACCCGCTATGGCAATTGGCTTTTTGCAATGGGCGGCGACAAGGTCAGCGCCCGCAATGCCGGCATTCCGACGAACCGGATGACCATTGCGCTGTTTGTGTTGTCCGCGGTCAGCGCCACATTCGTTGGCATCTGCCAGGCGATCCTGTTCAACTCCGCCCAGGTCTCCGGCGGCATGAGCTTCATCTTCAACGCGATCGTGTCCGTGGTGGTGGGCGGTGTGCTGCTGACCGGCGGTTTCGGGTCGGTCGTTGGTATCTTCGTGGGAACCGTCACCTTCGCCATCGTCAGCCAGGGCATCTACTTCACCCAGATCGACCGAAACTGGTCGAACCTGATCATCGGCGTGATGCTCCTGCTGGCCGTGCTGATGAACCAGTCATTCCGCGACCTGGCGCTGTACTTCAGACCGCGGCGCAAGCGAAGCCTGCCGCGGGAGCCAGCCAACCCATGAGAGATGAGTTTGAGATCACTTCCCGCTTCGGTGAATGCCACCCCGGCGCAGTCGAATTGCAGATGAAGAGATGACGCCATGAACGACAAACCTGCCATTCTCGAACTGAGAAACGTCAACAAATCCTTTGGACCGATCGACGTCCTGCACGATATTTCGCTCAGGGTGCGCGCCGGCGAAGTGCTCTGCCTGCTCGGTGACAACGGCGCCGGCAAGTCCACGCTCATCAAGACCCTGGCCGGGGTCCACAAGCCAACCAGCGGCCAGATATTGATGGATGGTCAGTCCGTTACGTTCACCGGACCAAGCGATGCGCAGGGGCGCGGAATTGCCACCGTGCATCAGTTCGGCGGCACGTTTCCGCTGATGAGCATCGGGCGGTCTTTCTTCGTCGGCGTCGAGCCGACCAAAGGTTGGGGGCCGTTCAGGATCTACGACCGCAAGCGCGCCAACGAGATAGCGGTGAAAGCGGTCCGGGATTTTGGCATCACCCGTATCGACGACGGCGACCGCCTGGTGGGCGGCCTGTCGGGCGGCGAGCGCCAGTCGCTCGCCATTGCCCGCGCCGTGCATTTTGGAGCGCGCGTGCTGATCCTGGATGAGCCGACCGCGGCACTCGGCGTCAAGCAGGCCTCGCATGTGCTGCGTATCGTCAACGAGGCCAAGAAGCGTGGCCTGGCGGTGGTCTTCATCACCCACCAGGTCATGCACGCCATGACCGTCGGCGACCATTTCGCGGTACTGATCCGCGGCGCCATCGCCGCCGATTTCCGCAAGGGCGAAAAGTCACGCGAGGAGATTACGGATCTAATGGCCGGCGGCGAGACCATGGCCGACCTCGAAGCCCAGGTCGAAGGCTACATGGAAACCCATGCGGGCCATCCGCCGTCCCTGATCCCAGCCGCTCACTAGACTTTCCTTGGGAGGTTATCCAGTCCGGCGCGGCTTCATCTCGCCGCTCACCGCGATCCCGTAAACCCGAAAGCAAAAACAGGACAGAAATGACAATTCGCATTGCAGTGATCGGCGCCGGCCTCATGGGCGCGGATCATGCCAGGATAGTCGCCGAGGAACTGCCCGGCGCAACCCTCCAATTGGTTTGCGACATGGATGAGCAGCGCGCTCGTTTCGTCGCTGATGCATGCGGCGCCAACGACGTTGCCACCGATCCCGAGGGCGCCATCGCGCGGCAGGATGTGGACGCCGTGATCATCGCCAGCCCCGATTTCACGCACGCGCCGCTGTCGATGGTCTGCATTGGCGCCGGCAAGCGGGTACTGTGCGAAAAGCCCCTTTCACAAGCGTCGGCCGACTGCATCGCGGTGATGGCGGCCGAACAGAAGGCCGGGGCGAAATTCGTCCAGCTCGGCTTCATGCGCCGGTACGACCGCTCCTACCAGGAGATGAAGCGGGCGCTGGAAGACGGCCGTCTCGGCCGGGCGTTGATGGTGCACAATTTCCACCGCAACGTCGAAACGCCGGCCGCCGATTTCACCGGCGCGATGGCCATCACCAATTCCGCCCCGCACGAATTCGACGTCGTGCGTTATGTGCTCGGCACTGAATACACCGCCATCTCCGCATTCCAGCCGAGACGCTCGGACGCGCGTGTCGCCCCCGTCGTCATGGTGTTGGAAACCGTGGATGGCCAGCTGGTCAACATCGAGATCAACAACAACGCCGCCTATGGCTATGACGTGCGTGCCGAACTGGTCGGCGAACGGGGCGCCCTGGCGACCAACAATGTTGCCTTTACCCGCACTGAGTCCGCGCTTACCCAAAGCACCAGCTACGACGCCGACTGGCGGACCCGTTACTACGATGCCTACCGCCGCCAGAACCGAGACTTCCTGCGCTTCGCCATGACTGGCGATTTTCCCGTGACAGCGTCGGATTGCTGGGACGGCTATTGCGCTGCCGTCGTTGCTGAAGCTGGCGTGGTGGCGCTGAAGGAAGGCCGTCGAACGCCCGTCCAGATGATTGCAAAGCCGGAGTTCTACGCGTGAAGCTGGGTTTCGTTTCAGACAGTCTCGGCAACCTGCCGTTCGAGGCGGTGCTCAATCATGCCCAGCGCATGGGCGTATCCGGTATCGAGGTGAACACGTGCGGCTGGTCGACCGCCCCCCATTTCCGTCTCGCATCGATGCTGGGCAACAGGGATGCACAGAGACGCTTTATGGGAGCGTTCGAGGAACGCGGGCTGGAGATCATCAGCCTGAATGCGAATGGCAATCCGCTGCATCCGACCGATCCGGCCCAGGGCGAGGCGTTGAAAGATACGATCCGCGTCGCCGGCGAGATGGGCATCCGCACCGTCTGCACCATGAGCGGCCTCCCGGCCGGCAGTGCCGGCGACAGCATGCCGAACTGGGTTGTCTCCTCCTGGCCGCCGGAAACGCAGATCATCCTCAAATATCAATGGGAAGAAAAGCTGATCCCGTTCTGGACCGAGATGGCGGCGCTGGCGAAGCAAAACGGCATCGATCGCATCGCGCTCGAGCTGCATGGCAATCAGTGCGTCTACAACGTGCCCTCGCTGTTGAAACTGCGACAAGCGGTCGGACCTATCGTGGGCGCCAATCTCGACCCCTCGCACCTGTTCTGGATGGGTGCCGATCCGCTCGCGGCCGCCGAAGCGCTGGGCGAGGCCATCTATCACGTGCACGCCAAGGATACGATGCTGAACCGGCCCGTTCAGGCAACGACGTCGCTGCTCGAGAATGGCAGCCTGATGGACATCCCGGCCCGCTCCTGGAGCTATATCACGCTCGGCTTCGGTCATGGCGAGGAGTGGTGGCGGCGGTTCTGCTATCGGCTGAAGATGGCCGGCTATGATGCTGGCTCTCCATCGAGCACGAGGACGTGCTTCTGAATTCGCTGGAGGGACTCGAAAAGTCGGTCGCGCTGCTCCAGGGCGTGATGCCGTCGGCTCCCGCAGACTTCAAACCGCAAGATATCTGAGGAGACGTATATGCCCTGGGTCGACGCTTGTGCCGCTGACGAAATCGAAGCCGAGGAAGCCAAGCGTTTCGAGAATGGCGGCCGCACCTTCGCGATCTTCCGTAACGATGCGGACGAATATTACTGTACGGACGGATTATGCACACACGAGGCGATCCACCTTGCCGACGGTCTTGTCATGGGCAATACGGTGGAGTGTCCCAAGCACGCGTCCGTTTTCGACTTCACCACCGGCGAAGTCGAGACGCCGCCGGCCTGCGAGAACCTCAGGACATACAAGACCAAGGTCGAGAACGGCCGCGTGCACATCGAGATTTGACATGTCCGACAGCTTTATCCTCGCCGCCTGCGCCGAAATGCTGTGGCGCGACCGGCCGATGGAATTCCGCGTCAAGCGGTTGACCGAACTGGGCTTCCAGGTCGGCCTCTGGAATTGGCCGGACCATGATCTCGCCATGCTCGAAAAATCCGGCGCCACCTTCTCGATCATGAACGGCTATCTGCGCGGCCGGCTTGCCGACGACGAGGGCGCGGCCGAGCTCTTGAAGACGGCCAAGGAAACGGCCGCCGTCGGCAAGCGCCTTGGCGTGGCGCGGCTCAACCTGCATGGCACTGGACTGGGCGAGGGTGGTCTGCCGGTCAGCCCGTGCGAGACGGTCACCGGCGCGATGTGGCTCAAGGCGCGCGATACGCTCAACCGCGTCGCCGATCTTGCCGAAGCGGAAGGCGTTACCTTCACGCTGGAGAACCTCAACCTGCCGGTCGATCATCCCGGCGTGCCCTTCGCGCGCGCCGAGGACACGCTGGCGCTGGTGTCGAGCGTCAACCGGCCGGGCCTGCGCCTCAACCTCGACCTCTATCACGCGCAGATCGGCGAGGGGAATTTGATCGAGCTCTGCCGCGCCTGCCTGCCATGGATCGGCGAGGTCCAGGTGGCGGACGTGCCGGGGCGCATGGAGCCCGGCACCGGCGAGATCAACTATCGCGGCATCGCCGGCGCGCTCAAGGATATGGGCTATCGCGGGCCGGTCGGCATGGAAGCGTTCGCTTCCGGCGATCCCGAAGCGGCGCTCGAGGCTTTCCGCAACGCTTTCACCATCTGAGGGGAAAATGGTCACCAAGAACAACCGGCCCACCGTCGCCGACATCCGCGCCATGAAGGCGCGCGGACAAAAGATTTCGATGCTCTACGTCACCTCGCTCGAAGAGGCGGCGGCGGCGAACGCGGCCGGCGTCGACATACTGTCGATCGAGGGTCGCTTCTTCTCGCCGGAGATGCGCGATGCGGCCGGCCGCTGCTTCGTCCAGGTTGGGTTGCCTTACGGGCCCGCCGGCGATCTGGTCTCGGCGGAAGACTATCTGAAGGCCGCCTATCACTTTACGCGCATGGGCGGCGACTGCTTCTACTGCGCCGCCTCGCTCGATATCCAGAAAACGCTCTGCGACAACGCCGTGCCGATCGTCGCCCATGTCGGCCTCATCCCCTCGCAATGCACCTGGACCGGCGGCTTCAAGGCCGTCGGCAGGACGGCCGAGAGCGCGCGCTGGGTGTGGGACCACGTGAAACGCCTCGAAGCCATCGGCTGCTTCGGCGCCGAATTGGAAGTGGTGCCGGACCGCATCGCCGAACTGATCACCAGGAACACGCCGATGATCATGCTCGGCATGGGCGCCGGCCCCCATGCCGACGCGCAATATCTTTTCAGTGAGGACGTGCTTGGCCACACCGCCGGGCACAAGCCGCGCCACGCCAAGACCTATCGCAACTTCGCCGCCGAATTCGAGCGGCTGCAGCGCGAGCGCATCGCCGCCTATCGCGAGTTCATCGCCGATGTGCGCACCGGCGCCTATCCCGAGCCGCAGCACGTCGTGCCGATCGCCGACGAGGAGCTTGCCGCTTTCAAGGCCGCGGTGGATCTCTAGCGTTGAAGTGCGATCAGCCGATCTCGATGTCCATTTTGGCGATCAACCGCTCGCGCGCCCTTCAGGCGGCGTCCCACTGGCCTCTAAGCGTGTCCGCATTGGCGAGGGTGAGCCCGCAGGCTTCGACTGATCGCTTGGTGGCCGCGACAAGGTCCTGATTTCCCGAAGCCGGTGTTCCATCGGGCAGGAAAAGATTGTTCTCGAACCCGACGCGCGCGTTCCCGCCAAGCAGCGCGGCTGCCGTCACGCACGCCGTCTCCTGGTTGCCGAAGGCGCAGACCATCCAATGGCTTGCAGCGGCAGTGCCCGGGGTCAAGAAAGGCAGCAGGTCGGCCGGGCGGGACGTCTGTCCAACCGCGTAGCGGCCGAGCACATAGAGAACCGGCAGATTGTCGAAGGGGATCAGGCCGCGGCCCGCGAGCATCGCGAGATAGGTTGCCTCCTCGGGAGTGTAGAGGATGATCTGCGGTGTGATCTTTTCCCTGCGCAGCGTTTCAAGGAATGCGGCGAAACCCGCTTCGTAAGTTTGGTCGGGCAACAACTCGCGCAGGGCCAGTGAAACCGCCTCGGGCTGCGCTTCCAGCACCACCCGCATCTGCTGTTCGGGCCGATAGATGCCCAGTGCCTCGCTGGTGATCTGGACGACGAGCCGTTCGTCGACACTGGCCCTGATCGCCGCGGTTACGGTCCGGTAGGCTTCGGCGTCGAGCAGGTGATGTCCGTCGCGGTCGCGGACATGGACATGGATCATGGCGGCGCCCGAGTCGAGCGAAGCCGCGGCCACATGCGCCAACTCATCCGGTGTGATCGGCAAGGCGGGATGATCGGCCTTCGTGCGCCGGCCGCCATTTGGCGCCACGGCGATCGCGACCGGATCGGGGCGGCTGGCAACCGGTTGCATGGAATTCCTTTCGGCCCGAATGGCTGCTTCATCTGTCGCATAAGCATGCGTTGTGCAACACATGCGACATCGTGGCCATCGACGCGATCGTCGAGGCCTCGTCGACCCGTCCGCTGAACGTCGCCGGGCAATCAAAGGGCGGGGCGCTTGGCTATGGCCAGGCCCATGCCGAGCGCGATCATAGCGCAGCCGGAGGCCTCCCGCAGCCGGCGTATTGTGCTGGCGCGCCCGGCCGCGCCTTGCCGGATGCGGCTCGCCGCAAAAGCGACCACGACATCGGCCACAGTGTTGAGCGTCACCGATATGAAGCCAAGGACCATGAATTGCAGGGCGACCATGAATTGCAGGGCGACGTGGCCGGCGCCCAGGTTCACGAATTGCGGAATGAAGGCCAGGAAGAAGGCGGCCGTCTTTGGGTTCAAGGCCTCGACCAGCACGCCTTCGCGAAACGCTCGGCCAGTGCCGACGGCAGGCGACAGCGTCCCGCCTTCCAGCATCGTCTTTGCCTCGCGGCGCGCGGACTGGAAGGTGCGGAAGCCCAGCCAGACGAGGTAGAGGGCGCCGATCAGCTTCAGCGCCGTGAACAGCTCCGCGCTGGCGAGCACGATAGCCGAAACACCCAGGCTGCCGGCAAGCACATGGACCATGCCGCCGAGGCCCGTCCCGAAACTCGAGGCAATGCCTTCCGCGCGTCCTCCAGCCAGCGTGCGTGCGGCGACATAGAAGATGCCCGGCCCCGGTGTAATGGCAAGCAGGAATGCCGCGGCGAAGTACAGGGCGAACTGGGTCAAATCCGGCATGATGGACTCTCTTGAAAGTGCAGGGCCAGATTTCACACCGGCCAGTCTTCAGACCGGCTAGTCTTCACACCGGCCGGTCTTCACACCGGCCAGTCTTCACACCGGCCGGTCTTCACACCGGCTAGTCTTCAGACCGGCCAGTCTTCACACCGGAATGAGCGGAGCGACCTCGCGGTCGGACGGCCGCTCGCTCGATGACAGGCCAGACAAGACGCCGGCGCGATCGGCCGCGTTGCGGTTCTGGCTCATCTTGCGCTTGCCTTCGAGCTTCGTAATCGGCATGCGCAGGCCGACAATGCCCTTCAACTGCGACTGGATGAAATCCGCCGGTGCGTCCGACACGGCCCAGGGTGCTGCGCGCTCGCCCTCATGCAGGTTGGTCAGGCGGGTCACCACGTCGAGCAGCCTGTTGGCATCCTCGAAGAACTCGATCGGCCCATGGGCCTGGACGGCGACATAGTTCCAGGTCGGCACCACCTTCCCGGTCTCCTGCTTGGTCTGATACCAGGCCGGCGTCACATAGGCGTCCGGGCCCATGAACATCGCCAGGCCGTCGCCCAGCGGCGGCATGCGCCATTGCGGGTTTGCCTTTGCGACATGGCCGTAGATCACGCCGTGCTCGCCCTCGTTCTCGTCGAGGAAAAGCGGCAGAGGCGTCGCCAGCGGGCCATCGGCCGTGGCGGTGACCAGGATTGCCAGCCGCGCGGCGCGGATCGTGGCGGTGAGGCTCTCATGATCGTCGTCGCGAAAGGCGGGCGGTGTGTACATGGCAAAACTCCTTGCGTTCCAAGAAAAAATGCCGGATGTCTGGCTTGCTTGGAACATCCAGTTTTGAAGGTTTTTGGTGGTCCAGTTGGAGCAGGACAGCGTCGCGCGGCGGATCATCGCGGCGATCAAGGAGCAGATCCACAGCGGCGCCTATCGGCCAGGCGATCGCCTGCCGTCGACGCGGGCTTTTGCGACCGAGTGGGGCGCCTCGCGAACCACGGTGACGGCCGCTTACAATCAGCTCGACGCCGAAGGCTATCTGATCATCCGGCATGGTGCGCGCGCCATCGTTGCTCCGGGGTTGGAGAGGGCGTCGGGAGAGGCGCCCATCGCAGCCGCTTCGCCACGCAACCTCTCGGCATTCGCACGACGGTTGCTGGCCTTGCCTGCGCCTACGGAAGGGCAACCAGCCAAGCTTGCGGATTTCCGCTATGGCGAGTTGTCCGGTGCGGACTTCCCGGTGCTGGCCTGGCGGCGCGCGTCGAACAAGGCGATCCTGCGGCGCGCCGCGCGGCTGCGCTATGGTGATCCTCAGGGGTCTTCCGTTCTGCGCAACGCGCTTCAGGCCTATCTCTGGCGGGCTCGCGGCATCAGTTGCACGCCGGACCAGATCGTCATCGTCAACGGCTCGCAGCAGGGGTTGGACCTCTGCGCGCGGCTGCTGCTCGATGCCGGCGATCCTTTTGTGATCGAGAACCCGGGCTATCCGCTGGCACGCCACGCATTCGTGGCGGCCGGAGGCGTCGCCGTGCCCGTTGCCGTCGACGCGGATGGGCTAAGGACGGATACACTGCCGCCGGCCCGTCTCGCCTATGTGACGCCTTCGCACCAGTTTCCGCTCGGTGGCGTGCTTTCGGCGACGCGGCGGCGTTCGCTGCTGGCCTGGGCCGCCGGCACGGGGGCCTATATTGTGGAAGACGATTATGACGGCGAATACCGTCACGATATCAGCCCGATCCCGCCTCTGCAGGCGCTCGACGCGGATAGCGTCATCTATGTCGGAACGCTGTCCAAGACGCTCTCGCCGACCTTGAGGCTCGGCTATCTCGTCGTCCCCGCCAGCCTGCGCCGGGCGTTCGGCGAGGCCAAGCGCCTGACCGACCGGCATGCTCCGATGCTGGAACAGGACGTGCTGGCCGAGTTGCTGGCGAGCGGCGCCTACGAGCGCCACGTGCGCAGCATTCGCAGGAAGAACGCCGAGCGCAGGGGCATCCTGCTACAGGCTTTGACTGAACATCTGGGGTCGCGGGTTACCGTCGCCGGGGCCGAGACTGGCCTGCATGTCGTTGCTTGGATGAACGGTATCGATGCTGGACGCGAACCGGCCATCATCGCTGCGGCGCGCACCGCCGGTATCGGCCTTTATGCGGTGTCGCCACTCTATGATCCGGGCGGGCCGCGTCCGGAAACGGCCGGCTTCATTCTTGGCTATGCCGGGCTCGACACGGATGCGTTGCGGCGCGGCGTTGCGGTGCTGGCCCCCATATTGGCCGAGCACCGCTGACGAACCAACCGCTTAGAAAATCTCGTTGGTGAGCCGCTTCACCGGACCGAGCAGGATGGAGCCCGTCGGCACGCCATTGTCGATCGGGATGGCCTTGCGTTCCGGCAAGTCCTCTTCCGGCGCGCCGACATTGGCCGTCACGATGACCGGCGTCTTGGTCGGAACGCGGTCGTAGAGGTCGATGATGTCCTGGTTGATCAGACGCACGCATCCCGACGACACCGACTTGCCGATCGACCACCATTCCGGCGAGCCGTGCAGGCGGTAGAGCGTGTCCTGGTTGCCCTGGAAGAGATAGAGCGCGCGCGCCCCGAGCGGGTTCTTCAGGCCACCCGTCATGCCGCCATTCTTGGCGCTGTATTGGGTCAGTTCCGGCTGGCGGGCGACCATCTCGTCCGGCGGCGTCCATTTCGGCCACTTCTGCTTCCATTGCACGACGGCGTCGCCCGACCATTCGAAGCCGGCGCGGCCGAGGCCGACGCCGTAGCGGATCGCCTGACCGCCCTCGCGCACCAGATAGAGGAAGTGGCCGGTGGTATCGACGACGATGGTGCCCGGGCGCTGTCCGGTCGGATCGGGGACGATCTGGCGCAAGAATTTGTGATCGATCTTGTTGACCGGGATGGCCGGCAGGTCGAAGCCATTGTCCGACATCGCGCCATACATCGTCTCGTAATCGCCGAGGGGCGGCTCCACATAGGCCGGCGGTGGCGGCTGGATGGGAGCGGGGCCCGGACCGGTGGTGGTGCACGCGGACACGGCGGCCGAAGCAGCGCCAAGGGCTGTGAAATTGAGGAAGCCACGGCGGCTGAGGCGGAAGGAAGCGTCTGACATGGTTGCCTTTTCTAGGTCTTAATTCGCAAGAAAGCATGAACCCGCGGGCACGTCGCCGACGGCATTCATAACAGTCGGCGGCGATAGGCGGTTCCAATTCTGGCCTGAGGGTGGACAGAAAAAGGCGAAGCTGTGACCGCGCCACAGCTGTTGCACTGCAGCAACAGAGGTCTCAGGCGCCTGCCAGGAGACCTTCGAGCGAAGGCAGGATCAAGCCCGGCTGAAAGTCGCGGTATTCATCCGGCTGGTTGGTCCGGTTGATCCAGACCGTACGGAAACCGAACTTGGTCGCGCCGGCGATGTCCCAGCGGTTCGACGACTGGAACGACACCGCGCCTGGATAGAGCCGCCAGCCAGTGACCACCATGTCGTAGACCGACGGGTCGGTCTTGAAGCGTTTGACCTGGTCGACCGAAAACACGTCGTCGAGGATCTGGTCGAGCGCCGCGGACTTGACCGCCGCGTCGAGCATTTCGGGCGAGCCGTTGGATAGGATCGCGAGCTTCGCGCCCGAGGCCTTGAGCGCCTTCAGCACGGCGGGCACTTCCGGATAGCAGTCGAGCCGCCAATAGGCTTCGAGCAGTCTCGTCCGCAGCGCCGGATCGGCCGAGGGAATCTTGCGCAACGCAAAGTCGAGCGCCTGCTCGGTCAATTGCCAGAAATCGGCGTAAGCGCCCCCCATCAGCGTCCGCACCCAGGAATATTCGAGTTGCTTGGCGCGCCAGATTTCGGAGAGAAGCTGGCCATCCGGCCCGATCTCGCCGGCATGCCGGCGCACAGCGGCGTGCACGTCGAACAACGTGCCGTAGGCGTCGAAGACATAGGCCGCATGATGCATAACGAGAGTTTTGAGGCGAGGATGCGCCCCGTGCAAGCGCTGATTGCGCTTTTAATGCATGTCGCCCAAAAGTGTGTCGCGGTTTTGGGAAACCGATGCATCAAACAAATAATGCATGTCGCCCAAAAGTGTGTCGCGGTTGGGAAACCGACATGCATCAAACAAATAATGCATGTCGCCCAAAAGTGTGTCGCGGTTTTGGGAAACCGACAGGCATCAAACAAAAGACTTACCGGGCGTTGCCCGATCCGTTTCGGGCGACGCTCTGTAAGTATGGCTGGCCTCAACGATTTTTGGCCATGTCGGTTGACGCCAACCGTCAAAGCATCGTCCTATGGCGGCCTGAAATCACTCATTTGGACGGCGAACATGACATTGGCGGCGGCGGCGCAAACAGCGACTTGGACCTATGTGGACGGCGACTGGTACGAGGGCAACGTCGCCATTCTCGGGCCGCGCAGCCACGCCATGTGGCTGGGCACCAGCGTCTTCGACGGCGGCCGCTGGTTCGAGGGCGTTGCGCCCGACCTCGAGCTTCATTCCGCCCGCGTCAACGCCTCGGCGACGGCGCTTGGCCTGAAACCCTCCATGACCGCCGAGGAGATCGTCGGCCTGACCTGGGATGGCCTGAAGAAATTCGACGGCAAGACGGCGGTCTATATCAGGCCGATGTATTGGGCCGAGCATGGCGGCTATATGGGCGTGCCGGCCGATCCGGCCTCGACCCGCTTCTGTCTTTGCCTCTACGAATCGCCGATGATCCCGCCATCCGGCTTTTCGGTCGGTGTCTCGCCGTTCCGGCGCCCGACCATCGAGACCATGCCGACCAACGCCAAGGCCGGCTGCCTTTACCCCAACAACGGTCGCGCCATCCTGGAGGCCAAGAACCGCGGCTTCGACAACGCGCTGGTGCTCGATATGCTGGGCAATGTCGCCGAGACCGGAACCTCCAACATCTTCCTGGTCAAGGATGGCCACGTGATGACGCCGGCCCCGAACGGCACGTTCCTCTCCGGCATCACCCGCTCGCGCACCATCAACCTGCTCGGCGACTACGGTTTCACGACCACCGAAAAGACGCTGTCGGTTCGCGATTTCCTTGAGGCCGACGAGATCTTCTCGACCGGCAACCACTCGAAAGTGGTGCCCATCACCCGCATCGAAAACCGCGACCTGCAGCCCGGACCGGTCGCCAAGAAGGCGCGCGAGCTCTATTGGGAATGGGCGCATTCGACGTCCGCCGCCTGAACCGCCGGAGCGTTTCACCGTTTCACCCAAAGGGCGAACAGCTCCGCCTCGTCATTTTTGCGCAATTCCGGGCGGAAAACCGTTTCGCACTTTTCCCGGAATTGCTCTAAAAAGTCGCTCGGCGCTCCATTCTGGAGTTGCCCCAACCCATTCCAGACCTATCTTAGCTCGGTAATATCACCGGACTTTTTCCTCGAGGGAGTACCATCCATGGCTTTTGAGTTGCCCGCTTTGCCTTACGACTACGAGGCCCTGCAGCCTTACATGTCGAAGGAGACGCTGGAGTATCACCACGACAAGCACCACAAGGCCTATGTCGACAACGGCAACAAGCTGGCGGCCGAGGCCGGAATGGGCGACCTGTCGGTCGAAGAGGCCGTGAAGCAGTCCTTCGGCAAGAATGCCGGGCTCTTCAACAACGCGGCCCAGCATTACAACCACATCCATTTCTGGAAGTGGATGAAGAAGGGCGGCGGTGGCAACAAGCTGCCGGGCGCGCTGCAGAAGGCGGTCGACAGCGATCTCGGCGGCTACGACAAGTTCAAGGCGGATTTCATCGCCGCCGGCACCACCCAGTTTGGCTCCGGCTGGGCCTGGGTTTCGGTCAAGAACGGCAAGCTGGAAATCTCCAAGACCCCGAACGGCGAGAACCCGCTGGTCCATGGCGGCTCGCCGATCCTCGGCGTCGACGTGTGGGAGCACTCCTACTACATCGACTACCGCAACGCGCGGCCGAAATATCTCGAAGCCTTCGTCGACAGCCTGATCAACTGGGACCACGTCCTGGAGCTTTATGAAAAGGCCAAAGGCTAAAAGATTTTGATGAGAAGCCCCGGTTCGCCGGGGCTTTTCTTTTTCGGTAGAGAAATCCGGCAAAATCGTCACGACGACGGGGAATAATCCCACCGCCACGCCCGTTAACGTCCAGAGCAATTCCAGGAGAAGTGTGGAACGGTTTTCCGTCCGGAATTGCCCCAACCAGGAGATAGAGCATTTCACCTTGAACGGTGAAATGCCTCAGTCGCGTACCCTCTTCCTTCACCGTGGAGCCAATTGAATGAGAAAGCTTGTCATCGCCATCTCTTTGCTCGCCTTCGCCGGTTCGGCCGCTTATGCCGATCCGATCAAGGATCGCCAGGCCCTGATGAAGGAACGCGGCAAGCTCGCCGGGCAGATCTCGAAGGTCGTCAAGGGCGAGGAGCCTTTTGACGCCGCCGCGGTGCTGACGGCATTGCAGGCCCTGGAGGCCAATGCCGAGAAGTTCGACGCCGACAAGCTGTTCCCGGCCGGCTCCGACAAGGGCGACACCACGGCCGCGCCGAAGATCTGGGAAGACATGGCGGGCTTCAAGGCGGCAGGGGACAAGTTCCTGGCCGATGCCAAGGCCGCGGTCGCTTCCCCGCCGGCCGATGTCGACGCGCTGAAGGCGCAACTCAACACGCTGGGCGGCGATTGCGGCACCTGCCACCAGACCTACCGGATCAAGAAGAGCTGATCGCCTAAATGGCCTGGCTGAAGAAGCTTGTCGGCGCCGTCATCGTGCTTGGCGGCGCCGCGGCTGCCGCCGGCTGGGTCCTGTCGGCGCCGGCCAGGCTTGACGCCGCGACCGTCGCTGAGCTCGGCCCCAGCGACGCCGCCAAGGGCAAGCGCATCTTCTACGCGGGGGGCTGCACCTCCTGCCACGCCAAGCCGGGCGCCCAGGGCGACGCCCGTCTCGAACTCGTCGGCGGTCTGGAACTCAAGACGCCGTTCGGCACCTTCGTTCCGCCCAACATCTCGCAGGACCAGAAGGACGGCATCGGTGCCTGGAGCGAGGAGGACTTCGCCAACGCCATGCTGAAGGGCGTCTCGCCCTCGGGCGAGCATTTCTACCCGGCCTTTCCCTATGCCTCCTACGCGCGCATGAAGCCGGCCGACATCGCCGATCTCTACGCCTTCATGAAGACGCTGCCGTCGGTTGCCGGCAAGGCGCCGGACCACAAGCTTTCCTTCCCCTTCACCATCCGCCGCGGCATCGGCCTGTGGAAGCGGCTCTATCTCAGTCCCGAACCGGTGATCGTGCTGCCAGAGGGCACGCCGGACAAGGTGCTGGCCGGCCGCTACCTGGTCGAGGGACCCGGCCATTGCGGCGAATGCCACACGCCGCGCGATTTTGCCGGCGGCGTCAGAAAAGGCGAGTGGCTGGCAGGCGCCGTGGCGGCCGAAGGCTCGGGCGTCGTGCCCAACATCACCCCCGACGGGAAGAGCATCAAGGACTGGTCCGAGGCCGACATCGCCAATTACCTCGAGACCGGCTTCACGCCCGATTTCGATTCCGTCGGCGGCGCCATGGTCGATGTGCAGCGGAACATGGCGCAACTGACCGCCGACGACCGCGCGGCGATCGCCGCCTATCTCAAGGCCGTCCCGCCGCACCCCAACGGCTATCCGGCGCGCAAGCCGGCGAGTTAACCTTTACAGGTGGCGATCGCCCAGAAAATCGAAGCCGCCTTCGAAGAAGTGGTTGTAGTTGCAGGTCAGTTCTTCGCCTGGCGCGATGTCGCGTAGCGCGTAGGTCTCCTCGGGCGAGGAGACGTCGCAGTTCGGGTCGTCGTCGTGGTTCATGTAGCGTGCGTCGTCAGCCTCGAAGACGATGAAGCTCGGATCGTGCCGGTCCGGATAGGAATAGCGGTCGAGATAGGATTTCACCGGGCCGATCTGGGCCTCGTAGGTGTCGACCGGGATGCGGCGGTCGAACCTCGGGTCGAGCTTCCAGACCAGCGTGCCCTTGGCGATGTGGCTCCTGGCGAAGACGCCGATGCCCTGAATGGCGGATTTGTCGAGATACGTGTCGACGAGGAGCATGAGGATCCTTGCGGGTGAATGGTCGCGGCCGGGAGAAGCCATGTCGAAAAAGGGCGGCATTGGGTAACGCGCGCCCTAGCCAATTGCGAGCGGAAAATCAGGCCTTGCCGGTCACTTTCAAGGCATAGGCGTAAATGTAGGCGATCTCCTCCAGCCGCGAGAAGCGGCCCGACGCGCCGGCATGGCCGGACTCCATGTTGATCTTGAACAGCACCGGGTTGCCGCCTGCCTTGCGGTCGCGCAGCCGCGCCACCCATTTCGCCGGCTCCCAATAGGTGACGCGCGGATCGGTCAGGCCCGCCAGCGCCAGGATCGGCGGGTAGTCGTGCGCCGCCACATTGTCGTAGGGCGAATAGGCCGCGATCGTAGCGTAGTCGGCGGCTGACGCGATCGGGTTGCCCCATTCCGGCCATTCCGGCGGCGTCAGCGGCAGGCTGGCGTCGAGCATGGTGGTGAGCACGTCTACGAACGGCACCTCGGCGACGATGCCGCCGAAATCCTCCGGCGCCATGTTGGCGATCGCCCCCATCAGCATGCCGCCGGCCGAGCCGCCCTGGGCGACGATGCGGTCGTGCTTTGTGTAACGCTCGGCGACGAGATGGCGGCCGCAGGCGATGAAATCGGTGAAGGTGTTCATCTTCTTCGCCCGCTTGCCGTCATCGTACCAGCCATAGCCCTTGTCCTTGCCGCCGCGCACATGCGCGATGGCATAGACGAAGCCGCGGTCGACCAGCGACAGGCAGTTGGTGTTGAAGGCCGAAGGAACGGTGATGCCGTAGGAGCCGTAGCCGTAAAGCAGGCAGGGCGCCGAACCGTCGAGCGGCGTGTCGCGATGGTAGAGCAGCGAGATCGGCACCAGTTCGCCATCGGCGGCGGGCGCCATCAGCCGGCGCGTGACATAGTGCTCTGGATCGTGGCCGGAGGGCACTTCCTGCGTCTTCAAGAGCACGCGCTCGCGGCTGCGCATATTGTAGTCGAACACCTGCGCCGGCGTCGTCATCGACGAATAGGTGAAACGCATCGTCTCCGTGTCGTACTCGTAGGAGCCGGACAGTCCGAGCGAGAAGGCCTCCTCGTCGAAGGAGATGAAATGCTCCTCGCCGCTGGCGCGCTCGCGCACCACGATGCGCGGCAGTCCGTCCTTGCGCTCGAGCCTGACCATATGATGCTTGAAGCCGAGCACCGAGAGGATCAGCCGGCCGGGCTCGTGCGGCACCAGTTCCTGCCAGTTGGCGCGCACCGGATTGTCGACCGGCGCGGTCATGATCTTGAAGTCCTTGGCGCCGTCGGCATTGGTGAGGATGAAGAAGACGTCGCCGCCTTCTTCCAGGTCGTATTGCAGGCCGGTCTCGCGCACCGCCACCAGCTTGGGCTCGGCCGCTGGATCATTGGCGGGCAGCAGGTGGTATTCCGAAGTCTCATGGTCGTTGATGCCGATCATGATCCAGTCATTGGCGCGCGTGCCGCCGACATCCATGAAGAAGCCTGGATCGGTCTCTTCGTAGATCAGCCGGTCATTCTCCGATTTGTCGCCGAGCGCGTGGAACAACACTTTTGACGGGCGATGATTGTCGTCGAGACGGGTGTAGAAGAAGCCGCCATCGCCGGCATTCCACACCCCGCCGCCGCCCGTATCCGGGATCTGGTCGGCAAGTTCTTTGCCGCTCGCAAGGTCGCGCACGCGCAGCGTGAAGAACTCCGAACCCTTGTCGTCGAAGGCCCACAGCAGCTTCCCGTGATCGGCCGAATGGTCGACGCCGCCGAGCCTGAAATAGGCCTTGCCCTCGGCTTCCTTATCGCCGTCGAGCAGGATCTCCTCGGCGCCGCCGCCGCACGGCGTGCGGAAATAGCGCGGCTGCTCGCCGCCCAGCCGGAAGGAAGAGCCATAAGCATAGGCCCCGTCCTTCATGGGCACCGTCGAGTCATCCTCCTTGATGCGCCCCTTCATCTCGGCAAACAGCTTGCCGCGCAGGTCCGCGGTGCCGGCCATCAGCGCCGCCTGATAGGCGTTCTCGGCATCGAGATGGGCGCGGATGCGGCCGTCGAGGAGGGAAGGGTCCCGGAACACGGCCTGCCAGTTGTCGGCCCGCATCCAGGCATAGTCGTCGCCGCGGGTGATGCCGTGATGCGTTTCGGAAACCGGGTGTTTCTCGGGCGTCGGCGGGTTGGCGGCCGGGAAGGCGGAAGTCAAGGCGGAAGCTCTGGTCATTACGTCTCGCTGCGGAATTTGCTTGAATGACGAATGAACACGCCGCTCAGCGGCGGTTCAAGGGGCGCGGTTCAAGGTGGTCTATAGAAGCTAAGTCGAAGGGGGAAAGATGAAATCCTGTGTTTCTACCGCAATGTCTGTCGCCATCCTCGCGGCAGGTCTGGCTTTTTCCAGTCAGTCTCATGCAACCGTCTTTGCCGCCTGGCAAGTGGCGGGCGTGCCGTTCGGCGACACGCTCAATGCACGAAAGTATCCGTCCAACGCATCGCAAAAACAGGCCGCCTATCCGAACGGCACCGTGCTGCAGATGACCGGCCGCTGCACCGGCGGCGTGAACCTGCTCGATATCGCCCGCCAGCCGCAATGGAAGCAGCGCCAGGCGATCCGCTATCGCTGGTGCGAGATATGGCACGACCCGGCGCAAAATGGCCATTTCGTCACCGGCTGGGTCTACGGCAAATATATCGCGCCTTACTAGGGGGGTATCGTTCACCCAGGATCCGGATCGGCAGGGCGGCGTCCTTGCGCTTTGTTGCGCCGCAGGATTTGTCGCGCCGGTGCGACAGGCATCCAAGCATTGGCCAAGCATTGAACGCCGTGTCGAGCGGCGATCGGATGTCTAACACACGGATGACGTGACGTCACGGCATGCTGGTCTGACCAGAAAAATCTCGCGAAGTTACACGGCGCACGAATTTTTGAAGCTGAATCAGCAATATTTGATGAATATCGGTGAATATAAGTCAATATGCGAATTGACTTACTTGCAATGCGGCGTCATTAAGATAAGGCGATGCGAATCGCAGGCTTTCCTGCACGAAATTCGCGCGATGCCCGATCCCACAAAAAGGGCGCAGTTTTAGAAACAAACTCTCGTTGGGGCCTTAGCACTATGGAAATCGTCGAAACACCTTCGAAAAACGGTGATGCGCTGATCGAGCTGACCGCCGATGTCGTCGCCGCCTATGTCAGCAACAACCCGGTGCCGGTTGGGGAACTGCCGAACCTTATCGCCGACGTCCATGCCGCGTTGGGTCGCGTCGGTGGCTCGCCGGAGCAGCCGTCGGCCGAGAAGCAGAAGCCGGCTGTGAACCCGAAGCGCTCCGTCCATGACGACTACATCGTCTGTCTCGAGGACGGCAAGAAGTTCAAGTCGCTGAAGCGGCACCTGATGACCCACTACAATCTCACGCCGGAAGAGTACCGTGAGAAGTGGGGCCTGGATGCCAACTATCCGATGGTCGCCCCCAATTACGCGGCCGCCCGCTCGCAGCTCGCCAAGAAGATGGGTCTGGGCCGCAAGCGCAAGGGCCGTTGATTGGTCTCAGCTCGTCAAGCAGTTCGACGGCACCCTTGCGGCGCCGTTTTGCTTTCTTGATGGGAGCGATATCGGCCGGATCAGGCCGTCTGCTTCAGCGCTGCTTCGGCGTCGCGCTTGATGCGCTTGACCATCGAACGCAGGCCGTTGGCGCGCTGCGGCGACAGATGCTCGTCGAGGCCGAGTTCCTTCAGGGTCGCTTCGGCGTCCGTGTTCTGGATTTCGCTTGCATGCCTGCCCGAAAACAGCGCCAGCATGATGGCGACGAGGCCGCGCACGATATGGGCATCCGAATCGCCCTGGAAGCTGATCACCGGATCGGCGCCCGCTCCTTGCTCGGTGGTGAGCCACACCTGGCTCACACAGCCAGGCACCTTGTTCGTGGCCGTGCGCTCCGCCTCGGGAAAGGCCGGCAGGCCCTCGCCTAGCTCGATCACATAGCGATAGCGGTCCTCCCACTCGTCGAGCAGGGAAAAGTCGTCGCGGATGGTCTGGATCGAGGTGGCCATTGACCCGCATATAGTGGCCCGGCCCGGCCGCGTCACGGAAAAAGAAAGACGCCGCGGGCGTCGAGAGGTCGGACGGGCCCGCGGCGTTAGAGCAATTCCAGGAAAAGTGCGTAGCGGTTTTCCGTCCGGAATTGCGCCGAAACTGAAGAGCCGAGCGAACGGCTGGAAAGAATTCAGTTCTTGGCGGTCAGCATCACCGGAATGTTGACCTTGGCGGGCAGCACGATGTCCTCGGCGACGCTGCCGGTGGTCGTGACGGAACCATCCGCGACCTTCGTCTCGGGCGCGCCTGCCTGCCCGGGCTGTTGCTGGTCGTCGATCATGGCCGCGGCGATCTTGGCCGTTTCCTTGGCGCGAACGGTGATGGTGTACATGGCCGATTTGCCGGTTTCGCAGACATCGGGCTTACGCTCGCACAGCCCGGCAATGTCGCCGACCGCCTCGCGCGCCGCAAACAGCGCCTGGATCGGTCCG
Source organism: Mesorhizobium sp. B2-8-3 (assembly GCF_006440815.1). Lineage (NCBI taxonomy): Bacteria > Pseudomonadati > Pseudomonadota > Alphaproteobacteria > Hyphomicrobiales > Phyllobacteriaceae > Mesorhizobium > Mesorhizobium sp. B2-8-3. The sequence continues at coordinate 28,029 of NZ_VFTW01000026.1, forward strand.
ACGCTCTGCTGGCCGTCTTCACCCGGGCCGACGCCGAGCGGCAGCGCCAGCAGCACCAGCGAAAACCAGAAAGCCATCCTGATCAGAAAGCCCATCTTACTTGCCTCTCATCCGCGATGGACGATGCATCCATCCGTGACGGATCATGCATCCATCGGCATGACCTCTTTTATGGGCACGATAGTGGCACGGTCACGCAAAGGACGGCTTGCATCGAAGCCGCGAATTTTCCTCAAATTTTAGGCAAATTCGAAAGGAATTGGTTTTGAAACGGACTTGCCTCGAATCTCATCGACCACATTAACTTTACGATAGCCATATATCATATTGTAATTACTCGATTTTATTCCCGACACAAATTAGTCGTGTCAAGTTTCGGCTCGTTTTGGCACAGGCCTCGCGGCTAACCCGCCGTTTACCATGGCGGCAACTCGGCGTGCTTTGCGGGGTCGGCATCACAATATTTGTCCTGGGGCGGGCGCCGGCTTCGCCAGCCTTATCCATTCCTTAAACGCTGGATGCGAGTTTCAAGCCAATTGATGAGTCACCTGCCAGGCAGGCGTTTTTTACGACCGGGTACGCGTGCGTTGAGTTCGATTTCAGCCAGATACGTTCAATTGCCTGGCGCGGTTGCCGCCGGCTGCGAGCGCATGGTTCACCCGACCGTGACGGGTGAGGCGGAACGCCTGCGCCAGCGTCGCTTCATCGGCGTCATGCTCGCCGCGCCCTTCCTTGCCGCGGGTGCGGCGGTCACGCTTGTCACCGCGAGTCTCGGCGCGGCCGTCACGGTAGCGGCGATCTTTGCCGCTTTTGGCCTGTGCTGGTTCGCGGCGCTTCTGGTGGCGGCCACCGGCCACATGGCGCTTGCCGGCCGCATGGCGGTCGCGCTCGGCGGCCTCGCCCTTGCCGGCGCCATCGCGGCGGCGGGCGGATTGGCCTCGCCGGCAGCACTCCTAGCCGTCGCATTGCCGGTCGAAACCTGGTGGGTCTCGGGGTCGCGGCGCGCTGCGCTGTGGGGCGCGCTGGCGGCGCTTGCCGCCATCGTGCTGCAGCCCTTTGCCGGGCAGGTCTTGCCGCTCGGCGAAATCGCCACCTGGCATTGGCTGCTGCCGCTCGCCTGGGCGCTGACGCTGGTGCCGCGGGCCGCCGCCATCGCCAACCCGGCCGGCTTGCGGCTGGCGGAGGCTGCCGGCGATCGTCTTGAGGACGTCATCGACGCTGTCGTGCTGCGCGCCGGTCGCCAGGGCGAAGTGCTTGACGCGTCCGCCCGGGCGCGTTCGACCCTCAAATTGGCGCCGGAGCTCCTGCTCGGCACCGGCCTTTTCGATCGCGTCCATCTTTCCGACCGCGTCGCCTATCTAACCGCTTTGGCCGACATGCGCGAGGGCGCGCCGAAGCGCCGGCTTGATCTGCGCATCCGCTTGCCGCGCGAGGGTTCCAGCGCGACCGACAATTTCCGCCCGTTCAGCCTCGATCTGCTGCGCGGCGAAGTCGACCGCGACGTCTTCACCCTGGTCCTGCGCGAAAACGACGACGTCGCGGCACTTCGCGACGAGCTTGCGGAAGCCAGGGAGGCCGCTGCGGCGGCCGAAGTGGCCAAGGGCCGCTTCCTGGCGGTGGTCAGCCACGAGCTGCGCACGCCGCTCAACGCCATCATCGGCTTTTCCGACATGCTGCTGCATGAGATGTTCGGCGCCTTCAGGGATCCGCGCCAGAAGGAATATGTCGGCCTGGTCAGGGAATCCGGCCAGCATCTCTTGTCCGTCGTCACCTCGATCCTCGATGTCTCGCGCATCGAGGCGGGTGCCTACGCGACCGAGCTGGAGCCGTTCCGCTTCGTCGAGGCCGTCGACATGTGTCGCTCGATGATGCGGCCGCTGGCCGACGCCAAGAGCATAGTTCTTGCCACGCAGATTGCCCCGGATGCGGGCGAGATCAATGCCGACCGCCGGGCGGTCCAGCAGATCCTGATCAATCTCGCGTCGAACGCCGTGAAGTTCACGCCCGATGGCGGCAGCGTGGTGATCGGCGCCAAGCGTGTCGGCTCGCACCTGCATTTCTGGGTGAGCGACACCGGCATCGGCATCGCCGAGGAGGACATGGCCAATCTCGGCAAGCCGTTCATGCAGATCCAGAACGACTACACGCGCCGTTTCGAGGGAACCGGGCTCGGCCTGTCGCTGGTCAAGGGCCTGGTGGCGCTGCACGAGGGCACGATGTCGATCGAGAGCGCGCCAGGTGAGGGCACCACGGTGACGATCGGCCTGCCGGTGAACGGGCCGAAGCGGCGTTCGGGTGCGCCATCCGGCGTGCTGGCCATGCCGGCGGTCAAGCCGAAGGGGGATGCAGATGGGGACAGCAATGGCTCGCTCCGCAAAACGGCCTAAGGTGATCGAACCAGAGCGCGGCGTCCTTGCCGAGGGCGCGGTTGCCGTCGGTCAGATGATCGCCAGCAATCCGGTCCTGGTCGGCGGCTCGACCGCTTTCCTGGTGACGCTGTTCTACGTCTCGGCCAACGCGCTCTGGTATCAGCCCTTTCCGCATACCGGCGCCTTCTTCGCCACCCGGACCATCGTGAATTTCCCGCACACCGTCTCCGACGAACCGGAAACCACCATCAACATCGTGCGCCAGGCGCCGGCGCAGCCGGTGGCCAAGCCGGATCCGGTCGTCCAGCAGGTGCAGGGCATTTTGAAGGACCTCAACTTCTACGACGGCACGGTCGATGGTCTCACCGGACCGGCCACGCGCAAGGCCATCCAGGCCTATCAGTTGAAAGTCGGGCTGCCCGGCTCGGGCGAGATCGACACGGCGCTGCTCGACCAGCTTGGCGCTCGCCAGACCACGGCGGCCATCCCGCACCCGGCGCCGCGGCCGGCCGACGCGGCAGCCGCGACGCCGTCGGCCAGGCCATCGGCAATTCCGGTCTCGGCCCCGGCCAGTGACCCTACATTGTCTCCCGACGCCCGCATCGTCAGGATCCAGGCCGGCCTGAAGGCTTTCGGCAATAGCGACATGCAGCTTGACGGCAAGGTTGGCGCCCGCACCAAGTCCGCGATCAAGGAATTCCAGGCCCTCTTCGGCCTTCCCGAGACCGGCGAGCCGGACGAGGCCGTCTACGTCAAGATGCGCGAGATCGGCCTGACGAACTGAGCGGCGGCGTCCGAAAGCTGTCTATTCAAGCCAATGGTCGGGGTCTCTCATCCCGTGAACAATGGCCACAGCCAGGATGCCGTAGTCCATTGGCTCGTAGATAACGATATATCGACCCTCCACGAGAATACGTGCCGTGGCGCTCAACTCTGGCCGGGCAACCCCATATTGGGATGACTGCAGGCGAGCTCCAGTCTGTCGAAAATGCGCTCTACGAGGCCATCCGCCGCCCTTTCGCTGTCGGCCGCAATATGGCGCCAAATGTTCTTGAGGTCTTGTTCCGCGCGAGGTGTAAGTCGATAGCTAGCCACGTTCCGTGCGCTCGGCTTTCAGAGCGCGGAGAAAGGCCCGGCGATCGACGTCCTGACCTTCGCCACTCGCCATCCCTTCGTCGTAAGCCTGCTTCAACTGTGCGAGTTCGCGCACGCGAAGCGCCTCGCGGTGCTCCCACAGCCTGAGGGCCTCCCTGACGATTTCGCTGTTCGAGGCATAGTTGCCGCTCTCGACCGCATCCTGCAGACGGGCGGCCTGTTTCGGCGTAAGCGATATGGTAAGGGTGCGCATTGCTTGGCTTTTCATCGCTATTTATATAGCGGTCTTCACAAACTCTAACAAGATTTGTTAGATGCTTGGGTGGCATCCGGAAACCTCTCATGCGCGTAACCGCCGATCTCTGGGTCTCGGCCCTTGTGCGCCGCGTCTTCGGCGCCGGCGGCTTTGCCGCAATCGTCAAGCGCGGCGCGACCGAGGCCGGCGCTGTCTTCGTGCTTTCGCGAGGTCGGATGGGAGAGGTGGCCCTTTACGGGCCGGCGCCGCAGACGAGCTACGATTCGGCCAAGCCCGATGAGCGCTTCTTCGCCATGCTCGGTGCGAGCGACGATGGCTCGGCTTTCGATGCGCGGCTGGAGCGGGAGAAGAAATTCGATCCCGACATCTGGGTGGTCGAGATCGAGGGCGGGACCATTCCCGTCGAAGAGCTTCTTTCCGTGAAGGCGGATTAACCGCGTCAGGACGCCTTGAGGCCGGCGCTCGCCTCGTCGCTGTTCGAGGCTTCGCGGCTTTCGGTGTCTACCGCAGCGGCAGCATTGCCGCGGATCGCCCGTGAAAGAGTCTCGGCCTTCCAGGCGCGTACCTTGTCCAGCGCCGCCTCGCGATGCAGCAGCCGGTAGCGGTCGAGGAACAGGCGGATCGCCTGCGGATGCGGGAACTCGCCGGGATAGACCGCGACCGCGATCAGGAATGCCATGTCTTCGCTGAGATCGAGGGCCCGCAGCGCCGCAAGCAGCGCAGCATAGCTCGACTGCCCGGTCACCGAACGGGCCGTCGCGAAGTCGATATCCAGCGCGTCGGCAAGCGCGGTCTGGAAGAAGGCCGCGTTCCCCGTCAGCGCCGTCTCGCGCAGTTTCACATAGGCCGGCTGGCCGAGGAAGGTGTTGACGTCGGCGCTGTCACCGGTCGGGCGCATCATCGACCGCAGGCGGCGCCGCGCGTTCTCTGCTGCTTCGCCGTGCGCGGGGCGGTCGTCCGCCTTGGTCACGGGCTCCGGCTTCGGCGTGAGCTTCGTGACCGTTTCCGGCGGCCGCGTCTTGACCAGCGTCGGCCTTTCCAGCGCGCGGATCAGGTCGGCGATCGTCGGATTGAGCTCCTTGCGGCGCGCGATGGCGCGCGCGTGCGGCAGCCCGTGCCGGCCGATCAGCGCGATGAGGTCGATGTCGCTCAGCGCGTTGGAGCGGGTGAGCAGGGAGGCTGCGATCTCGACCGGCTCTTCGGCCAGCCGCCTGACCAGCGCGGCCGGCGCATATTCGCATTCGGAAAGGGCAGCGGCGACATAGCGGCGCGACTCGACAGAAACCTCGTCGAACAGCGGCAGCGTCAGGTCTTCGAGCTGGGCGATCTCGCGGCGCGACGGGCGCGTCAGCGAGCAAAACGCCGACACCGCGGCGCGGAACAGCCTTTCGGCCTTTCCAGCTTCGGTCCGGATAGCGATTTGCCTGAAATCCGAAGATGACACGGAGGATACGCCCGACACTCGACACACTCCCGAACCGCACGATCCGGCCGGGCCGGTTTCGCACCTTCAGGAAAACAAACATCAAATTAGCCGCGATCCGTTAGCGCTCCGTTAACCCTCTACGCCCCTTAATCAACTTTGGAGGCGTTGCGTTGTGCTCCGGGGAAACCGAGAGGGAATGCGCGAACCATGGGCATGGTCCTGTCTTTTGTGCCGCGAGCGGCACCTGTAAATCGAGCAAGTCACGACACCACGACGGCGGCGGCGGTCATCATATTCCCCGGCGTCCGTTATGAGTTGCATCCGCAGGTCGGTGAGGCGCGGCCCGGCGAGAGCGGCCCCGACAGGCCGCGCTCCCCGCCACCTGCCAAGCCGCATCACTGATCGGGCGCCTTTCTCAGTAATCCTGCAATTCGCAGGCGCTCTGCTCGAGGAAGCGCGACACGATCGGCTTCCAGCTCTCGTCCGGCACGAAGGCGCGGACGACGAAGATGCCTTCATCGATCGGCGCCTCGACGAAGATCGCGCCCTGCAGATCCTCCGGAAGGTCGCGCCGCACGTCGATCATCTGCGCCGGCGTCAGCACGATGGCATCGAGTTTTTCGCCATTGGCGTTGTGATCGTTGAAGGAATAGATGTTGTGGCCGCTGCGGTCATAGACCGAGGCCGACCAGAACGGCACGTCGCCGGGCGCCTTGATCCTGACCAGCCCGTCCGTGAGATCGAATCGGCAGGCGGCGGCATAAAACAGCGGATCGACCGATTTCACCACCGGCGCGCCGCCGGCCTCGGCGTCGAGCCGCGTCATCTTGTAGAGGTCCGAAGCCATCGCCAGCCGCGACCAGGCATCGCGTTCGGAAAATTCCGGCACCAGGAACAGCACCACGATGTGCACGATGCCGGCGCCGAGCAGGCCGAGGATGAGGGCGTGCAGCAGGCTACGCATTGCAGCCCGCCTTCAGGATGCGCGGCAGCGTGACGTCCGAGAGGCCGGTGCTCGAGGCGATCGGCGTGTCGTAGAAGGTCAGCACGAAATACATCTTGCCGGAGCCGCCGGTCAGCAGCCAGTTGCCGGGAGCCGGGCGATTGCCGACGGAAATGACGACGGAATTGTCGGGCTGGCGCAGCACTTCGTAGGATTGCAGCGCCGACCGCCTCGGCTTGCCTGTGTCGATCACGCCAAGCGACTGGTCGGCGGCATAGAGCGTCCAGAAGCGGGCAGTGGGATAACCGCCTTCGATAGTGTAGGCGCATTCGCGTTTCAGCGGCTCGCCCGCATCGTCGCGCTCGGCCACGAAGGCAAGCCCCTCGGCCTGGCCGAGCGCCAGCACGCCCTCGCGTGCCACGCGCGCCTTGGAATAGGGGTCGGCCGCCAGCGTCCCGACTTCGGGGAAGGCGGTCCATTGGCCGATGCGGATCGCGCCGACGCCGTCCTGGGCGTTGAGCGCATACCAGACGCTGTAGCCGCCAAGCCCGATGGCCATGGCAAGCGAAAGCAGCGTCAGGATGGCGTTCTTGAGCATGAGAGCCGCAAACAGAGGAGGTTGCCCGGGATATCGCGGCGCGGGGTACCGTGGCAAGCCGGCTTCACGCCAACGCGGTCCTAAAGCGCCGAAAGCGTCTCCGGCAGGGTGGGGGCGCCCAGCACGGGCGCGGCCTGGAACGCCTTGCTCATTTCCCTCAGCGTCTGGGTGGTGCGGCCGGAAAGCACCGGCGGGCGTTCGGCCTCGGCCTGCGCCGCCGCCGCGTCGGCTTCCTTTTTCGCCGCTTCCTCGGCCTTGGCCGCGACCTCCGGGTCGACCCACGGATGATCGATGCCCGGGATCGGCTTCAGGTCGATGTTCTGATGCGCATAGACCATCAGCCGCTGCCAGACCATCGCCGGCAGCGAACCGCCGGTCATTTTATTGGTCGGCGTGAAGTCGTCATTGCCGAGCCAGACGGCGGCGGTGTAGTTGCCGGTGAAGCCGACAAACCAGGCATCGCGGTAGGATTGTGTCGTCCCGGTCTTGCCGGCAACGACAATGTTCGGAAGCTGGGCGCGCCTCGCGGTGCCTATAACCGGCACCGCCGCCAGCATGGTGTTCATGTATTTCAGCGCCTTTTCCGACAGCACCCGATGTGGTGGCGGCGCGTCCTTGGCCCAGTCATAGACCACGTCGCCGGTGCGGGTGACGAGCTGGGTGATGCCGTGGCGCGAGCCGACGAAACCGTTCTGCGCAAAGACGCTGTAGCCGGTCGCCTGGTCCATCACCGTCATGCCCGATGTGCCGAGCACCATGGTCTTGTGCGATTCCAGCGGCGATTCGACACCCATCGATTCGGCCATCGCCTTGATCGGACCGATGCCGAGGTAGTCCTTGGCGAGCCGCACCGGCACGGTGTTGATCGACTTGGCGATCGCCGTAAGCAGCGTGACGTTGCCGGCCGAGCCGCCATTGTAATTGTGCGGCGACCAACTGCCCCAGCTGATAGGGCCACCGGAAACCACCGAGTCCGGCGTGAAGCCATGTTCCATGGCGGTGGCATAGACATAGGGCTTGAAGGATGAACCGGTCTGACGCAGCGCCTTGGTGGCGCGGTTGAACTGGCTGGTGCCATAGTCGCGGCCACCGACGATGGCACGCACTGCGCCGTTGGTCTCGATCACCACCACCGCGCCTTCGGTGACGTTGTATTCCTTGCCGAACTGGCGAAGATGGAACTCGACCGACTCCTCGGCCGCCTTCTGGATGTTGGCGTCGAAAGTGGTGTGGGCGACCAGCGAGTGCTGGCCGGGCTTGGCGATCTTCTTCACCTCGTCGAAGGCCCAGTCGAGGAAATAATCCGGGCTCTTCTGCTCGCCGCGGTCGACGACGTCGGCCGGATGCAGCCGCGCCTGCAGCACTTGGCCTTCGGTCATGAAGCCGGCATCGACCAGGTTGGACAGCACCACATTGGCGCGCGCGCGGGCCGCCGGCAGGTTGATGTGCGGGGCGTATTTGGTCGGGGCCTTGAACAGCCCGGCCAGCATCGCTGCCTCGGCAAGGCTCAGGTCCTTGACGCTCTTGCCGAAATAGAAATCCGCCGCCGCCTCGATGCCGAACGTGCCGCCGCCCATATAGGCGCGGTCGAGATAGAGCTGCAGGATCTCCTTCTTGGACAGGTTCGCCTCCAGCCACAGCGACAGGAAGGCTTCCTTGATCTTGCGCTCGAGGGTGCGCTCGTTGGACAGGAACAGGTTCTTGGCGAGCTGCTGGGTGATGCTGGAGCCGCCTTGGACCACGGAATTGGCGCGCACATTCTCGAAGACCGCGCGCGACAGGCCCAGCACGTCGATGCCGTAATGGTCGAAGAAACGCCGGTCCTCGGTCGCCAGCACCGCCTTGATGACGATGTCCGGCATCTCGTCGACCGGCACGGAATCGCGCTGGATGATGCCGCGCTGGCCGATCTCGTTGCCGTAGCGGTCGAGGAAGGTGACGGCGAAGTCGCCCTGGTTGCGCCAGTCGCCGGTGGTGATGTCGAAGGCGGGCATGGCAAGCGCGAGCAGCACCACGAAGCCACCGGCGCCCATGGTGAAACCTTCGCTCAGCACCTCGATGATGGCGCGGCGCCAGCCATGCACCCGGAACCGCCGGGAAAAGATGGTCGCCGCTTCCCAGAATTCGCGTGCCTTGAAACCGATCTCGTAGAGCGAGGAATCGAGCCAGGCGTCCACAGCGAGCAGCGCCGAAGCGATACGACCTCTTCTCTTGCTTGGTTTCGAAGGACTTGCCATTCCAGACTTCCGCCCCAACGCACTTTCGCCCGGAAACTGCATGGCAGTTTCGGGCGCCTCCCCCGCAAGACTAATCGACCATTTTAGCATCGCTCACAAGGGCAGCGAAGCAACAGCGCAAGCTTTGTTGATTGGTGGCGCCTCGGCCGTGGACGGCAGACTATATCACCGCGCCGCGATGAAGCGCATGAAATGCGCCACATCCGCCTCGGTCGGCTCCTGGCCGGTGAAGGAACGCAGATAGGCGGCGAGATGGCTGACGCGCGCCTCGACCGGTTCCTTGAGGTCGAGCACATAATAGCCGATCTGCATGTAATAAAGGACGCGGGCGCGGATGAAGGCGTCCTCGCCGTCATAGCCATGCCGGCGGTACATGTCGCGGATGGCGCTGAGGCGCTCGTCGTCGGCCTGGTCGATCATGCGCCGCACATCGGCCGCGCGCCTGGCCCATTCGCGGACGGCGAAATCGAGCCTGGGGTCGAACAGGCGCTCGTCGGCCCAGCATTCGAAGACGTTCATCACGCCCATGATGATGGTCTCCGCCGGCCGGCGGGCACGCTCGACGATCGCCGTGGTGTTGGTGTCGTGCCAATGTGCAAGCAACTGGTCGAGCAGGTCCTGCCGGCTGTTGAAATACCAGTAGAAGCTCGAGCGCGACACGCCGAGCTTCTGGCCGAGCGTCAGCACGCGCACGCTCTCGATACCGTCTGAAATCAGCATATCGAGCGCCAGTTTGATCCAGTCGGAGCGCGTAACCTTGATGTTGCCGGGCGTCGGTTCGGTCTGGGGAGCGGTCATGATCATGGCCGCACAATAGGCATGGCGCGAAACGCAACGCAAGCTCTGGACAGAAGTGTCTAGACACATATGTCCAGAAGGTGTATTGGTGGGCCTCCAACGAGAGGGAGAGGCTCGTGAAATCGCATTACCGGGCAGTCGTCATCGGGGGAGGCGTGGTCGGCGCCTCGGTGCTCTACCATCTCACGCGGTTCGGCTGGAACGACGTCGCGCTGATCGAGCGCGCCGAGCTGACGGCTGGCTCGACCTGGCATGCGGCCGCCGGCTTTCACGCGCTCAACGCCGATCCCAATGTCGCGGCGCTGCAGGACTATACGATCAAACTCTACCGCGAGATCGAGGCCGAGTCGGGCCAGAATGCCGGCCTGCACATGACCGGCGGCGTCAACATGGCGAGCGACCCGCAGCGCTGGGAATGGCTGAAATCGGCCTGGGCGGTGTTTCAGTCCGTCGGCATCGAGACGGCCCGACTGGTAACGCCCGAGGAGATCAAGGAGATCTGCCCGATCGTCGATGTCAGCGACGTGCTCGGCGGCCTCTATGATTCCAACGAGGGCCATCTCGATCCCTATGGCACCACGCACGCCTATGCCGGCGCCGCCAGAAAGCGCGGCGCCGATGTGATCCTGCGCAACCGCGTCATCGAGCTGAAGTCGCGCGCCGATGGCGGCTGGGACGTGGTCACCGAAAAGGGCACGATCGTCACCGAGCATGTCGTCAATGCCGGCGGCCTGTGGGCCAAGCAGGTAGGGCTGATGGCCGGCGTCGACCTTCCGGTGACGCCGATGGAACACCATTATTTCATCACCGAGGACATTCCCGAAGTCGCAGCCCTCGACAAGGAGCTCGGCCTCGCCGTCGATCTCGACGGCTTCTCCTACCTGCGTCAGGAGCGCAAAGGCGTGCTGCTCGGCGTCTACGAGCAGAACCCGAAACACTGGAACATGGACGGCGCGCCCTGGGATTACGGCATCGAGCTGATCCCCGAGGACATCGACCGCATCAGCCCGGAGCTCTCCAAGGCCTATCAGCGCTTCCCCTGCCTGGCGAAGGCTGGCATCCGCAAATGGGTGAACGGCGCCTTCACCTTCACGCCGGACGGCAATCCGCTGGTCGGCCCGGTCAGGGGGCTGAAGAACTACTGGGTCGCCTGCGGCGTCATGGCCGGCTTCAGCCAGGGCGGCGGCGTCGGCAAGTCGCTGGCCGAGTGGATGATCTACGGCGAGCCGCAAGCCGACATCTTCGGCATGGACATCGCCCGCTATGGCGCCTTCGCCGCCAACCGCGAGTATCTGCGGCAAACCACGGGCCAGTTCTATGCCCGCCGCTTCGTCATGACCTTCCCCAACGAGCGCCTGCCTGCCGGCCGACCGCTGAAGCGTCCGGGCGCCTATGACGGCATGAGCGCCGCCGGCGCCGAATGGACGGCGTCCTGGGGCCTGGAGATCCCGGCCTATTTCGCGCCGATGGGATTCCGCGAGGAGACGACGCTGAAGCGCTCCAACGCTTTCGAGATCGTCGGCGACGAGGTGCTGCAGGTCCGCCGCGCCGCCGGCCTCGTCGATACGACGGCCTTCTCGCGCTATGCCGTGTCAGGCCCCGGCGCCGAGGCCTGGCTGGACCGGCTGCTCGCCTGCCGGCTGCCGAAGCCCGGCCGCGCGAAGCTGGCGCCGATGCTTGGGTCCGACGGCCGGCTGAAGGGGGATCTCACGGTGCTCAACTGGGGCGGCGGCGAATACTGGATCATGGGCTCCTACTATTTGCGCGAATTCCACATGCGCTGGTTCGAGGCGCACATCGCCGAAGGCGTCTCCATCACCGACATCTCGGACGCCATGTCCGGCTTCCTCGTCACCGGTCCGAACGCACGCCGGATCGTCGAATGCACTACCCATCAGGACATCTCCGCCAAAACCCTGCCGTTCATGTCCTGCGGCGCGTTCGACATCGGCATGGCGCGAGCCCGGGTGGCGCGGCTGTCCATTGCCGGCGAGCTCGGCTTCGAGATCAACTGCCCGGCCACCCTGCATTCGAGCCTGCGTGAGACGCTGCTTGCCGCCGGCGAAGACCTCGGCTTGGCCGAGATCGGCTATTACGCGCTGAATTCGCTCAGGCTGGAAAAGAGTTTCGGCATCTGGTCGCGCGAATTCACCCAAGGCTACACGCCCGGCCAGACCGGGCTCGACCGCTTCATCGCCTTCGACAAGGGCGATTTCATCGGCCGCCAGGCCGCGCTCAAGGAGCGCGAGGTGGGCGTCTCGCGACGGATCGTGACGCTGGAGGTCGACGCTGTCGACGCCGATGCCAGCGGCTTCGAGCCGGTCTGGTCCAAGGGCCGGCGCATCGGCTTCGTCACATCCGGCGGCTACGGCTACACGCTCGGCAAGAGCGTCGCCCTGGCGTTGCTCGATGACGATTTCGCCGGGGAGGGCACCGAGCTTTCCGTACACATTGTCGGGGTCGAACGGCCGGCGCGCGTCATCGCGGGCTCGCCCTACGACGCCGAAGGCAAGGCGATGCGGCAATGAGGAGGAACCGCCATGATTGACGAGGCCGCACGTGATCTCAGGCGCGAGCGCCGGCGGGGACGCACCGGCGAGGCAGGCAGCGAGTCTAGCCGGCATCCGAATTATCGGTCGCTGAAGAACCCCTTCCTGCCGCAGCCGATCTTTTCCGACGATCAGGTCGCCGCGATCCACGCTACCGCGCTGCGCGTGCTGGAGGAGCTCGGCATCAAGGTGCTGCTGCCCGAGGCCCGCGCCATCTACGCCAGGGCCGGCGCATTGGTCGACGAAGACAGCCAGATGGTCAGGATCGGCCGCGACATGGTCCAGGCAGCACTTGCCGCGGCGCCGCGCGCGATTCCCGCCCTTGGCGGCGACCGCTCGCTGGATCTGATGCTCGAGCTCGGCTCGATGACCTTCCTGGCCGGCTCCGGCGCCCCGAACGTCACCGATCTTGAGCGCGGCCGACGGCCGGGCACGCTCCAGGCCTTCGAGGAATTCATCAAGCTGATCCAGCATTTCGACGTGCTGCATATGCTCGGCCCCTGCGTCGAGCCGCAGGACGTCGACACGCGCTTTCGCCACTATGCCACCGGCCGGGCGCAACTGACGCTGTCCGACAAGGTGCCCTTCGTCTTTGCCCGCGGCACGCCGCAGGTCGAGGACAGTTTCGAGATGATCCGGCTGGCGCGCGGCCTGTCCGAAGACGAGTTTGCCGGCAGCGCCCATAGCTACACGGTCATCAACACCAACTCGCCGCGACAACTCGACATCCCGATGGCGCAGGGCATCATCGACTTCGCCCGCGCCAGCCAGATATCGATCATCACGCCCTTCTGCCTGGCAGGCGCGATGGCGCCGATCACGGTTGCCGGCGCGCTGACGCTGCAGCATGCCGAGGCGCTGGCGGGCCTGACGCTCGCCCAGATCGCGCGCCCAGGCGCGCCTGTGGTCTATGGTTCCTTCTCCTCCAATGTCGACATGAAGTCGGGCGCGCCGGCCTTCGGCACGCCGGAGCATGTCAAGGCCACGCTCGGCGCGGGCCAGCTTGCGCGTTTCACCGGCCTGCCATGGCGATCCGGCGGCGGCAGCGCCGCCAATATCTCCGACGCGCAGGCAGCGCACGAGACGCAGTTCGCGCTGTGGGGCTCGGTGCTGGCCGGCGCGACCGTCTGCATCCATGCCGCCGGCTGGCTGGAAGGCGGTTTGAGCGTTTCCCTCGAGAAGCTGATCACCGACATCGAAGCCTTGCAGACGGTCGCAGAGCTTTGCGCGAAGACCCCGGGCGACGAGGATGCGATGGGCTTCGAGGCCATCGCCGAAGTGCAGCCCGGCGGCCATTTCTTCTCGGCGGCGCATACCATGACGCGCTACCGCACCGCCTTCTATGAGCCGCTGGTGGCCGACTGGTCGAATTTCGGCAATTGGACGCAAGCCGGCGGCAAGACCGCCACGGAGCGCGCGACCGGCATCTGGAAGCGGATTCTTTCCGATTTCCAGCCGCCGGCCTCCGCTGCCGCCACCGCGGGCGTGCTCGACGAGTTCATTGCCAAGCGCACCGAGGAAGGCGGCGCGGCTCCGGTCTCATGATTTGACGAAAACGTAATAAATTCGAGACCTTCGCCCTTCACGCTATAGTCAAACCGATTCGCGATCTGGCATCGGATCGCGAGCGCGGCTACGTTGCCGGAATTGGCTGCGGCGCGGAGACATGTGTTGGCGATGGACGGTAGATGACGGCGCCTGGCGATCTGATGCAGGCCTTGTTCCTGAGGCTGAAGACCGATGCGTCGCTATCGGCGCTTCTCGGCGGCGCTGGCCTGCTCGAACAGGCGAACGACAAGGCCGCCTTTCCACACGTGACCTACGGCCGTACCAGTGCCTTCGACCTGGACACCGGCGCCGACAACGATGGCGACCAACTCATCACCTTGCACGTCTGGTCGAAAGCTCAAGGCGAGGCCGAGACACGCCTCATCATGGACAGCATCAAGGCGCGCCTCGATGGCGCAGCACTTTCCATCGGCTCGCGCGGTCAGACGCGCCTGTCGCTGGAATTCGCCGAGGCGCGCTATGACGAGGACCTTGCGGTCCATCATGGATTGCTGCGCTTCCACGCCTTGACGCAGGAAGCCGCTTGAGAGGCTGGCGGACCTCAGAGCTGCGCCTGGATGGCGGCCTTGTCGATGACCGACCAGACCTCGCGAATCCGTCGGTCGTGGAATTCGTAGAAGACGTTCTCGGCGAAGGAAACCCGCCTGCCGTGCACCGGCAGGCCGAACAGCACGCCCTTGGGCCGGCAGTCGAAATGCAGTCGCGCCGCCACGCGCGGCGGCTCCGAAATCAGGAGTTCGATGTTGAAGCGCAGGTCGGGAATGGCCTCGAAATCGCCTTCCAGCATACGGCGATAACCCGAAAGCCCGATCGTCTCGCCATTGTACTGCACCTCGTCGCCGACGAAGCGGCCGAGATTGTCCCACTCCTGGTCGTTCAGGCAGGCGATGTAGCCCCGATAGAGATCGGCAATATCATCGCGCGTCATCGCGTGCTCCCATGGTCGTGCGGCGTTCCTACACCGGAGCAATTCCAAGAAAAGTGTGATCGGTTTTCCGTCCGGAATTGCGTTAAATTAGAGAGATAGGGCGGTTCGCCGTTTCCATGAAACGGTGAAACGCACTAGCTAGGGCTGGATGGAGAATCCGCACCCGAAAAGCGTAGCGGGCCGACTGATTTTCCGGCTATGAATTTGCACCCGGGGCCTGAGGAAGCCCCTGGCGACTGCACTGGCGTCACAGGGTGCATTCATTTGTCTCGCGCAGGGGAATGGCGGGCATGGATTTTCGATTGTTCACCGTTCATTTCACGTTCAGCCCATATGCGTTAGAACCGTGATCATGACCAACCTTGGCTCCCATCTCCGCAAAGCAGTGCTGGCGCTTGCCGCAGCCGGCCTCTTTGCGTCGCAGACGACGGCAATGCCGGTCATCGACCCGTCGGTCGACCAGCCGGTCGTGCTTGCCGCCAACGATTGCTACGCCATCGGCCAGCAGGTCGCCGCGCAGAATGGCGGCACGCTGGCCAAGGCCTCGCAGGCGACGCGGGGCGGCCAGCAGGTCTGCGTGATCGTCGTGCTGGTCCCCGGCAAGGACGGACAGCGTCCGCGCCGCTCGGAAATCGTCGTCCCGATGGGCTGACCTCACTCGTTTCCCAGGCCGGCGGAATCGGCCTATACGTCTACCCAGCAACAGGCTTCAACCCATGCGCGTGCTCGTCGTCGAGGATGACAAGGATCTCAACCGGCAGCTGGCCGACGCGCTGGTCGACGCCGGCTATGTGGTCGACCGCGCCTATGACGGCGAGGAGGGGCACTTCCTTGGCGACACCGAGCCTTACGATGCCGTGGTCCTCGATATCGGCCTGCCGCAGATGGACGGCATCAGCGTCGTCGAGCGCTGGCGCCGCGGCGACCGCAAGATGCCGGTGCTGATCCTGACCGCGCGCGACCGCTGGAGCGACAAGGTGGCCGGCATCGACGCCGGCGCCGACGACTATGTGACCAAACCCTTCCACATCGAGGAGGTGCTGGCGCGGGTGCGGGCGCTGATCCGCCGCGCGGCCGGCCATGCATCGTCGGAGCTCACCTGCGGGCCGCTGCGCCTCGACACCAAGGCGTCCAAGGCCGACGTCAACGGCGTGCCGCTCAAACTCACCTCGCACGAGTTCCGGCTGCTCGCCTACCTGATGCATCATATGGGCGAGGTGGTGTCGCGCACCGAACTGGTCGAGCATCTCTACGACCAGGATTTCGACCGCGATTCCAACACTATCGAGGTGTTTGTCGGCCGGCTTCGCAAGAAGATGGGCATCGACATGATCGAAACCGTGCGGGGCATGGGCTATCGCATGCGTGAGCCGGAGGCGTGACGCGGAACCGCTGAAGCCAACCATAGGCGCGCGGCTGTCGAAGCTGCGGCTCTGGCCGCGCTCGCTGACCTTCCGCGTCATCGCCTTTTCCACCATCTGGGCGATCCTGACGCTGGTCGTCATCTTCACCCTCATCACCACGCTTTACCGCCAGGCCAGCGAACGCGGCTTCGACAGCCTGCTTTCGGCGCATCTGTTCAACCTGATCGGTTCCGTCGGCATTTCCGACAACGGCGCGCTGACCGGCTCGCCCGACCTCGGCGACCTGCGCTTTTCCGAGCCGAATTCCGGCTGGTATTGGTCGGTCGAGCCTGCTTCCGAAGGCGTGCATGGCGAAATCCATTCCTCCTCGATGACGACTTCACTCTTGTCGCCGAGCGTCGCGGAAGTGCCCTTCAACTCGAACTTCCAGCGCAGCTATTCGATGGAGGGCATAAAGGGCGAGCAGCTCGAAGTTTTCGAGAGCGAGTTCGTGCTGGACGCGAAGAACCGCGCCGCCCGTTTCCGCGTCATGGGCAATCACAGCGAGCTCGAGCAGGAGATCGCCAGCTTCCAGCGCCGCCTGCTCACCTATCTGTCGCTGTTCGGCGTCGGCATGATCGCCATCAACGCCATCGCCATCCTCTTGGGTCTCCAGCCTTTGCGCCGGGTCCGCAATGCGCTGGCCATGGTGCGCGAAGGCACCGCCCAGCGGCTCGACGGCAGCTTCCCGGCCGAGATCGAGCCGCTCGCCAACGAGACCAATGCGTTGATCGAGAACAACCGGCGCATCGTCGAGCGCTCGCGCACCCAGGTCGGCAACCTTGCCCATTCGCTGAAGACGCCGCTCGCCGTGCTGATCAATGAGGGCCGGGCGCTTGGCGGCGCCAAGGGTCAGTTGATCGCCGAGCAGGCCGCCTCCATGCAGAAACAGGTCGACCACTATCTGCAGCGCGCCCGCGTCGCCGCGCAGCGCGACAGCGTCGTCTTCCGCACGCCGGTTTTGCCGCTGGTCGAGCGCATGGTGCGCGTGCTGCGGAAACTCAACCCGCAGTCCAGGCTGACGCTGTCGCTGCCGCCGGCGGAGATCGTCTTTGCCGGCGAGCGCGAAGATCTGGAGGAACTGCTCGGCAATCTGCTCGACAATGCGATGAAATGGGCTAAAGGCGCCGTCGCCGTGACGATCGCCACTATTTCGGGAAGCGGCAACCTGTTTGAAATCGTTATAGAGGATGACGGCCCAGGCATTCCCGAGGACAGTGCGCGGGAGGTGTTGAAGCGTGGCAAGAGACTCGATGAGACGAAGCCGGGAACAGGGCTCGGGCTCGCCATTGTCGCCGACCTCGTCAACGAGTATGGAGGCTCGCTGGCGCTGGAACGGTCCGGCATGGGCGGCTTGAGGGCGGTGGTGAGATTGCGGAGCCTTCAATGATGTTTTTATCGATTTGCGAGCAAGGGCTGGCGGCCAAATTTCCGACAAATGTCAACACTATGGGCTCGATATCCTCCCCGATGACGCAGCCCCCAGCTCATCCTGCTCAAGAGAACCGGTTGTTGGCATGAAGATCCGCGTCGCGCTCGTTTCCGCCCTGCTCGCCGTTTCCGGCTGCACGACGCTCGGCAGGGGCGGTCCAACCTCTCCGGTCACGCCTGTTTCCACGCCGCCCGCCGGCGGCAAGGTCTCGACCAGCATCGTTTCGGCCATGAATGGCGGGCTTATCGGCGGATCGGTCGGCTCGGGCCTCAGCGATGCCGAAAAGCGCAAGGGCCTGGAAGCGGAATACAAGGCGCTGGAATACAACACCAGTGGCCAGAAAGTGACGTGGAAGAGCGACAACTCCTCGCATTATGGGGAGGTCGTCGCCGCCCAGCCCTACCGGGTCGGCTCGCAGGATTGCCGCCAGTACACCCACACCGTCTATACCAGCGGCGCGGGCGTCACCGCGCGCGGCACCGCCTGCCGCAACGCCGATGGCAGCTGGACGCCGCTGACCTGACGGCTTTGGAACGGAATTAGGCCTGCGGCCGACGGCGTCTGCCGTCAAAGCGTCGCACGATGGTCGTGTTGGCAGGGCAGGGCTCTGCCGCTATTGGAATAGGCATGCTGTTCTGGGTCATAGCCGCAATCCTCACGCTGGGCGCCAGCCTGGCGGTGCTGTTGCCGCTCACCGGCGGCATGAAGGGCGCGTCGCCGGCCGGCGATCACGATCTCGAAGTCTATCGCGACCAGCTTTCCGAGCTCGACCGCGACATGGCGCGCGGCCTGATCCAGCCGGGCGAGGCCGAGGAGGCGCGTGCCGAGATCGGCCGCCGCATCCTGCGTCTGGGCGCGGCTTTGCAGCCGGGCGCGGCGACGCCCAGCCCCGCGCGCAGCGCCAGATGGGTCGCCAGCGTGGCCGTGCTTGCGGTTCCCCTGTTGAGCTGGGGGCTCTACGGCATGCTCGGCTCTCCCGATCTGCCTTCGCAGCCGCTGGCCGAACGTCTGGCCAAGAACCCGGCCGATTCCTCGGTCGACGAACTGGTCGCCCGCGCCGAAGCCCATCTCGCCGCCAATCCGTCGGACGGCAAGGGTTGGGATGTGCTGGCGCCGATCTATCTTCGGCTGCAGCGCTTTCCTGACGCCGTGACCGCTTATCGCAACGCCATCCGCCTCGACGGCGACAGCGCCGTGCGCCAGTCGGGTCTCGGCGAGGCGATCGCCAATGCTGCCGGTGGCATCGTTTCGGCCGACGCCCAAAGCGCCTTCGAGGCTGCCCTGAAGCTCGATCCGGCCAACGCCAAGGCGAATTTCTACTTGGGCGTCGGCCTCGCCCAGGAAGGCAGGAAGGCCGAGGCCGTCACCGCCTGGCAAAAGATGCTCGGCCAGCTCGCGCCGGATTCGCCTTGGCGCAACGCCGTTCAGCAGGCGCTTGCCGAGGCGGGCGAGCCGGCTGTCGCCAAGGCCGCGCCGGCCAACGGCCCGGATGCGCAGCAGGTGGAAGCCGCGCAACAGATGTCGCCGCAGGACCGGCAGGCGATGATCGAGACCATGGTCGCCGGGTTGGACGACAAATTGAAGCAGAATCCCCGTGACGAGGAAGGATGGATGCGGCTCATCCGTTCCTATGTCGTGCTTGGCAAGGCCGACCAGGCGCGGGCCGCGCTCGGCCGCGCTGTCGCCGCCTTCGGGGCGGACAGTGAACAGGCCAGGAAATTCACCGCCTTCGCCGCCTCGCTCGGCGTAACGGCGACGGAGTAAGGCAATGACGCGCAAGCAGAAGCGATTGTCGGTGATCGTGGCGGGGCTGGCTTTCCTCGGCGCCGCTGCCGGCCTCACCTTCTATGCGCTTGGACAGAAGGCCTCCTATTTCTACATGCCGGCCGATCTCGCCACGGCGAGTTTGCCGCCCGGACAACGCATCCGGCTCGGCGGTCTCGTCGAGAAGGGCACCGTCGTGCGCGGCCAGGGCGCCACCGTCGCCTTCTCGGTCACCGACAAGCAGAAATCGGTCAAGGTCACCTATACCGGCATCCTGCCCGACCTGTTCCGCGAGGATCAGGGCGTGATAACCGAGGGCGCTTTCGGCCCGGATGGCGTGTTCGTCGCCGACAGCGTTTTGGCCAAGCATGACGAGCGTTACATGCCCAAGGAAGTCGCCGACGGTCTGAAGGCCAAGGGCGTCTGGCAAGAAAGCACAAATTGATGGTTGAGACCGGACATTTCGCGCTCGTGCTGGCCTTCGCTCTGTCGCTGGTGCAGATGCTGGTGCCGCTCGTCGGCGCCCGCACCGGTAATCAGCGCTTGATGGCGGTCGGCGGTCCGGTCACGGTCACCGGCTTCGCGTTGACCGCACTGTCCTTCGCCGCCCTCGCCAGCGCCTATGCCCGCTCCGACTTCTCGGTGGCGAGCGTGTGGGAGAACTCCCATTCGCTGCAGCCGATGATCTACAAGATCACCGGCACCTGGGGGAACCACGAAGGCTCGATGCTGCTGTGGGTGCTGATCCTGACCTTCTTCGGCGCGCTGGTCGCGGTCTTCGGCAACAACCTGCCGTCAACGCTCAAGGCCAATGTACTGGCCGTGCAGGGCATGATCGGCGCTGCCTTCTTCCTGTTCATCCTGGCGACGTCCAACCCCTTCATCCGCCTCAACCCGGCGCCGATCGAGGGCCGCGACCTTAATCCGATCCTGCAGGATCTCGGCCTCGCCATCCATCCGCCGATGCTCTATCTCGGCTATGTCGGCTTCTCGATCTGCTTCTCTTTTTCGGTTGCCGCACTGATCGAGGGGCGCATCGACGCCTCCTGGGCACGCTGGGTGCGACCCTGGACACTGGTCGCCTGGATGTTCCTCACCGGCGGCATCGCCATGGGCTCCTACTGGGCCTATTACGAGCTCGGCTGGGGTGGCTTCTGGTTCTGGGATCCGGTCGAGAACGCCTCCTTCATGCCCTGGCTCGCCGGTACCGCGCTGCTTCATTCGGCGATCGTCATGGAGAAGCGTTCGGCGCTGAAGATCTGGACGCTGCTGCTCGCCATCCTGACCTTCTCGCTGTCGCTGCTCGGCACTTTCCTGGTGCGTTCCGGCGTGTTGACCTCGGTGCACGCCTTCGCCACCGATCCGGCGCGGGGCGTCTTCATCCTGTGCATCCTGACGCTGTTCATCGGCGGCTCGCTGGCGCTGTTTGCGCTGCGCGCCTCACGGCTGACGGCGGGCGGCCTGTTCCATCCGATCTCGCGCGAGGGCGCGCTGGTGCTGAACAACCTCTTTCTCACCACCGCCACGGCGACGGTGCTGGTCGGCACGCTCTACCCGCTGGCGCTGGAGGCGCTCACCGGCGGCAAGATCTCGGTCGGCGCGCCGTTCTTCGACCTGACCTTCGGCCCGCTGATGCTGCCGCTGCTCGCGATCGTGCCGTTCGGCCCCTTGCTCGCCTGGAAGCGCGGCGACGTCATTGCCGCCTCGCAGCGGCTGATGGCCGCCTTCGCCCTGGCGATCGCCGCAATGCTGGTCACTGGCCTGTTCATCGACGGTGCCTCGGTCTTCGCGGCACTCGGCGTCGGCCTCGCCGTCTGGCTGGTCGCCGGCGCACTGACCGATCTTGCGGTCAAATCCGGTTTCGGTTCGGTGGCGCCGGGCATCATGCTGCGCCGCTTCGCCGGCCTGCCGCGCTCCGTCTTCGGCACGGCGCTGGCGCATCTCGGCCTCGGGCTGACCTTGCTCGGCATTGTCGGCACGCTCTGCTTCGGCACGGAGAAAATCCTCTCGATGCATCCCGGCGAGACGCTGGAGCTCTCCGGCCACACGCTGCGCTTCGAAGGGCTCTCTCCGCAGAAAGGTCCGAATTTCACCGAGGATCGCGGCCGCTTCCTGCTGACGGGCGCCGACGGCAACGCCGATGGCGCAATCACCTCCGCGAAACGCTTCTATCCGGTGCGCCAGACGGTGACGACGGAGTCCGGCATCAGGACGATTGGGTTGAGCCAGCTTTATCTGTCGCTCGGCGACGAGAACAACGACGGCTCCGTCGTCGTGCGCCTCTGGTGGAAGCCGCTGGTGACGCTGATCTGGGGCGGCGGACTGGTGATGATGGCGGGCGCCGCCATGTCGCTGCTCGACCGTCGCCTGCGCGTCGGCGCGCCGGCCAAGCGCCGCAAGCCGGCCGCGGCCCTGGCGAGTTCGACATGAAGGCGAAGTTTTCGCTCGTTCCGCTGGTCCTGTTGCTGGCGCTGTTTTTCGCCGGCCCAGCCCAGGCGGTGAAGCCTGATGAAGTGCTGCAGGACCCCGCATTGGAGGCGAGGGCGCGCGCGCTGTCGGAAGGCCTGCGTTGCATGGTCTGCCAGAACCAGTCGATCGACGAATCCGACGCCGATCTTGCCCGGGACCTGCGCGTCCTCGTGCGCCAGCGCCTCGTTGCCGGCGACACCGACCAGCAGGTGATGGACTATATCGTTTCGCGCTATGGCGAGTTCGTGCTGCTCAAGCCGCGCTTCAGCCTGCGCACCGCGCTTTTGTGGGGTACGCCGGTGCTTCTGCTTCTGGCCGGCGGTCTGTTCATTGTGCTCAGCGCACGCTCGCGCCGCCCGGCATCGGGTAGCACCCTGAGTGCCGAGGAACAGGCGGCGCTGGACAAGATGCTAAGCGATTAGCGCCATCGCTGACGTCGATAATTGGCCACGGCCGCTCGCGGGTCGTCATTCTATGGCGAGCAAGGAGCGAAGCGACGCGCGCAGACCATAGAATCCCGTCCGTTACGCCGACGCGCCGCGAACGGTGCAGAATTCTGCTCCGCTGCAACCTTCGGCGAAGGTAACGGCCTGGATTCCAGCGTCTCCGCGACGGAGCTCCGCCCTGCTATGACGAACTCGGCCAACATTACAAAACTTTCATGTACCGGAAATGGCGCCGTAATGTGCGGCTCTCTAATCCTCTTGCCCGAGGATGCTTCGCCTGAGCGCATCCCTTCGAAAGAGGAAACGAAATCCCATGAATATCGCCCCCAATTCATATTCCCGCATCCGAAAGCGCCTGATGGCCGCCGTCGCATCCCTGGCCGTCATCGGTGCGGTCGGCGCAGGCGCGCTTGCCACCGGCACCGCCCCCGTGCTGGCCGATGCCGTGCGCGTCGAAGCGCCGCAAATGCCGAGCTTCGCCGATGTCGTCGAGCATGTCTCGCCGGCGGTCGTCAGCGTCAAGGTCAAGGCCAAGATCCAACCGACGGCCGACAACGGCTCGGACGATCAGGACGGTTTCGATAACCTGCCTGACAATCCGCAGCTGCGCCGCTTCTTCAAGGAATTCCGCGGCTTCGGCGACCAGGGTCAGGGCGGCCAGTTCGGCATGCGCCGCTTCAACCATCGCGACCATGGCAATGGCGAGCCGCGTCCGGTCGCTCAGGGCTCGGGCTTCTTCATCTCGGAAGACGGTTATCTCGTCACCAACAACCATGTGGTTTCGGAAGGCTCGGATTTCAGCGTCGTCACCAATGACGGCAAGGAACTCGACGCCAAGCTGATCGGCACCGATCCGCGCACCGATCTCGCCGTGCTCAAGGTCGATGGCGGCGGCAACAAGTTCACCTATGTCGACTTTGCCGACGACTCCAAGGTTCGCATCGGTGACTGGGTGGTTGCGGTCGGCAATCCCTTCGGTCTCGGCGGCACCGTCACCGCCGGCATCGTCTCGGCTCGCGGCCGTGACATCGGCGCCGGCCCCTATGACGACTTCATCCAGATCGACGCCTCGGTCAACCGCGGCAATTCGGGCGGTCCGACCTTCAACCTCAACGGCCAGGTGATCGGCATCAACACCGCCATCTTCTCGCCGTCGGGCGGCAGCGTCGGCATTGCCTTCGACATCCCGGCCTCGACCGCCAAGCAGGTCGTCCAGGACCTCATGAAGAGCGGCTCCGTCCAGCGCGGCTGGCTCGGCGTCGAGATCCAGCCGGTCACCTCCGACATCGCGGAGTCGCTCGGCCTGAAGTCGGACAAGGGCGCGCTGGTCTCGAGCGCCCAGGATTCCGGTCCGGGCAAGAAGGCGGGCATCGCCGCCGGCGACGTCATCACCCAGGTCGACGGCAAGGATGTCGCCTCGCCGAAGGAGCTCGCCCGCATGATCGGTGCATTCGCGCCGGGCAAATCGGTCGACGTCACCGTCTGGCGCAACGGCAAGGACGAGACGGTCAAGGTCGATCTCGGCACGTTGCCGGCAAGCGACAAGCAGGCCTCGAACGACGACAACAACAAGCAGTCGGCGCCCGCCGCCAAGGCCGACACGCTGGCCGATCTCGGCCTGACCGTCACCAAGGCGGAAAACGGGAAGGGCCTCGTGGTCACCGACGTCGATCCTGACAGCGACGCGGCCGACCGTGGCATTCAGCCCGGCGACGTCATCACCTCGATCAATTCGAACGACGTGAACACCACCGACGACGTCTCCAAGGCCATGGCCGATGCAGCCAAGGCCGGCCGTAAGGCGGTGCTGATGCAGATCACCCGCGACGACTCGAACCGTTTTGTGGCGCTGCCGGTCGGCAAGGGCTGAGATTTCAGCGTTCAGATTTTCCCTGCGGCGGTATCAACACCCCCGAGCCGCCGCCGGGAAAACATGGGGCCGAGCACGTAAGTCAGTCACCGTGTTTCGCTCCTGGCGGCAGCGGGTTTCCCATCACCCGCTGCCGCTTATCGCATGTCGCCCAGAAGTGGGCACCGGTTTTGGGATCACGACATGCGGAACGAAATGCATGTCGCCCAGAAGTGGGCACCGGTTTTGGGATCACGACATGCGGAACGAAATGCATGTCGCCCAAAAGTGGTTGCCGGTTTTGGGAAGAAGACATGCGACCAATGAGAGCAAGGCCTGAAGAATGACTGCCTCTCAAACTTCCGATGAAATCGCGTATAACGGTCCCATGAAGATTCTCGTCATGGAAGACGATCGCGAGGCGGCGGATTATTTGCAGAAAGCCTTCGCCGAGGCGGGCCACACCGCCCATGTCGCCGGCGACGGCGAGACCGGCTTCGCGCTCGCCGATGCCGGCGACTATGACGTGATGGTGGTCGACCGCCTGATGCCGCGCCGTGACGGCCTGTCGGTGATCGCAGCGCTTCGCTCGCGCGGCAACACCACGCCGGTGCTGATCCTTTCGGCGCTGGGCGAGGTCGACGACCGCGTCACGGGCTTGCGCGCCGGCGGCGACGATTATCTCACCAAGCCCTATGCCTTTTCCGAATTGCTTGCCCGCGTCGAGGTGCTGAACCGCCGCGCCAGCGCGCGCGAATCCGAGACCGTCTACCGTGTCGGCGATCTCGAGCTCGACCGGCTGTCGCATTCGGTCAAGCGCGCCGGCCGCGAGATCACGCTGCAGCCGCGCGAGTTCCGCCTGCTCGAATATCTGATGCGCCATGCCGGGCAGGTGGTGACGCGCACCATGCTTCTGGAAAATGTCTGGGATTATCACTTCGATCCGCAGACCAATGTCATCGACGTCCACGTCTCGCGCCTGCGCGGCAAGATCGAAAAAGGCTTCGACAAGCCGATCCTGCACACGATCCGCGGCGCCGGCTACATGCTGAAGGGCGGGTGAAGCCACAGATGGCTCTCTCACTGCCGGCCATCATGAAGACCACGGCGGCCCGGCTTTCGGCGCTTTATCTTCTGCTTTTCGCGCTCTGCGCCGTGCTGCTCGTCTTCTACATGACGTCGCTGTCGGCGCGCATGCTGACCGCGCAGACGCAGGAAACCATCAACGACGAGGTGCTGGGCCTGGCCCGCGCCTATCAGCGCGGCGGCCTGCCGGTGCTGGTGCGCGTCGTCGAGGCCCGCTCGCGCCAGCCCGGCGCCAATCTCTACCTGATCGCCGACGCCAATGGCCAGATCCTGACCGGCAATGTGCAGAGCCTGGAGCCAGGGGTCATAGAGACCGAGGGCTGGACGACGGAACCGTTTTCCTACCAGCGCTTCGGCGAGGGCGAGCTCGATCGGCTGCGCAGCGGCGGTTCGGACCAGTCCACGCCTCCGCCCAACGACAGCAGCAACAACAACCCCCAGTCCACGGGGGAAAAGGGCCACAACGCCATCGCGCTGGTGTTGAGACTGCCCAACCAGATGATCATGCTGGTCGGCCGCGACCTCGGCGAGCCCGAGCGCTTCCGCGCCGTCATCAGCCGCGCGCTGACCCTGGCGCTCGGTATGATGGGGCTTGGCGGCATCCTGATCTGGTTCTTTGTCGGGCGCGCGGCGCTGAAGCGCATCGACAGCGTCTCGGACGCCAGCCGCCGCATCATGGGCGGCGATTTGTCCGGACGGCTGCCGGTCACCGGCGCCGGCGACGAATTCGACCGCCTGTCGGCGAACCTCAATTCGATGCTGGCCAGGATCGCCATGCTGAACGAGGGGCTGAAGCAGGTCTCCGACAACATCGCCCATGACCTGAAGACGCCGCTGACCAGGCTGCGCAACCGCGCCGAGGCGACGCTCGCCGGCAGGCACAAGACGCAGGATTACCGTCAGGCGCTGGAAGGCACGATCGCGGAGTCCGACCAGCTCATCAAGACATTCAACGCCATCCTGATGATCTCGCGCCTGGAGGCTGGCTATTCCTCGGAACAGACCGGTCCCGTCGATCTCGCCGCGACGGTGAGCGACGTCGTCGAACTCTACGAGCCGGTGGCGGAAGAGGCGGGCGTCGCGCTGGAAACGACCGTGCCCGAGGCCTTTACGATCAACGGCAACCGCGAACTGATCGGCCAGGCGCTGTCCAACATCGTCGACAACGCCATCAAATATTCAACCGACGCCGCCGAGACGCCGAAAGTGCGTGTGGCGCTGGAGCGCCTCGGCAACGAGATCAAGCTTGCCGTCAGCGACAACGGCCACGGCATTCCGGACGACGCCGATCGTGCCCGAGCCACCGAGCGTTTCGTGCGCCTGGAAAAGAGCCGCTCGCAGCCGGGCTCGGGCTTGGGCCTCAGCCTGGCCAAGGCAATCATGACTTTCCACAACGGAAGGCTTGATCTTTTGCCCGCCAATCCCGGATTGTCCGTGGTCATGAGTTTCCCATTGCGGGAGACGCATTGATGGCGCGGATAAATGGCGAAGAAGAAAATCGAATCCGAATTCCGGCTTAGCCCGACACTGGCGCTCCGCCCCCTGGACGCGAAACATGCCCGGCGCGAATTGTCGGAAATCGCCGACGCCGCCGAGGAGGAGGGGCTTTCCCGACTCGCTGCGTTCGTGGCGGGCGAGGGGCCGCTGCAGGATCTGCTGGCGGCCGTCTTCGACCTCTCGCCCTTCCTGCGCGACGTGGCGCGCCGGCGGCCGGCGATCCTCGATACGCTGTTCGACCTGATGATCGAAGCGCGGCTCGATGCCATCGACGAAGCGATCGGCGGCGCGGCCAAGGCGGAAGACGCCTCGGAAGCGAGCCTGATGATGGCGCTCAGGCAATGGAAGACCGAAGCGCATTTCCTGATCGCGCTGGCCGATCTTTCAGGCGAGGCGGAGACCTCCGTGACGGTGCGCCGGCTCAGCGATCTTGCCGACGCCTGCACATGCGCCGCCGTCGATTTCCTGCTGCTCGACGCGCATCGGCAAGGCAAGCTCAAGCTACCGCATCCGGCCGAGCCTGCCAGGGATTCAGGCTGGATCCTGCTCGGCATGGGCAAGCTCGGCGCGCATGAGCTGAACTTCTCCTCCGACATCGATCTCGTCGTCTTCTTCGAGCCGGAGGCGCCGGCCGTCATCGATCCGCTCGACGCGACCGAGCTGTTCTCCAGGCTTACCCGTCGTCTCGTGCGCATCCTGCAGGATCGCACCGAGCATGGCTATGTCTTCCGCACCGATCTGAGGCTGCGCCCCGATCCCGGCTCGACGCCGCTGGCAATCCCGGTCGAGGCAGCGCTTCGCTATTACGAGGCGCGCGGCCAGAACTGGGAGCGCGCCGCCATGATCAAGGCGCGGCCGGTTGCCGGCGATCTCGCTGCCGGCGCCGCCTTCCTCAAGGAATTGGAACCCTATGTCTGGCGCAAATACATGGACTATGCGGCAATCGCCGACGTTCATTCGATCAAGCGCCAGATCCATGCCCACAAGGGCCATGGCGAGATCGCGGTGAAGGGCCATAACGTCAAGCTCGGCCGCGGCGGCATCCGCGAGATCGAGTTCTTCGTCCAGACCCAGCAGCTCATCGCCGGCGGCCGCTTCCCGGAGCTGCGCGGCCGCGAGACCGTGCCGATGCTCGCAGCGCTTGCCGCGCGCGGCTGGATCACCGCCGACGCGCGCGATGCGCTCACCCGTCAGTACTGGTTCCTGCGCCGTGTCGAGCACGCCATCCAGATGGTCGCTGACGAGCAGACGCACGTCCTGCCGGAAGAAGACGAGGAGCTCAAACGCATCGCGCTGATGCTGGGATTTGCCGGCGAGGCGGAATTCACGCAGGCCTTCCGCGCCTCGCTGCAGCAGGTCGAGCGCCACTACGCGGCGCTGTTCGAGACAGCACCCGAGCTCTCGGCCGGCGTCGGCAATCTGGTCTTCACCGGCGATGTCGACGATCCCGATACGCTGCAGACGCTGCATGGTCTCGGCTTCCAGCGGCCGAGCGACATCTGCCGCGTCATCCGCGGCTGGCATTTCGGGCGCTACCGCGTCACCCAGTCGGCGGAGGCGCGCGAGAGGCTGACCGAACTGACCCCGGCCTTGCTGAAAGCCTTCGGCCAGACGCGTCGCGCCGACGAGGCGCTGATGCGCTTCGACGAGTTCCTCGCCGGCCTGCCAGCGGGCATCCAGCTTTTCTCGCTGCTGCAATCGAACCCGGCGCTCTTGAAGCTGATGGCGACCATCATGGGCGCGGCGCCAAGGCTGGCTGCCATCATCACCCGCCGCCCGCATGTCTTCGACGGCCTGCTCGACCCGGCCCTGCTTACCGAACTGCCGGACCGCGCCTATCTTTCGGCACGGCTTGCCGCCTTCATCGAGGGCGACCGCGCCTATGAGGATGTGCTTGACCGCCTGCGCATCTTCGCCTCCGAGCAGAAATTCCTGATCGGCGTGCGCCTGCTTGCCGGCTCGATCGATCCCGCGCGCGCCGGCCGCGCCTTCTCCGATCTCGCCGATCTCACCATCGAGGCGGCGCTGAACGCGGTGATCGCCGAATTCGCGCTGCGCCACGGCAGGATCGCCGGCGGCAGGGTGGCCCTGCTCGGCATGGGCAAGCTCGGCAGCCGCGAACTCACGGCCGGTTCGGATGTCGATCTCATCCTGCTCTACGACCACGACGCGGATGCCGAGGACTCCGACGGCGAAAAGCCGCTGGCGCCTTCGCATTACTATACCCGCATGACGCAGCGCCTGATCGCCGCCGTCTCGGCGCCGACGGCCGAAGGCGTGCTCTATGAGTTGGATCTGCGCCTGCGCCCCTCGGGCAACAAGGGGCCGGTCGCCACCCATATCGATGCGTTCAAGAAATATCAGCGCCGGGATGCCTGGACCTGGGAGCACATGGCGCTGGCCAGAGCTCGCGCCGTCGGCGGCGATGCCGAACTCTGCGCCGTGCTCGACGATGAGGTGGCGGCGGTGCTGGCGCAGCCGCGCAATGCCGCCAAGGTGAAAGCCGAGGCCTCGGAGATGCGGGCGCTGATCGAGAAGGAGAAGCCGCCGCGCGACCTCTGGGACATCAAGCTGATCCCGGGCGGGCTCATCGATCTCGAATTCATCGCCCAGGTCGCGGTCATCGCCGGCGCCATCGAACCTGGCCGCCGGGTCACGGCGACCGCCGACATTTTGGCCCGGCTTGCTCCGGATTTCGCTTCAGCCGATGTGCGTGAAGAGCTTGGCGAGGCCTATCGGCTCTATCTGGCGCTGACCCAGATGATCAGGCTTTGCCTCATCGGCGAGTTCCAGCGCGACGATGTCCCACCTGGACTCTCGGATCTGCTTCTGGCGGTCACTGACCTGCCGGATTTCGGCGTCCTGGAAGCACATCTCAAGGAGGCGTCGCGAAAGGTCAGGCGGGACTTCGACCATTTGCTGCGCGCGGGCGCGCCGCAACGAGGGATGAATTAGGCCGCTGCCTTCACCGTCGGCGGAGCCTTCTTCAGCGGAATGCGCACCGACACGATGGTGCCTACACCCTCGGTCGAGCGGATCTTCAGCGCGCCGCCCTGCAATTCGGCCAGCGAGCGCGAGATGGCGAGCCCGAGGCCCGAGCCGGTATGGTTCTTGGAGAACTGGTTCTGCACCTGCTCGAACGGCCGGCCGAGCTTGCTCAGCGCCTGCTTGGGGATGCCGCAGCCATTGTCCTCGATGGTGAGCAGCAGCGCCCCGGACGTGTTGCGCGCCCTGACCGTGATCTTGCCGCCCTGTCCAGTGAATTTCACCGCGTTGGAGAGCAGGTTGATGGCGATCTGCTTGATCGCGCGGCGGTCGGCATAGAGCCGCATCGCATCGGCGATGCGCGTCTCGACATTGATCGACTTTTCCGCCGCCTGCAGCGAGATCACCCGCACCGTTTCCTTGATCAGCGGGCAGAGATCGATCTCCTCGCGGTCGAGCGAGAACTGGCCGGCTTCGATCTTCGACATGTCGAGGATGTCGTTGATGACGCCGAGCAGGTATTTGCCGCTGCCGTTGATGTCGGTCGCATATTCCTCGTAGCGCTCGGAGCCGAGCGACCCGAACAGGCCCTGCTGCATCAGCTCGGAGAAGCCGATGATGGCGTTGAGCGGCGTGCGCAATTCATGCGACATGTTGGCGAGGAATTCCGACTTGGCGCGATTGGCCGCCTCGGCGCGCTCGGTTTCCTTCATGTATTTGCGGTTGAGCTCGACCAGTTCGCTGGCGCGTTCCTCCTCGGCGCGGCGGGCCAGGCTGAGATCGTGGATCGTCGCCATCAGCCGGCGCTCGCTGTCGACCAGCTTTTCCTGGTGCAGCTTGATCTGCGTGATGTCGGAGCCCACGGAAACGACGCCGCCGTCGCGGGTCCTGAGTTCGTTGACCTGCAGCCAGCGGCCGTCGGCAAGCTGGCGCTCCAAGCTGACGCCGCCCTGCGGCCCGTTCGCATTGGCGAGCCTGCGCTCCGACGCGAAGGCCAGCATGCGCTCCTCCAGCATATCGCGGGTCGCGCCCGGTACCACGTCGCGGTCCGACAGCCCGTTGTCCTTCTGGAACTTCGAATTGCACATGATCAGCCGTTCGGCGGCATCCCACAGCACGAAGGATTCGTTGATGTTCTCGATCGCTGTCCTGAGCCGCATGTCGGCCGCTTCCGAGCGCAGCGCCAAGTGCCGCTGCTCGGTGACGTCGACGGCGATGCCGATCAGCTGGATCTCCGGTGCCTCCGGGTCGATCACCTGGGCGCGGGCTCGCATCCACACCCACTGTCCGTCGGCGTGACGCATGCGGAAAACCTGGTCGATATGGTCGATCTCGCGTTCGATGATGCGGTTGGCGAGCTCGAACAGGTCGCCGTCTTCCGGGTGGATGATCTCGTCGACCTCGCCGAAGGAGAGCATCGTATCGCAGGGCTCATAGCCCAGCATGTCGTACATCGAGCGCGACCAGTACATCTTGCCGCGCACCATGTCCCAGTCCCACAACCCGCAGCGGCCGCGCACCAGCGCCATGTCGATGCGCTGATGCGCCTCAAGATAGATGCGGTCCGCCGCCTGGGCGCGCGCCGCCTGGCCGAAATAGGCGTAGAGGATGACGATCAGCACGCCCGCCGTCAGCACGAACAGCGTGACGTTGAGCGACATCGACTTGCGCCAGCTGTCGAACACCGCTTCCTGCGGCACCAGCACGGCCGCCGCGTGTTTGTGGTCGCCGCCGAGGCTGACGGCGGCGAACCAGTCCTGTCCCGAGATGCTGACATCCATCACGCCGGCGCGGTCGCCGAACATGAACAGCGGCTGGCCGCCCAGCACGAGGCTGTCGAGCGTGCGGCCTTGCCAGCCCGTCGACAGCGGCGAAACGGCGATGACCTTGAAGTTGGCGTCGGTGATGGCGAGCACATGGGCGCGGCTCATGGCGCCTTGGCGGCTGGTGTTTTCCAGAAGGCTTATGGCATTGGCGCCGGCCGCGCTGGGGTCCGCGGTGACGGCCTGCGCCATCTGTCCGGCGGCCAGCGCCAGCACCGCCTTGGCGTCGCGCTCGATCTCGTCATGCTCGTTCATGAGCGACAGGAAGCGCAGCGCGGCAATGACGATGAGAAAAACGACGATCAGCGCCGGGATCGACCGGCGCAGCAGCGGCTCGGCGGCCAGGAGCCGCTGATAAGTGGGTTCGGCGATCAGGCGCGTATTGCCGGCAAGTCCATCGCTCCTTGCCTTGCGACGCGCAAAAGCCTTCCCTCCGGGCGCGCCCCACGCGTCCGCCTTGGCCATAAATGGCACTCCCCGATCTGCCGTATGGATGATCCGGCTACGCCGCACGCCCGAATCGTCAGTAAAGAATCAAAGCTGATTCGCCTTGTCCAGTGGCGCGGACGAAAAAGATTAAAAGTTGATTGAAATTCGTCCGAACAGCCGATCTTCCCCCTCGTGGGGAGATGGCCAGAGGGGGCGCTGTCGCGCCAACCCCTCAACTGCTCAATTGCCCGACACTCGTCAGATCCGGCTTTCGGGCGAGAAGCAAACGTCGCGATCCTTCGTGCCCCGCTCTGCCCTGCCGGCATCTCCCCCACCAGGAGGGAGATCGCTAATTACGCCAGTGTCCGCTCCACGATATCGCGCAGATCCGCCGAAAGATTCTCGGCCTTCGCCATGTCGAGCAGCGCCTGCCTGGCCTTGGTCTGACGTCCAGGCTCCAGCGAGCGCCAGGACCTGAGCGCCGTCGCCAGCCGCGCGGCTACCTGCGGATTGCGTTTCTCGACCTCCAGTACCGTCTCGGCAAACAGGCGGTAACCTTCGCCGTCGGGGCGGTGGAAGCCGGTCTGGTTGGCGCTGGAGAAGGTGCCGATCAGCGAACGCACCCGGTTCGGGTTGGCGATCGAGAAGGCTGGGTGCCGCATGAGCTCACGAACTTTCTCGACGGTCTTTGCGCCCGGCACACCGGCCTGGATCTGGAACCATTTGTCGAGTACCAGCGCGTCGCCGCGATAGCGGGCCTCGAAGGCGGCCAGCGCCTCTTCGGCCTCGGCCGTGCCTGGATGGCGATGCGCCAGCACGGCGAGCGCTGCCGCACGGTCGGTCATGTTGGTGGCGGCATTGAAGTGCCCTGCGGCGAGGCCCGCGCCGCCCGGCAGCAGCGAAAGATAGTCGAGCAGGATGTTGCGCAGCGCCCTGCGCCCGGCGCTCGCCGCGTCCGGGCTGAACGGACCCTTGTCGGCAAGGCTCTCATAGAGCGCCGGGAAGGCCTCGCGATTTGCCTCGGCGATCATCCGCGCCATCGCCTCGCGTGCGGCAAAGATGGCGTCTGGGTCGATGCCCTTGCCGATGTCGCGGGCAATATCGGCTTCGCCCGGAAGCGACAGCGCGAGCGCCCGGTAGGCCGGCTCCAGCGTCTCGTCGCCGGCAATCCTGCCGGCAAGCTCGGCAAGCCGCGCCGCAAACACCGGCTCCTTGCCGCCGAGGATCTGGCGGAAGGCGGCGATCAGCGCATCGGTCAAGAGCGTGTTGAACGCCTGCCAGCGCGCGAAGGCGTCGCTGTCATGCGCCGCGAGGAAGAACTGGTCGTCGGCCTTCTGCTGCACCGAAAGCGTGATCGGCGCCGAGAAGCCGCGGTTGAGCGACACCGAAGGCCGTTGCGAAATACCCGAGAAGCGCACCGTGTGCCGACGTTTGCGGATATGGATGACACCGTCATCCACCATTGCGCCCTCGACGGCAGTCCAGGCGACGGGCTTGCCGTTGGCGCCGACCAGGCCGAAGGCCAGCGGGATATGCATCAGCCGCTTGCGGCTTTCCGACGGCGTCGGCGGCACCGACTGCTCGATCTCCAGGGTGAACTCCTTTGCCGCCGCATTGTGCGCGGAACTTACCGTCAGGTTCGGTGTGCCGGCCTGGTGATACCAAAGCGCGAATTGCGCGAGGTCTCTGCCGGAGACGTCCTCGAAGACTTTGAGGAAATCCTCGATCGTCGCCGCCTCGCCGTCATGCCGCTCGAAATAGAGGTCCATGCCGGCACGGAAGGTTTCCGGCCCAAGGATGGTGCGGATCATGCGCACCACTTCCGAACCCTTCTCGTAGACGGTCGCGGTGTAGAAGTTGTTGATCTCGCGGTAGCGTCGCGGCCTGACCGGATGCGCCAGCGGCCCCTGGTCTTCCGGGAACTGGTGCGCGCGCAGCGTGCGCACCTCGGCGATGCGCTTAACCGACCGCGAGCGCTGGTCGGCGGAGAATTCGTGGTCGCGGTAAACCGTCAGCCCTTCCTTCAGGCAGAGCTGGAACCAGTCGCGGCAAGTGATTCTGTTGCCAGTCCAATTGTGGAAGTATTCATGCGCGATGATCGCCTCGATGTTGGCGAAGTCGGCATCCGTCGCGGTCTCCTCGTCGGCCAGCACATATTTGTCGTTGAAGACGTTGAGGCCCTTGTTCTCCATGGCGCCCATGTTGAAGTCGGAGACGGCGACGATATTGAAGACGTCGAGGTCGTATTCGCGGCCGAAGGCTTCCTCGTCCCATTGCATCGAGCGTTTCAGCGCGTCCATCGCATAGCCGGCAAGCTGCTCCTTGCCGGGCTCCACATAGATACCGAGCTCGACCTCGCGGCCGGACATGGTGGTGAAGCTGCCCGCCACCTTGCCAAGCGCGCCCGCCACCAGCGCGAAAAGGTAGGAGGGTTTGGGGAACGGGTCGTGCCAGACCGCATAATGCCGGCCGCTGCCCAGCGTGCCACTCTCCACAGGATTGCCGTTCGAAAGCAGCAGCGGCGCCTCGTTGTGCGGCGCTTCGATGCGCACCGTGTAGACCGACAGGATATCGGGACGGTCGAGGAAATAGGTAATGCGGCGAAAGCCCTCGGCCTCGCATTGCGTGCAATAGACGTTGTTGGAGCGATAAAGGCCCATCAGCGCCTCGTTGCGCGAAGGCGCGATCTCCGTCTCCAGGCGCAGCTCGAAACGCTGCGCCGCCGGCGGCTTCAGGATCGTCAGCCGGTCAGGCGTCGCCTCATAGTCGCTGGCCGGAAGCGTATGCCCGTCGACGGCAATGCCGAGCAACGTCAGCCCGTCGCCGTCGAGCACCAGCGGCGAGGCGGCGACGCCCGCGCGCCGCTCGATCGTAAGCAGCGCGGTCACATGGGTCGCGTCCGGCGACAGGCGGAAGTCGAGGCTGGTCCTCGGGATGAGATAGTCGCAGGGGCGATAGTCTTCGAGCTTGAAGACATGGCCGGTATCTGTGCGCATTCCTTAGGCTTTTCCTGTTGATTTCGGCCGGCCAGCCAGCTTGGCTGGTCCAAGAATTTTGAGGTGCGCGCTCTTTACACGAAATGGCCACTCGACAAAACTGCGGCATAGGTTGTGTTTCGCAATTCCGGACGGAAAACCGTTACACACTTTTCCTGGAATTGCTCTTGGCCTATTTCGCGGCTTCGTTTCCCGACTATCCTTACGAGGCAAGATGACCGTCGATCATGCCGTCGGCCACAACACGCTGCGCGGCATTACGCTGAAGATCGTCTCGGTGACGGTCTTCGTCGGCATGCAGACCTGCATCAAGGCGGCCGGCGACGTGCCGGCGGGGCAGATCGTCTTCTTCCGCTCCTTCTTCGCCATCTTCCCGATCATCGCCTTCCTGGCCTTTAAGGGTGAATTGGCCACGGCATTCACGACGAGACGGCCGTTCAACCACGTCGCGCGCGGTGTGGTCGGCGTCGGCGCCATGGGGCTCGGCTTCTTCGCGCTGACCAGGTTGCCGCTGCCGGAAGCGATCACGCTGAACTACGCCCAGCCACTGCTGGTCGTCGTGTTCTCCTCGCTCTTCCTCGGCGAGACGATCCGCGTCTACCGCTGGAGCGCGGTCGCGGTCGGCCTTGCCGGCGTGCTGATCATCTCCTGGCCCGAACTGACGCTGCCCAATTCCGATGAAGGCCTCGACGACCAGGAGGTGCTGGGCGTCATGGCCGCGCTGATCGCTGCCGCGATCTCGGCGGTCGCCATGCTTCTGGTGCGCAATCTCGTGCAGACGGAGAAGACGGCGACCATCGTGCTGTGGTTCTCCTCGACCGCTTCAGTGCTGTCGCTCTTCACGCTGCCCTTCGGCTGGCAGGCGCTGACGCCGATGCAGGCCGCGCTCCTCGTCGTCGCGGGCTTCTGCGGAGGGCTCGGCCAAATCCTGATGACGGCGGCCTACCGCCATGCCGAAGCCTCGGTCGTGGCGCCCTTCGAATACACCTCGATGATCCTCGGCGTTGTGGTCGGCTATTTCGTCTTCGGCGACGTGACCTCGCTGAACACCCTTGCGGGCGGCGTGATCGTGGTCGCCGCCGGTATCTTCATCATCTGGCGCGAGCGGCAACTGGGCCTCGAGCGCACGCGCACCAGGACGGTCACGCCGCCGCAGGGGTGAAGGCCTACGAAGCGGTCGCCGGCTCTTTTGCCAGCCGCGCCAGAACCGTTCGGGTCTGCTCGTCGGCCGGGAAAAAGGATTCGATCGCCAGTTCGGACAGCGTGACATCGAGCGGCGTACCGAACACGGTGATCGTGCTGATGAAGGAAAGCACGGCGTCGCCATGCGCAAGCCGCAGCGGATGCACGATGCCGCTCGGTTCGACCGGCGCCGGCCGGCTGCTCCTCAGGCCGGATGGATAGGTGCGCAATTCGCGCTCAAGCTCGATCAGCACCGGGTCGCCGGTGGCGTCGTTCTGGCGCTTCAGCCGCTCGATGAGATGCGCGCGCCACTCCGCCAGATTGACGATGCGCGGCGCCACGCCGCCCGGATGCAGGCTGAGCCTCAGCACATTGACCGGCGGCGCGAGAAGCGATGCTTCGGAGATGTCGGCGAGGAACGGAGCAATCGCGGTGTTTGCCGAAACGAGGTTCCAGTGCCGGTCCACCGCCAGCGCCGGGAAGGGTTCGTGGCCCTTGAGCACAGTCTCGACGGCGGCAAGCGCCGGCGCCAGCGTCGCATCGGTCAGCGGCTTTTCGCTGAAGCTCGGCGCGAAGCCGGCGGCAAGCAACAGTTGATTGCGTTGGCGCAGTGGAATCGACAGCTGCTCGGCCAGATGCAGCAGCATGTCGCGCGACGGCTGCGCGCGGCCGCTTTCGACGAAGGAAAGATGCCGCTGCGAGATGTCGGCCTCCATCGCGAGGTCGAGCTGGCTCATGCGCCGCCGCGTGCGCCACTCGCGGATGAGGCTTCCGGCGGAAGGGTCGGATGTGGTCATAGGGTAGGACTAGGCTGTAGAGGGAGGGATTTCAATTACCTGGGAGGTTATTGGCTTCCGTTCTCTCACAAGGGGAGAAGGGGAAGACGTTCACGCCAACCCCTTCAACTTCGCCTTGACCTCGAGAAAATCCCGCCAGGCCAGCTTCTTGTGCGCCGGTGTCCTCAACAGATAGGCCGGATGCAGCGTCGGCATCGCCGGAATGGCTATGCCCGACGCCGTCGTGTGCACCCGCCAGTTGCCGCGCAGGCGCAGGATGCCCTCGGTCGTATTGAGCAGCGTCTTGGCCGACGGACCGCCGAGATTGACCAGCACCTTGGGATTGACCAGTTCTATCTGCCTTTCGATGAACGGCCGGCAGATTTCGGTCTCGTGCGGTGTCGGCGTGCGGTTGCCCGGCGGCCGCCACGGAATGACGTTGGCGATATAGGCCGAGTTGCGGTCGAGGCCGATAGCGGCGAGCATACGATCGAGCAGCCGGCCGGAGCGGCCGACAAAGGGCAGACCTTCGAGGTCCTCGTCGCGACCGGGCGCCTCGCCGACCAGCATCAGCTCGGCTTTCGGATTGCCGTCGGCGAAGACGAGGTTCTTGGCGGTGAATTTGAGATTACAGCCGTCGAAGCCGGCCATGTGCTGGCGCAGTTCCTCGAGCGTCGAGGCGCTTGCGGCCAGTTGCCGGGCAAGCAGCGCCTGCGCCTCGTCGGGAACGGTGGCGGCCGGCATGCGCGCCGGAGCGTCCGGAATATTGCGCGCGTCGAGGCCGGATGATGGCGTTGGTGGCTCGGGCGCCTGGGGCCGCTCCGGACCCTTCCCGGATGCCGTTCGGGTCTCGGGCGCGGCCTCGCGACGCGGCGCGGCTGGCGTCCGCTCGGCAGCCCTGCGTTCGACCGACTTCGCCGCCGCTTCGGCAAACCGATTGACCGGCGCGTCTTCAAGCGCCTCGTCAACGCCGGCGCTGGCATAAAAGGCGAGCAGTTCGGCGATCTCGGCTGGTGTGCTGGGGGAGGCGGCAGTCATGGCGCCACCATCGTCCGCGCGGCGCCGATTTGCAAGGTTAAGCCACGCTCGCCTGTATTGGAGCATGTCGAGATTCAGGTCAGGCCGAGTCGAAAATGGTGGTTTCCGAGAACCGGAGCGGAGCGTACTTTTCATACGTGAGCACCGGAAGCGCAGGAAAACCGCCATTTGCAGGCTGGCATCACCTGAATATCGATATGCTTTCACCCAGTCGGTATGCGCGGATCCTGCACGATGTAAAATGTCCAGCGCGGCGTGTAGTCGGTGATCAGGAAGTCGAAGGTCGCCGTCTTGAGCGGGTCGACCTTGCCGTTCTTGAACAGCAGCTGGTCATAGGGTTCGAACCGGCGGTCGAAATCGGCGAAATTGCTCGACCAGATGTTGTCGGGCGTCTTGTTGCGCTGGTCGAAGGAAAGGCCGTCGCCGAACACGCTTGGCTGGTCGAGGATTTCCTGCAGCTCGAACTGGAATTCCACCCAGGGCAGGGCGCTGTTGTTGAGCACGTCGATGCGCATATACATCACGCCGTTGGCGACCTGGCCTGCCTTGCCGAATGGCTCGATCGGCTTGGTCGCGCGGATCGTCAGCGTCACCGGCGTCGCCGTGTTCAGTTCCTCCCTGATGATCAGCGGGTCTTCCTTGGTGCCGATGCCGGAAGCACCCGTGATGCGGAAGCCGCCCAGTTCGTCGGAGAAGGAATAGGCGCCGGTGGCCCAGACCTTCACCGGATCGGCCTCCGCCGGCACGGACAAAAAGAGGAGTGGAAGAACCGCGCGCCAGGCCATGCCTGGCGTGAAGAGTAAGCGCTTCGATGGAAAGCCGGCTGGCTCTGGACTGCGCATGGTGCGAAGTATTGCCGATAACCAAGCCGTCGAACAATTAAAAACATGCGGACGCGGCCTGGCCTTCCATCCGATTGGCGCTGGCCTATGCTTGGCCATGGCCTGCGCGGCGACCGTTTCGTAGGGAAAACCGCGACTTTTTGTCGAAATCGGCGTTGTCACGTCAGCGCCGGTTTCGCGTCGCGAATTGATGCGCTATGCAGCGCGTGAGCCAGCACAATGCGAAAACATGGCGAGCCAGTGAGGGGCCGATGAGCGAAATCGAACGCGAGAGCATGGAATTCGACGTGGTGATCGTCGGTGCGGGTCCCGCCGGCCTTGCCGCCGCGATCCGTCTGAAGCAGCTCAATCCGGACCTTTCCGTCGTCGTCCTGGAGAAGGGCGGCGAGGTCGGCGCCCATATCCTGTCGGGTGCGGTCGTCGATCCGATCGGCATCGACCGCCTGCTGCCCGGCTGGCGCGAGGAGGGCGATCATCCGTTCAAGACGCCTGTGACCGCGGACCATTTCCTGGTGCTTGGCCCTGCCGGCTCGTTCCGCCTGCCCAACTTCCTGATGCCGCCGCTGATGAACAACCACGGCAATTACATCGTCTCGCTGGGCAATGTCTGCCGCTGGCTGGCGACCAAGGCCGAGGCGCTGGGCGTCGAGATCTATCCGGGCTTCGCCGCGGCAAGCCTCGTCTACAACGACGCCGGCGCCGTCACCGGCGTCATCACCGGCGACATGGGCGTCGAGAAGGACGGCACGCACGGCCCGGCTTACGCGCCGGGCATGGCGCTGATGGGCAAATACGTGCTGATCGGCGAGGGTGCGCGCGGCTCGCTCGCCAAGCAGCTTATCGCCAAATACCAGCTTGCCGACGGCCGCGAGCCGGGCAAGTTCGGCATCGGCCTCAAGGAGCTCTGGCAGGTCAAGCCCGAGAACCACAAGCCGGGTCTTGTGCAGCATTCCTTCGGCTGGCCGCTCGACATGAAGACCGGCGGCGGCTCCTTCCTCTATCATCTCGAGGACAACCAGGTGGCGGTCGGCTTCGTCGTCCACCTCAACTACAAGAACCCCTATCTCTCACCCTTCGAGGAGTTCCAGCGCTTCAAGACGCATCCGGCAATCGCCGGCACCTTCCAGGGCGCCAAGCGCATCGGCTATGGCGCGCGCGCCATCACCGAGGGCGGCTGGCAGTCCGTACCGAAGCTGTCCTTCCCGGGTGGCGTGCTGATGGGCTGTGCTGCCGGCTTCGTCAACGTGCCGCGCATCAAGGGCTCGCACAACGCGGTGCTCTCGGGCATGCTGGCGGCCGAGCATGTGGCCGAGGCGATTGCCGGTGGCAGTGCCAATGACGAGCTCGCTTCCTATGAGGAAGCCTGGCGCGGCACCGATATCGGCAAGGACCTGAAGAAGGTCCGCAACGTCAAGCCGCTCTGGTCGCGCTTCGGCACCATTGTCGGCGTCGGCATCGGCGGTCTCGACATGTGGCTGAACACGCTGTTCGGCTTCTCGCCCTTCGGAACCATGAAGCATGGCAAGGCCGACTATGCGACGCTCGAGCCGGCCTCCAAGCATCAGAAGATCGCCTATCCGAAGCCGGATGGCGTGCTGACCTTCGACCGGCTCTCCTCGGTGTTTCTTTCCAACACCAACCACGAGGAGAACGAGCCGACCCATCTGATCGTCGCCGACATGGCGCTGCAGCAGCGTTCCGAGCACGATGTCTTCGCCGGTCCCTCGACCCGCTACTGCCCGGCCGGCGTCTATGAATGGGTGGACAAGGACGGCAACGCCGCCGCCGATCCGGCGGCAAAGGACGTGCGCTTTGTCATCAACGCGCAGAACTGCGTGCACTGCAAGACCTGCGACATCAAGGATCCGAACCAGAACATCAACTGGGTGCCGCCACAAGGCGGTGAAGGCCCCGTCTACCAGGGCATGTGAGCCGCGCCTAACCGCCAAGACCGTTGAAGCCGCGCGCCGAGTATGGTCTGCTTCGCTCCGAACAAGGAGGCGGACATGCGGCGCATCAGCCTGGCAATTTTAGCTGCTGCCGGCGTGCTTTTGTCCGGGGCCGCGTCAGCAGGCACCAAGCTGACCGTTCATGTGCGCAGCTATGACGTCGCCGGCAGGACCGGCGCGGAACTGATCGAGGCGATGGATGGCCTCGGGCCGAGGCACGGCCATGCCACGCGCGCCATCGCCGAGACCGGCTATACCGTGCATTGGAACCTCGACGTGAAACGGGACAATGGCATCTGCCGGCTGCGTCAGGCCACCGGCACGATCGACCTGACCTACACCTTTCCGCGCCGCACGTCCCCGTCCGGTCCGGTCCTGCGCAAGCGCTGGGAGCGCTTCATGGCCGGCGTGCGCCAGCATGAACATACCCATGGCCGCATCGCGAAGCAGATGATGCGGGCGACCGAGACGGCGCTCGCCGGGCTCGAGCGGCAGGACAACTGGTTCTGCACCGGTCTTCGTTGGGACGCCAGGCGCCGCATCGACACGATCTATGCCGACTACGAGGCCAGGCAGAATGCCTTCGACGCGCGCGAGCACCGCGACGGCGGCCATGTCGAGAAATTGGTCAATGCATTGATGGGGAAGAACTGAAGCTCGAGCCGTTCACCTACCAAGCGGACGTCAGCTGCGCGGCTTGTCCGGCGCGTCGTTCGCCGCCAGCGCCGACTTGAGCTCGTCCTCGGGCGCATTGCTGTCGGACCACAACGTGAATTCGACCAGCACCGGCAGATGGTCGGAGCCGGTGTCCTCCAGCCGGGCCGACGACAGGATCGTCACCCCGCCCTTGCTGAACACCTGGTCGATCGGCAGGCCCGCATAGCGGCGCAGGACGTCGGGCAACGTCCGGTGGATCCAGGTCGGGCCGGCCGACGGCATCAGCGTCATGCCGCTGAGCCGCGCCACCCGCCGCATCGCCGCGCTCCACGGCACGGCGTTGCAGTCGCCGGCCATGATGGCGGTCTCGCCGAGCCTGGCCAGCGGTTCCGCCAGCTCGCCGATCTGCCAGTATTGCTCCTTCGGCCACGGCCAGCTGAGATGGATCGCGGCGACGTTGACCGGAATGCCGCCGAAATCGATCGTGGCGGTCGCCATCGCGCCGCGCGGCTCGCAACGCGGTGCGGTGCCGGCGGCGAAGGGACGGCGCGAAAGCAGCGCGACGCCGAATATGCCGTTGGGATAGTCGCAAAGGATCCGATAGGGATAGGCGCTGGCAATATAGCCGAGCTCCGTGGCCCACATCCCGGACACTTCGTCGAGCGTGATGACGTCCGGATTGGTCCGGCCGATCAGCGACAGCACCTTCTTCGGCGTCGGATTGTTGAAGCGCAGGTTCATCTGCAGCAGGCTGTAGACGATCCTGTCGGCCGGCTTTGCGACCGCCTGCTGCGTCGACAATCTCGGCAGCGCGCTCGTCGTGGTGGCGAAGCAGGCGATGGCGAAGACCAGCGCCGCGACCGCCTGCAGCCGGTAGGGGCCGGCAAGCAGCGCCAGCGCGAGCAAGGCCGTCAGCACGCTCAGATGCATGCGGAAATGCGAGAAGGAATCGAAGGCCGGATGCAGCGCGCCGAAGAATCCAGCCAGCAGCGCGGCCGAGCATGCCATCATCGCCAGGAATGTCAGCTGAGCCATCATGCTCAAGCGCGCGCCGCCCGTTGTCATTTGCTCCAACCGCTCCGGCTATCCGTTCGGACCGCTTATCGGCCAAATTGCGGCCCGGGCAAGACGACGAATTGCCTCGCGGGTCAAAAGTTGGCGATTACTGGAACGCCGTCTCGGAAAAGCTTCTCAGCTTGCGCGAATGCAACCGCTCCATCGGCATCTCGGCCAGTTTCTCCATCGCCTTGATGCCGATGGTGAGATGCTGCGCCACCTGCCGCTTGTAGAACTCGGTCGCCATGCCGGGCAGCTTCAGCTCGCCATGCAGCGGCTTGTCGGAAACGCACAGCAACGTCCCGTAAGGCACGCGGAAGCGGAAGCCGTTGGCGGCGATAGTGGCCGATTCCATGTCAAGCGCGATGGCGCGCGACTGCGACAGGCGCTGCACCGGCCCGCGCTGGTCGCGCAGCTCCCAGTTGCGGTTGTCGATGGTGGCGACGGTGCCGGTGCGCATGATGCGCTTGAGGTCGTAGCCCGACAAACCGGTCACCTCGGCGACCGCTTCCTGCAGCGCCACCTGGATTTCGGCCAGTGGCGGGATCGGCACCCAGACCGGCAGGTCGTCATCCAGCACATGGTCCTCGCGCACATAGGCATGGGCCAGCACATAGTCGCCCAGCGCCTGCGTGTTGCGCAGGCCGGCGCAATGGCCGAGCATGACCCACGCATGCGGCCTCAAAACCGCGATATGGTCGGTGATGGTCTTGGCGTTGGATGGGCCGACGCCGATATTGACCATGGTGATGCCGCCATGGCCGGGCTTCTTCAGATGGTAGGCCGGCATCTGCGGCAGGCGCTGCGGCGGTGTGCCTTCCGATTCTGTTGCTCCGTTCCAGGTCACGACATTGCCGGGTTCGATGAATTCGACATAGCCGCTGTCGCCACTGGCCATCAGCTCGCGTGCCCGCGCCACGAATTCGTCGATGTAGAACTGGTAATTGGTGAACAGCACGAAATTCTGGAAATGCTGCGGGCTGGTCGCCGTGTAATGCGTCATGCGGTGCAGCGAATAATCGATGCGCTGCGCGGTGAACGGCGCCAGCGGCCGTGGCTCGCCGAACGCCACCTCGAACGTGCCGTTGGCGATCTGGTCGTCGGTGCCGTCGAGGTCCGGCACGTCGAACAGGTCGCGGATCGGCCGCTTGATGCGCTCGGCGGCCGCGCCGTCGA
This sequence comes from Mesorhizobium sp. B2-8-3, assembly GCF_006440815.1. Lineage (NCBI taxonomy): Bacteria > Pseudomonadati > Pseudomonadota > Alphaproteobacteria > Hyphomicrobiales > Phyllobacteriaceae > Mesorhizobium > Mesorhizobium sp. B2-8-3. The sequence continues at coordinate 71,652 of NZ_VFTW01000026.1, forward strand.
CATAGGTGCCTTCCAGGAAGGCGAAATGCAGCGGGATTGGGGTGGTCGATTCCGACACCGTGACCGTAACGCCGTGATTGCGCATGATGAGCCTCAATTGCTCGATGAGATAGTTCTCGAACAGCTGCGGCTGGGTGATGGTGGTGGCGAAATGCCCGGGCGTCGGCATATGGCCATAGGCCTGGCGCGAGTCGACCTGGCTGAACGAGGTCGTGGTGACGCCGATCTGCGGATAGAAGGCCCGGTAGCGCCTGCTCTCGTCGCCGCCCGCCGCTAGTGCGGCGAAGGAATCGCGCAGGAATTTGGTGTTGCGGTCGTAGAGCGTCTGCAGCGCCGCGACGGCCTTTTTTGCGTCGTGGAAACTCTGCTTGCCGAAAGGCTCCGGCATGACGACCGATTCGATGGCTTGGGGGTAGATTCGCTTTTCCATGGCTCAATATAGAGATTTGGAAGAGCGGTTGGGAGGGGTGAGCGGACAGGAACCGCAGCCCAGCTGGAGATTTTTTGTTATCCCTCCGATTCAAGGTGTGACGAGATTCAGGTCAGGCCCGAGTCGAGAAAGGTGGATTCCGAGAACCGGCCTTCGCCGGCCGAAGCCCTCATAAATGTCTCCGTCCTATGAAGGCTACGGCCGGCGAAGGCCGGAGCGGAGCGTACTTAAGGTATGTGAGCACCGGAAGCGCAGGAAGCCGCCTTTCGCATGCCGGCCTCACCTGAATATCGACACACCTTATCCGCGCTGCAGGCTGATCAGCAGCACGAAGCCTACGCTGGTGTTCTTGTGCGGCGGTGCCTCGATCCTGTTGCCGGTGTCGGCGCGCATCATCGGCACGGCCAGCACCGGGGCGGCGAGCAGCATCAGGATGAGCGTCGCCGTGGCAGCAGCCGAAGGATCTTCATTGCATTATCGGCGATGCGGTTCATTTTGGTGGTCCCCGGTTTTCAGCTTGGTCGATTTCCAGCTTGGTCGTTTCAGCGCTTGAATTGGTTCACGAAGCCGACAATGCAGGCACCGGCCGTTCCCACGAGCGAACAGGGTGGCCAGCCTCCGCCACCAGGATGGCGAAGAACATGCCGAACAGGCTCATCAGCAGGCAGACGATGGTGAAGCGACGGGCAAGCATTTCTCTCTCCTTCAATGCGGGAGAAAATGCCTGACGGCCTCTGAACCGGTTCTGAGACCGGTATTCATCTGGGGTTCAAATTGATTGACGAGGTCTTGAACAGGTGGCGGCGGCGCAGCGCCGGTCCGGCGGAGCGCTGCCGCTCCAAAAAGAAAACGGGGCCGTTCGGCCCCGTTTCGGATGATCTGGAACTGGCGTTCAGAGCTTATGCCAGGTCTGGCTCTTGCAGATCAGGCCGCCGAGCACGCAGCCGCTCATCTTGAGCGTCGTGCCCGTGAGCGTCGCCTTGCCGGAATAGGTCTTGTCGTTCGCCGGGTCGGTGATGTTGCCGGCATATTTGTTGTCGCCGGTCGCCTTCATCGAGCCGATCGTCTTGCCGGCATATTTGCCGGTCTTGAGCGTGATGGAGAACGAGCCGCCGCCGCCGATCGTCGCCGTCTCGCCGGATTGCGTCTTCCAACTGCCTTCGATCGGGTCGGCCCACGCTGTCCCCGCCATGATCAAGGTGGCCGCCAGGGCCAGGCTCATCTTTCGACACATCTTGTCCTCCTCCCTATGGGGTTGCGGCGGGCTCCGGTCCGCCTTCCTGCCCCTTACGCAAAGGTAAAGCTAATCCAGCTCCCGCCAAAACAAAAGCGGTGCCGCCACGGAAGGTTGCAAGGATTTTCGCCGCGCGGATGACTGAAAATAAACGCGACCGGAAAAACGCTTCGGTTTCCGTGGTTAGCGAAGTCTTGATTCCACTCGCGGCAATTTTCATCGAATTTGACGCAAAATGGCTGAAACGCTGGATTCCCATGCTTAACAGTTTTTCGCGTTTACCTCTTGTTTTAGCTTTGTTTTCCTCAAATTAAGCAAGCCATTTAACGACGGATTCAAGGCCAGCCGTCATCTTCGAAAGCATCGAAAGAGCGCCCCGCCCCAAAGGGATACCAAGGGAAAAGGAGGCAGCTCTCGGGAGCCAGACAGGGGATTGAAATGGCACGCTTTGAAATGCTTGAAGACGGCTTCGGCGCCATGGGGGCAACTGCCCAGGCCGACATTCTTTTCGAACTGGGCATGATGTATGCGACCGGCCGCGATTGCGAGACCGATGTCGTTGCCGCCCACAAATGGTTCAACATCGCCGCGATCAAGGGCTCGGTCCGCGCCGCCGAGCTGCGCTCGGAGCTGTCGGCCACCATGTCGAAAGTCGAGATCGCCACGGCGCTGCGCGAAGCGCGCGAATGGATGACGATGCACTGATCCTGAGCGCGCGCAGCGCTCGGAAATTCATTGGGACAAGGCCGCGAAAAGACGGCCGGTCAGGAAGAACGAGAACGCGGCAGGTTGAGGCAACCGAAGCCACGCAAAAACAGGGAAGCGAGCGGGGTTCAGGCGCGGGGGCGCCGGGGAAGCTCGATTGCAAAAAAAGCCGCGACCGGCCGGGACAAGGCCGGCGCGGCTTTTTGCATTACGCTTGGTAATCGGCCGCGTGGCCCAAGAAATCCTCGTCTAAATGAACCAAAACCTTCCGCATTGTGCTCTCGACAGTTTCGGCGAAGGGTGAAATTGTCCCGGCTCTGTGGAAGAAGCGCGGCCGGAGCGGCGCGCGCAAGTGGAGGAGTTCTTATAGTCATGAAAAAATTGGGTATTTTGAGCGCGGCCGCATTTGGCCTGATGATGAGCGCCCCGGTTGCCTTCGCCGACGACATCACCATTTCGGTGGTCGGCCCGATGACCGGCCAGCTCGCCACCATCGGTGACCAGTTCAAGCAGGGCGCGCAGGCTGCCGCCGACGCGATCAATGCCGCTGGCGGCGTCAACGGCTCCCAGATCAAGCTCGACATCGAGGACGACCAGTGCGATCCGAAGCAGGCGGTCTCGGTCGCCAACCGCATCGTCGCCAACGGCGTCAAGTTTGTCGACGGTCATGCTTGCTCGGGCTCGAGCATTCCGGCCTCGGCCGTCTATGCCGAAGCCGGCACGCTGATGATGAGCCCCGCCTCGTCCAACCCGGTGCTGACCGATGCCGCGGCCAAGGCCGGCTGGCCGACCATCATGCGCCTCTACACGCGTGACGACGCGCAGGGCGCCTTCATCGGCCCTTGGATCGCCAAGAAATACGCCGGCAAGAACGTTGTCGTCCTGCACGACAAGAGCGCCTACGGCCAGGGTGTTGCCGATGCCGTGAAGGCGACGATGAATGCCGGCGGCCTCAAGGAAGTCGACTATGAAGGCATCAATGCCGGCGAGAAGGACTATTCGGCCCTCGTCACCAAGCTGAAGGAACTCAAGGCCGACGTCGTCTATTTCGGCGGCTATCACCCGGAGGCGGGCTTGATCCTGCGTCAGGCGGCCGAGCAGAACGTCAAGTTCCAGCTGATCATGCCGGACTCGATCGCTTCGCCGGAATTCTGGCAGGTCGCCGGCCCGGCCGGTGAAGGCACCATGTTCGTCTTCCCGTCGGACCCGCAGTCGAAGCCCGAAGCCAAGGACGCCGTCGCCAAGATCAAGGCCGGCGGCTTCACGCCGGAAGGCTTCACGCTGTTCTCCTATGCGGTGATCCAGGCCGTGGCTGAAGGCGTCAAGCGCGCCGGCACCGACGATCCGGCCAAGGTCGCCGAGGCGCTCAAGGACGGCAAGCCGATCAGCACCGTCGTCGGCGACGTCGTCTTCGACGAGAAGGGCGACCTGAAGAACGCGAGCTACGACATCAACCAGTGGCACGACGGCAAATACGCGCCGATCCAGCCGTAATTGGTTCCGCAATCGAGGAAATGGCCGGGCTCGTCCCGGCCATTTTTCGTTTGTGCCCTGGCATTGACGTACAGGCGAGGCCGGGGCAGTCCCGCCGACATAGCTATTTACCATTCAGCAATTCAGCACTTCAGCCCTGGCCGTCCTCCGCGAACCGGACCAGCACCGTGCCGTCGCTGACCTGTGCGCCCTCGGCCGCGATCTCGGCGATCACGCCGTCATGCGGGGCGGCGATCATATGCTCCATCTTCATGGCTTCGAGGATCAAGAGCGGCTGGCCCTTGATCACGGCATCGCCCGCCGCGGCGCGCACCAGCTTGACCAGGCCCGGCATCGGCGCGCGCAGGTTGCCTGTGGCGGCACCCGCCTCGTCGGCCTTGGCAAGCGGATCGGGAACCGTGAACGTATAGCCGACCGCGCCCTCGAAGACGGTGACGTGGCCGGGCCAGCGGGCGGCAAGCGGCATGGTCCGCAAGTCGTGCGTGTTCACCGCATCATGCGGTGCCTCCAGCGCCACCTGGAAGCGGCCGTCCGGCCGTGCCGAAACCCTGGCCAGGATGTTCTCCTCGCCATGGCGCAGGCGAATGCGGCGCGACAGCGTGTGGAAATGCGCATAGCCGGAAAGCGTGGACCAGGGATCGGCGGCGGGACCCGGCGTGCCGGCATCCATCGCGGCCAGCGCCGCCGCGGCGATCGTCTCGTCGCCCGGCCCGGGAATGGTGGTGAGCGCCTCCTGATGCCGGCCGATCAGCCCGGTATCGACGTCGCCTGCCGCGAAATCGGCGTCGGCCGCGAGCGCCGCCAGGAAGGCGGTGTTGACGGTCGAGCCGGCGACTTCGGTCCGGGCGAGGGCATCGCGCAGCGCGCCGAGTGCCGTGGCCCGGTCCTCGCCGTGCACGACCAGCTTGGCGATCATCGGGTCGTAGAAGGGCGAGATCGCATCGCCGGCGCGCACGCCGGTCTCGATGCGCATCGCGGCGCCTTCCGGGGCAGCGTCGGGGAACTTGAGATGATGCAGCGTGCCGGTCGCCGGCAAAAACCCTTTCGCGGCGTCCTCGGCATAGAGGCGCGCCTCGAAAGCGTGGCCGGCAAGCGCGATCTCGCCCTGCGTTTTCGGCAGTTTTTCGCCGGACGCGACGCGAAGCTGCCATTCGACGAGATCGATGCCGGTGACCATCTCGGTGACGGGGTGCTCGACCTGCAGCCGCGTGTTCATCTCCATGAACCAGAAGCGGTCGACGTTGAGCCCCTGAGAGGCGTCGACGATGAACTCGATCGTGCCGGCGCCCGAATAATTGATCGCCTTGGCGGCCTTCACGGCCGCCTCCGTCATCGCCTTGCGCAGCGCCGGCGTCATGCCGGGGGCGGGCGCCTCCTCGATCACCTTCTGGTGGCGGCGCTGCGCCGAGCAGTCGCGTTCATAGAGATGCACGGCATTGCCGAAATTGTCGCCGAACACCTGCACTTCGATGTGACGCGGCTTGTCGACATATTTTTCCACCAGCACGCGATCGTCGCCGAACGCCGCTTTCGCTTCGCGCCGCGCTCCGGAAAGCGCCTCCGAGAAATCCTCGGGGTGGTCGACGCGCCGCATGCCCTTGCCGCCGCCGCCGGCCCGCGCCTTGATCAGAACGGGATAGCCGATCTCGCGCGCTTTGGAGGCAAGCAGCACGATTTCCTGCGCCTCGCCGTGATAGCCGGGCACCACCGGCACGCCGGCTGTTTCCATCAGCCGCTTGGCGGCGTCCTTCAATCCCATGGCGCGGATCGAGGCGGCGGAGGGGCCGATGAAGACGAGGCCTGCCGCCGTCACCCGGTCGACGAAGTCGGGGTTTTCCGACAGGAAGCCGTAGCCGGGATGAATGGCCTCGGCGCCGGTGGCGAGTGCCGCCGCCACGATCCTGTCGCCGCGCAGATAGCTCTCGCCGACGGGCGAGGGGCCGATATGCACCGCCTCGTCGGCCATCTCGACATGCAAGGCCTTGGCGTCCGCATCGGAATAGACGGCAACGGTGCGCACGCCGAGCTTGCGGGCGGTGCGGATGACGCGGCAGGCGATCTCGCCGCGATTGGCGATCAGGATCTTGCCGAACATGGAGCCTCCGCAGCCAGAATATGCTTTGAGCGAGGTCGGCTGTCCCGCCCGCGTGTCCGGACAAGCATTCGTCCGACATCATGGAGCACTCTCTTACCAAGGGAGTGCTCCACCGAGGTCGTCTCTTGAGCAGTCGTTTTGGTCATCAAGGTCAGCGTCCTCCAATGGCAGCGGTGGCCTGCCGGTAAATCTCCGCCGTCTGCTCATCGAAGCAGCAGAATGTAACCACATCAGGCACTGCATTCTGCCGCAGGAAGCTGCTTACTGTGCCGACGGCGATCTCCGTCGCCTGGTCTTTCGGATAGCCGTAGATGCCGGTCGAGATCGCCGGAAAAGCCACCGTCCGGCAATCATGGCCACGCGCGATTTCGAGCGAACGCCTATAGCAGGAGGCGAGAAGCTCCGCCTCGCCCTTGCCGCCGCCTTGCCAGACCGGCCCCACCGTGTGGATGACATAGCGCGCCGGCAGCCGGTAACCGCTGGTCAGCTTGGCGTCACCGGTCTTGCAGCCATGCAGCATGCGGCATTCGGCGACCAGCTCTGGCCCTGCCGCGCGATGGATGGCGCCGTCGACGCCGCCGCCACCCAGCAGCGATGAATTGGCGGCGTTGACGATGGCATCGACCGCGAGCCTGGTGATGTCGCCGGTGTGGATGCGGATCCTGTCGCCGAGAGTGCCCATCGTCACATCCTGAACACGCCGAATTTCGTCTCCTCGATGCCGGCATTGAGCGCCGCCGAAAGGCTGAGCGCCAGCACTTCACGGGTCCTGGCCGGATCGATGATGCCGTCGTCCCAGAGCCGCGCCGAGGAGTAGAGCGGATGGCCCTCATGCTCGTATTTCATCAGGATCGGCTTCCTGAACTTCGCTTCCTCGTCGGCGCTCCATTCACCGCCCTTGCGCTCGATGCCCTCGCGCTTGACCATGGCGAGCACCGTCGCCGCCTGTTCACCGCCCATCACCGAGATACGCGCGTTGGGCCACATCCACAGGAAGCGGGGCGAATAGGCGCGGCCGCACATGCCGTAATTGCCGGCGCCGAAGGAACCGCCGATGATCACGGTGAGCTTCGGCACCTTCGCGGTGGCGACCGCCATCACCAGCTTGGCGCCGTCCTTGGCGATGCCGCCGGCCTCGTATTTTCGCCCGACCATGAAGCCGGTGATGTTCTGCAGGAAGACCAGCGGAATGCCGCGCTGGCAGCAGAGCTCGATGAAATGAGCGCCCTTCAGCGCGCTTTCGGAAAACAGCACGCCGTTGTTGCCGATAATGCCGATCGGCATGCCGTGCAGATGGGCGAAGCCGGTGACCAAAGTCGTGCCGTAGTTTTGCTTGAACTCATCGAACTCCGAACCGTCGACGAGACGCGCGATCACCTCGCGCACGTCATAGGGCTGACGCAGATCCGTCGGCACGACGCCGTAGAGTTCCTGCGGATCGTAAAGCGGTTGAATCGGCTTCTGCAAATTCAGGCTTACGGCCTTGTTGCGATTCAGGTTCCGGACGATGCGCCGGCAAATGGCCAAGGCGTGTTCATCGTCCATGGCGTAGTGGTCGGCGACGCCGGAAAGCCTGGTGTGGACATCGGCGCCGCCGAGCTCCTCGGCGCTGACATCCTCGCCGGTCGCGGCCTTCACCAGCGGCGGGCCGCCGAGAAAAATGGTCGCCTGGTTGCGCACCATGATCGTCTCGTCCGACATCGCCGGCACATAGGCGCCACCCGCCGTGCACGAGCCCATGACGCAGGCGATCTGCGGGATGCCGGCCGCCGACATGTTGGCCTGGTTATAGAAGATGCGGCCGAAATGCTCGCGGTCGGGAAACACCTCGTCCTGGTTGGGCAGGTTGGCGCCGCCGCTGTCGACCAGATAGACGCAAGGCAAATTGTTCTGCAGCGCGATCTCCTGCGCGCGCAGGTGCTTCTTCACCGTCAGCGGATAATAGGTGCCCCCCTTCACCGTGGCGTCGTTGACGACGACCATCACTTCCCGGCCTTCGACGCGGCCGACGCCGGTGATGATGCCCGCCGACGGAATGTCCTCGCCATACATCGACCATGCCGCGAACTGGCCGACCTCGAGGAAAGGCGAGCCGGCGTCGAGCAGTTGCGCCAGCCGCTCGCGCGGCAAGAGTTTGCCGCGTGAGACGTGCCGTTCGCGGGCCTCATCGGAGCCGCCGCGCTCGACGCCTGCCGCCTTCTCGGCGATGTCGGCGACCAGCGCGCGCATACGCTCGGCGTTGGCGCGGAAGGTGTCGGAGGCGGGGGAGATCTGGGTTTGAAGCGTCGTCACTGTCACACCCCCTCCGCCATGATCTCGCGCCCGATCAGCCAGCGGCGGATCTCGCTGGTGCCGGCGCCGATCTCGTAGAGCTTGGCGTCGCGCAGCAGCCGCCCCGTCGGATAGTCGTTGATGTAGCCATTGCCGCCGAGCAACTGGATGGCGTCGAGCGCCATCTGCGTGGCCTTTTCGGCGGCGAAGAGCACGCAGCCTGCGGCGTCCTTGCGCGAGGTCTCGCCGCGGTCGCAGGCGGCGGCCACCGCATAGACGTAGGCCCGCGCGGCATTCATCGTCGAGTACATATCGGCGAGCTTGCCCTGCACCAGCTGGAACGTACCGATCGGCTGGCCGAACTGCTTGCGCTCATGCACGTAAGGCACAGCGACGTCGAGGCAGGCCGCCATCAGCCCGATCGGCCCGCCGGAGAGCACTGCGCGCTCATAGTCGAGCCCCGACATCAGCACCTCGACACCGCGCCCTTCCTCATGCAGCACATTCTCGAACGGCACCTCTACATTCTCGAACACCAGCTCGCCGGTGTTGGAGCCGCGCATGCCGAGCTTGTCCAGCTTTTGCGCGACCGAGAAGCCGGCCATCGTCTTCTCGACGATGAAAGCCGTGATGCCGCGCGCATGGCGGTCCGGATCGGTCTTGGCATAGACCACCATCGTTCCGGCGTCGGGGCCGTTGGTGATCCACATTTTCGAGCCGTTGAGCACATAGCGGTCGTTGCGCTTTTCGGCGCGCAGCCTGAGCGACACCACGTCCGAGCCGGCGCCTGGTTCCGACATCGCCAGCGCGCCGACCGTCTCGCCCGAGCAAAGGGCAGGCAGGTACTTCTCCTTCTGCGCCGGAGTGGCCCAGCGGTTGATCTGGTTGACGCAGAGGTTCGAATGCGCGCCGTAGGAGAGGCCGACCGAGGCCGATGCGCGCGAAATCTCCTCCATCGCCACGACATGCGCGAGATAGCCCATGCCGCTGCCCCCGAAGTCCGGGTCGGCGGTGATGCCGAGCAGACCGAGCGCGCCGAGTTCGGCCCACAGATGCGTCGGAAACTCGTTGGAGCGGTCGATCTCCGCCGCGATCGGCGCGATCCTGTCCTGGGCGAAGCGCCGCACGATATCGCGCAGCGCCTCGATGTCGGGATCCAGTCCGAAGTTCAGCGTATTCGTGTACATGCCGTTCCTCCCTGCGCATGCCCGGTATTCGCGGAGATCATGCCTGTATCAGAGTGCCACGGCGTCCCTGGCGCGCCCGGAAGGACGCGCGGTGCCATGGCTGATTGTCGCGCCGACCAGGCGCATTGTCATCGAAAGATATGATGCCGTGACTTCAGGGATCGACAGCCGCTCGCCCGGCCGGAACCAGACGATGACGCCGGTCATCATCTGGATCAGCGCCATGGCGGTGAGCCCGGTATCGTCGACCTGAAAGACACCGGCCTCGGCGCCGTCGCGCAGGATCGTGCGCAGCTCCTTCTCATAGGTCGTGCGCATCTTGAGGATCTGCGTCAGCCTTTCATGCGAGAGGCTGCGCAATTCCATATTGGAGACATGGGTGGCGTGACGCCGCTCTATGTGGAAGGAGATGTGGTTCTCGACATAGGCGGCAAGACGGGTGACCGGATCAGCGCTCGCCGGCCGCGCGGCTTCCCAAGCCTTGAGCAGGCCTTCCATATGCTCACGCATCAATGTGAACAGAAGGTCCTCCTTGGTCGGGAAATACCGATAGAGCGCGGCCGCCTGCACGCCGACCTCCGCCGCCAGCTGCCGCATCGACATCGCCTCGTAGCCGAGGCGCGCGATCAGGCTGACCGCCGCCTCACGGACGGCCGCTTCGGTTTTTTCCCCGTCGGAACCTGTGGTGCGCGCCATGTTCGCCTCCAGCAGCATTAATAAAACGAACGTTCAATTAATTCAAGACACCTCATGCGCTCGCCGCCCGCCCCTGGCTCGCGGAGGCGAAATGAGACTAGACGATGATCCTGAAATCCACAGGCGCGGCGTCGGACGCTTCCTCGATCTCGACCTTCGAGACGAGCGCGCCCCGCGGCCCTTGCCACAGGCGTTCGATCATCGCCGTGACATCCGCATCGGCGCCGGCAATCAGCGCGGCGACCGAGCCGTCGCGCTCGTTGCGCACCCAACCCGTCAGTCCGAGGCGCATGGCTTCGCCGCGCGTCCAGACACGGTAGCTCACACCTTGAACCTTGCCGGAAATGCGCGCCCGAACGATTCTGTGTTCGCCCTGCATTGCCTTTATTCCGCGTTGCACTTGGCGGAATCTGGCACAGCAAAGGGCAAAGGCAACAGGGGGCTCGGGCTAGTTCCCCCGCGCCGCCGCCAGGGCGCCTGGCAGTTCCTCGGCGAAGATGTCGAGCTCGTGGTCGAGCCCGACGCTGACCCTTATGCAGCGGTCGAGCCGTGGCGCCATCGGCTTGCGGATGAACACGTCGCGCGACAAGAGGTTCTGCATTACCTTCAGCGCGAAGGCGCCGTCGCGGCCGCAGTCGATGGTGACGAAATTGGTCGCCGACGGCAGCGGCTTGAGGTCGTTCTGCCTGGCGATGGTTGAAATGCGCTCGCGGCCCGCCGACACGCGCGCCACCACCGAGCGCAAATAGTCCTGGTCGGCAAGCGCCTCGAGACCGGCGATCTGCGCCATGCGGCTGACCCCGTAGTGGTTGCGGATCTTTTCGAAGTCGCGGATCACCTCCGCCTCCGCGACGGCGTAGCCGCAGCGTATGCCGGCCAGGCCGTAAGCCTTGGAGAAGGTGCGCATGCGGATGACGTTCGGCCGCGTGACATCGATCGCCGGCAGCGCCGAGGCCGGTCCCAGCTCGCCATAGGCCTCGTCGAGCACCAGCATGGTGGTTTCCGGCAGCGCTGCGATGAAGCGGACGACATCCGGCGCCTCCCACCAGCTTCCCATCGGATTGTCGGGATTGGAGAGATAGACCAGCGGCGCCTTTTCGCTGGCGACCTTGGCGAGGAGCCCGTCCAGGTCTTCCTTGTCGTTGGCATAGGGCACTGTCACCAGGCGGCCGCCGACGCCGGCGATATGGAAATTGAAGGTGGGGTAGGCGCCAAGCGAGGTGACCACGGCTTCGCCGGGCCCGACATACATGCGCGCCACCAGGCCAAGCAGGCCGTCGATGCCTTCGCCCACGACCACGTTTTCGACGGCCACCTTGTGATGCGCGGCGGCCGCCACCTTCAGCTCGTAATTGTCTGGATCGCAATACATCCACTGGTCGCGGGCGACGCTTTCCATGCGGGCGATGACGCGCGGCGAAGGCCCGAAACTGCTTTCATTAGCGCCGATGCGGGCGCGGAAAGGCCGGCCGCGCTCGCGCTCCTGTGCCTCCGGGCCGACGAACGGAACCGTGGTGGGAAGCGCACCGATGACGGGCGTGAGAGAAGGGCGCTGGCGCATGGCAAAAGCTCGCGTGGAAGGGGCGTTCTTGCTAGCGTGACGGGTAAGCGGGCGCAAGCTGGATTGATACCGCTGGACGCGTTCTTGCCTGCGTGAACGAAGAGCGCAAGCGAGACTAAAAGCACCGGTTGCCGTCGAGGTTGGGCTGGATTCTATCGGTGCATTTTGCTAGCAGACGCCATGAACAGTCGTTTGCCGCCTGCCTGGTCCAAACACCTCAAGTCCGGCCCAGCGCCGAAACCAAGATGGCCACAGGCAAGCCCGCCGCAGCCGAGCCTCGAGAAAGCGAGTTCGTTTGCCCGCGCGCAGGCCGACGACGCATTGCTGAAGACAGCCTACGAGCATCAGCAAGCCAAGCGGCTCGATGAAGCACAGGATCTGTGCTTTCAGGTTCTGGAGCGAACACCAAACCATCCGCTGGCCCTGTATATTATGGGCACTGTTTGTCTGGGTTACGACGATGAAGCGGCCCTGCGTTATTTCGCGCGAGCAGTCGGCGAGGAACCTAGAAACCCCTATTACCATCTTAGTCTCGGTGAGGCCTACGGGAAGCTGAGTGAGTTCTCAGCGGCCGTCAAACACATGCAATATGCCTTGGAAGTGCAGCCCGATCTTGTCGAGGCCCTTTGTGCCTTAGGGCGCGTTTACACCCAGTTCGACAGGCCAGATCTGGCCTTGCCACTTTATGAAAAGGCGCTGAAGATCAACCGCGATCATCCCAAAGCGCGGCTCGGAATGGCTGCTGCGCTCACTGGCCTTGGGCGCATGGACGAGGCCGGCGTCTATCTCAAAGAGGCGATCGAACGACGTGTTGACGTGGCGGCAGCTTACCACGAGCTTGTACAGAGTCGAAAGTTTACTGAAGAGTCTCCGGAACTCCAATCGATCCTTGGCGAACTTGGCGCCCCGGGACTTAAATCGGAGGCCGCACAGAGCCTTCACTATGCAGCCGGTAAAGTGCTGAACGACCTCAAGCGCTACGCAGAGGCATTCGACCATTTCAAAAAAGCGAAGCAGACCGCCGGCTACAAGTTCGACATCGATCAGTATCGTCGTTTCATAGATCTGACGATTGAAACCTTCACGCCCGACCTCTTTGCCGATAGGTCCGATTACGGCAATCCTTCCGAAGTTCCGGTGTTCGTGGTCGGGATGCCGCGCTCGGGCACGACGCTTACAGAACAAATCTGCGCGAGCCATCCTGAGGTACATGGTGCAGGAGAGCTTAGCAAATTGAGGCGGGTTGCAAATGCAATCGGCCTGCAACCCTCGGCCTCTGATTTCAACAAGCCCATGATGACGGTCACCGAACGCTTATCCAAGACGTTGGCCGACGAGCATCTTTCCTATCTTCGGGAGCGCGCTCCGACTGCGCAGCGCATCATCGACAAGATGCCGCATAATTTTGAACTGATTGGCCTGCTTAACCTTCTGCTGCCAAATGCACGCATAATTCATTGTCGCCGCGATACCATCGACAATTGCGTGTCATGCTATGTCCTGCCGTTCAGCTCGGCCCATAGCTACAATACGGACCTGCGCGCCCTCGGCCTCTACTATCGCGAGTACGACCGATTGATGCGTCACTGGAACGAGGTTTTCCCAAACCGTATCTTCGAGAACCGCTACGAGACGCTCGTCGAGGATCAAGAGGCGCAATCGCGCCGGCTCATCGATTATCTCGGCCTGCCTTGGGACGACGCATGCCTGCGCTTCTTCGATAGGGAAGGGGCGGTCACCACGCCCAGCCGCTGGCAGGTGCGTCAGCCGATCTACAAATCGTCCGTGAAGCGCTGGAAGAATTACGAAAGCGAGATCCAGCCTTTGATTGAAGCCTTGGGCGACCTCGCCGACGTTTGACTTCGATCACGGGGTGCTGCCGCTCAGGGGCGCCGTTTCACCGACTTTCAAAGCTTTCGACCGCGCTGCCCCGCAATCGGATCGAACGCCAAGCGGCGCGCCCGATATACTGCTGATGCAACGCCCGAACTACGCGGCGTTTTGGGATCTCCGCATCTAAGGTTTGTTGATATTCAGGATTCCCATCTTGGCTTGGTCGTGATTCAAGCTTTTGATGGAACGATTCGTGCTG
>NZ_VFTW01000027.1:0-84241 GCF_006440815.1 Mesorhizobium sp. B2-8-3
GCAGGAAATGGCAGTCGCTCCTTCGCTCAACTGCCTCTCCAAAGAATCCTTTCTCAGCCTAAACTCAACCCCAAAAACGCCATATGCGATTCCCCTGCCCTCCGAAGGGGGAAGAGGTGCCGCCGCGAAGCGGCGACGGAGTGGGGGAAGCCCTCCGTGAAACGCGAAGCCGTCGCAAAACCGGCACGATGAAGCGAGCGAGAAAAAGCGGACCAGAAATCCTGATGCCGAATCTCAGGACCGGGCCAGCGAAAAGTGGCGATCGGTTTTCTCACAGGATCATGCTCGGGCAAGAAATCAGGCAATGACCAAGAAACCCGAAAAGCCAGGATCTGCCGGCATTCGCGTCCTCAAGACCAGGATCAAGAAGAAGAGCGGCTTGAAGGAATCTTCGCGCCGCTGGCTCGAGCGCCACATGAACGATCCTTATGTGCAGCGCTCCAAGGCCGATGGCTACCGCTCCCGCGCCGCCTACAAGCTGATCGAGATCGACGACAAGCATCGTCTGCTGAAGCCCGGCATGAAAGTGATCGACCTGGGCGCCGCGCCCGGCGGCTGGTGCCAGGTGGCGGCGGCGCGGACGAAGTCCACGGCGGACAATCCGCATGTCGTCGGCATCGACTATCTCGAAATGGACGCGGTCCCGGGCGCCATCATCCTGCGGATGGATTTCCTCGATCCCGACGCGCCGCAAAAACTTGCCGAGGCCCTGGGCGGCCAGCCGGATGTGGTGCTGTCCGATATGGCGGCACCCACGACCGGGCACCGCCGCACCGATCATCTGCGAACCATGCATCTGTGCGAAGTCGCGGCCGATTTCGCCCTGCACGTGCTCAAGCCCGGCGGGCATTTCCTCGCCAAGACATTTCAAGGCGGCGCCGAGAACGAGCTTTTGTCACTGCTGAAGCAAAATTTCCGCTCGGTCCATCACGTCAAGCCACCGGCCTCGCGGGACGAGTCGGTGGAGCTTTATCTGCTGGCGAAGGAGTTCAAAGGTCCTGGAGCTTCGTCATTCTAGGGCGGAGCGAAGCGTAGACCCTAGAATCCTGTGTGTTGGTTCTGGCATGGATTCCAGGGTCTGCGCGCGTCGCTTCGCTCCTTGCTCCGCCCTGGAATGACGAAGTCACGCAGGGCGGCGCCGTGAGCTACTTCCCCGCTGTCCCCACCGTTTCCAGCGTCTTTGGCGTGGTCAGGTGGCCGTGGCCCGAGACGGCGTTGCCGGCGTCCGGCGCCAGCCGCATGAAGGTGATCGATGCCGCCGCCGAAACGGCCGCCACGATGAAGAAGGCGATGTGGAAGTCGCTGAGCGTCAGCGGCCCGCCATGGATGGACGTCGATACTTCGAGGATGCCGCCCGCAAGCGCAACGCCGAGCGCGATCGACAATTGCTGGAAAACCGCCGTGATCGGCGTCGCCTTGCTGGTGTCGGCGGGCGCGATCTCGGCATAGGAGAGCGCATTGACGCCGGTGAAGAACATCGAGCGGATGAAGCCGCCGACCAGAAGTATCGCCAGCATCAGCGCATAAGGCGTCTGCGGCGTGAACAAGCCGTAGATCGCGATCGAGGCGGCCGCGACAAGCGAGCCCCAGATCAGCACCCGACGGAAGCCGGCGAGGCGGAAAAGCAGTGCCGTGACGAATTTCATGCCGATGGCGCCGATCGCCGAGACGAAAGTGATCATGCCCGACTGGAAGGGCGTGAGCCCGAAGCCAATCTGGAACATCAGCGGCAAAAGGAACGGCACCGCGCCGATGCCGATGCGAAACAGCGAGCCGCCGAGCACGGAGGATCGGAACACCTGGTTGCGGAACAGCTCCAGCGCCAAGAGCGGGTTCCTGGCGCGCCGGGCATGGAGGAGATAGAGCACCCCCGAGACCACGCCGACGGCAACAGTGATGAAGCCCGCCATCGGCGGCAGCGCCGGCAGGCTGACGACGGAAAGGCCGAACACGACGCCGGAAGCCGCAAGCCCCGAGAGCACGAAGCCGGGGAAATCGAGCGGCGGCGTCTGGGCAGGCTCCGTTTCCGGCAGATAGCGCGTGGCGAGCCACATGCCGATCAGGCCGATCGGCACATTGATGAGAAAGATCCAGTGCCAGGTGAAATAGGTGGTGATGAAACCGCCGATCGGTGGGCCGACCAGCGGGCCGACCAGCGCCGGCACGGTCAGCCAGGACATTGCCGCGACGAGCTCGTTCTTCGGCGTGGCGCGCACCAGCACCAGCCGGCCGACCGGCGTCATCATCGCGCCGCCCATGCCTTGCAGGAAGCGCGACACAACGAAAGCCGGCAGCGAATTGGCAAACGCGCAGGCGACCGAGCCGGCGATGAAGACGCCGATCGCGGCGCGAAACACGTTCTTGGCGCCGAACCGGTCCGCCATCCAGCCGCTGATCGGAATGAAGATCGCCAGCGACACCAGATAGGCGGTCAGCGCCAGCTTCAGCGCAATCGGGCTGGTGTGGATGTCGACGGCGATCGCCGGCAGCGACGTCGCGATCACGGTCGAATCCATGTTCTCCATGAAAAGTGCGACCGCCAGGATGAGCGGAATGATGCGGTTCAAGGGAAACGCCCTGATTTGTCTTCGCGATTCTAGGCCCGGCTTGGGGGCGAACCGGTGCGACCGGGCGGTTATCACGCCTCGGCCCCGATGTCGCATTAAATTGCTGTCACTTTTGCGGGATCGCAACCACTGGTAGGGCAATTTTTCGGCGGAATGTCGTTCTACCGGGCGTATTGTCACACTACCGATCTGCATGGAGTGCTGACATGGACGACATCGTCTCCATCGCTGACGTCGAACGCAAACTCTCCTTCATCCTGCGTGGAGCCAGTGAAGGACAGAACTATGTCGTGGTCAGCAATGGGCGGCCTGTGGCGCGGATCGTTCCCGCCGACACGCAGGAACTATAGCTCCACTCGCGCGCAGCGTTGTTGTCGCGGCTCGAGCAACAGCCAGTCGTCGCTGTCGAAAACTGGACACGCGACGATACTTACGAACGCTAGCGATGAACGCTTTGGCTCGAAACGGGTGCCGTCACCTCGCGCAACGATCGGCTTTTCAACCGCGACAGGACGTGTTACCAGCCAGCGCCAATCCTGAAAGGGAAGATGAGAGTCGGCGCTGGCCAATCGGCCCAGCGCCTTTTCCGCATTCAAAAGGACTGGCCATGGCAAAAATCATCGAAACGTCCACCGGCGCGCTGGCGCTGACCTTCGACGACGTGCTCTTGCAGCCCGGCCATTCCGAAGTCATGCCGGGCGAGACCGACATCCGCACCCGTATTGCCGGCGACATCGATCTCAACGTGCCGATCCTGTCGGCGGCGATGGACACCGTCACCGAGGCGCGGCTGGCGATCGCCATGGCGCAGGCCGGCGGCATCGGCGTCATCCACCGCAATTTCTCGCCGGCCGAGCAGGCCGAGCAGGTCAGGCAGGTGAAGAAATTCGAGTCCGGCATGGTGGTGAACCCGGTCACCATCGGCCCCGACGCCACGCTGGCCGACGCGCTGGCGCTGATGCGCACCTATTCGATTTCCGGCATTCCAGTGGTCGAGAATGGCGGCACCGGCGGCCACACGGTCGGCCGGCTCGTCGGCATCCTCACCAACCGCGACGTGCGCTTCGCTTCCGATCCGGCGCAGAAGGTCTACGAGCTGATGACGCGTGAGAACCTGATCACGGTCAAGGAGAATGTCGACCAGGACGAAGCCAAGCGCCTGCTCCACAAACACCGCATCGAGAAGCTGGTGGTGGTCGACAGGAATGGCAATTGCGTCGGCCTGATCACCGTCAAGGACATCGAGAAGTCGCAGCTCAACCCGCACGCCACCAAGGACGCCCAAGGACGCCTGCGCGCGGCGGCCGCCACAAGTGTCGGCGACGACGGCTTTGAGCGCGCCGAACGCCTGATCGGCGCCGGCGTCGACTTGCTCGTCATCGACACCGCGCATGGCCACTCGCAGCGCGTGCTGGACGCGGTGGCGCGGGCGAAGAAGCTCTCCAATTCCGTGCGCATCCTGGCTGGCAATGTCGCCACCGCCGACGGCACGCAGGCGCTGATCGACGCCGGCGCCGACGCGGTCAAGGTCGGCATCGGTCCGGGCTCGATCTGCACGACCAGAATCGTGGCCGGCGTCGGCGTGCCGCAGCTTTCGGCGATCATGTCGGCGGTGGAGACGGCGCATAAGTCTGGCGTGAGCGTCATTGCCGACGGCGGCATCAAATATTCGGGCGATCTGGCCAAGGCGCTTGCCGCGGGCGCAAGCGCAGCAATGATCGGCTCGCTGCTGGCCGGCACCGACGAGAGCCCGGGCGAGGTCTATCTGCACCAGGGCCGCTCCTTCAAGGCTTACCGCGGCATGGGCTCGGTCGGCGCCATGGCGCGCGGCTCGGCCGATCGCTACTTCCAGGCTGAGGTCCGCGATACGCTGAAACTGGTTCCGGAAGGCATTGAAGGGCAGGTTCCCTACAAAGGACCTGTGGCTGGCGTGCTGCACCAGCTTGCAGGCGGCCTGAAAGCCGCTATGGGTTATGTGGGTGGACGTGACCTTGCAGATTTCCGCGAGCGCGCCACTTTTGTGCGCATATCCAATGCCGGACTTCGTGAAAGCCACGCCCATGACGTCACGATCACCCGCGAAAGCCCCAATTACCCGGGCGGACTTTGATCGAGAAGCCGATCGGCCCGACCGCCAGGGGCTGTGGCGCGGCTTGAGCGTGGCGGTGCTGCGGCTGTCGCGGCACGCGCCGGCCCTGTCCATTGCCTCGATCGCGCTTTTCCTCGTCATGACAGCGCTGGAGTTTCTTTATTTCCAGCGCTTGAGCGGCGGCTTGGCCGCGCTCGATATGCGCGTCGCCGGCTTCACGCCCGACGAAGGCATGGCGTGGCTCACAGCACTCGGCCGTCGCGGCGGCGAGATCATCATCGTCTGGCACTATTTGACCTTCGACCTTTTGTTCCCGGCGCTGCTGTCGCTGACACTGGTCAGCCTCATCCTTGCCTTCGGGCGGCGGCTCAGCACCTTCCGCGCCATGCCGGCGCAGCTGCAGTCCCTGTTCGCGCTGGTGCTGGTGCTGCCCTATACGGTCGCCGACTATGCTCAGAATTTTGCCCTGGCGCGGCTGCTCTCCGATTTCCAGCTGGCCAACCCCGATTCGCTGGCCTTCGCCTCTTTGCTGACCGTCACCAAATTCGCGCTGCTGGCCATTCCATTCTTTGTCGTCGCATTCTTCGCGCTGGCCGGGCAGCGGCGGCGCTGACGGGAGAGAGAGGGCGGACAAATGCACCAGACCGCCATCTTCTGGCCGATGCTGGCGCATGTGCTCCTGGTCTACATCGTCTATCTGGTGATGCTGAAGCGGCGCTATCTCGCCGTGAAGTCCGGCGAAGCGAAGGTCGGCCAGTACAAGGTCCGCTCCACCGAGCCGGCCTCGAGCGTCACAGTCGCCAACAATCTGATCAACCAGTTCGAGCTGCCGGTTCTCTTCCACGTGCTCTGCCTGGCGCTGTTCGTCACCAATGGCGTGAACTACCTGACGCTGGCGTTGATGTGGCTGTTCATAGTCACGCGCTATGTGCACGCCTGGGTGCATCTCGACAGAAACTATGTGCTGCACCGCAGCCGCGCCTTCTTCCTTGGCGCGGGTATACTTCTTATCGCCTGGTTCTGGTTCGCGCTGCACCTGCTCGCGGTGGTGTGACGCTAGAGCGTTTCACCGTTTCACGGAAACGGTCTATCTCTTTGTTTTTACGCACTTTTCCTGGAATTGCTCTAAAGGTCGAACACCGCGATGCGGCGCTTGTCGAACTTGATGCCGATCTCGCCGCGCACCAGCCTCAGCGCCTGCTCGCCGAAAACGGCGCGCCGCCAGCCCTGCAGCGCCGCCACGTCGGCTTCGTCGCCCTCGGCGGCTATGCGGTCGATATCGTCGCTGGAGGCAAGCACCTTGGTGGCGACGCCTTCCTTCTCCGCGACGATCCTGAGCAGCACCTTGAGCAGCTCCGACGCCGCGCTCGATCCTTCCTGCGGCTGGACGCTTTTCGGCAGTTTCGGCATCGCATCCTTGGGCAGGGAAAGGGCGGTATTGACCGCGCCAAGCAGCGCGGTTGCCGTCGCGGAGCGCTCCCAGCCTTTCGGCGTGGTGCGCAGCTTGCCGAGCGCCGCCGCGTCGCGCGGCGCCTGCTGCGCGATCTCGTAGATCGCATCATCCTTGAGCACGCGGCCGCGCGGCACGTCGCGCTCGCGCGCCTCCCGCTCGCGCCAGGCGGCCACCGCCTGCACGATCGCCAGCTCCTGCGGCTTGCGAAGCCGCATCTTCAGCCGCTTCCAGGCATCCTCGGGATGCGGATCGTAGGTCTCGCGCGAGGTGAGGACATCCATCTCCTCGTTCAGCCAATGGGCGCGGTCCTCGCGCCTCAGCTCGGCGCTGAGATGCTGGTAGACCTTGATCAGATGGGTGACGTCGGCGAGCGCGTATTCGAGCTGCTTGTCGGAGAGCGGCCGGTGCCGCCAATCGGTGAAGCGCGAGGATTTGTCGAGCCGGGCTCCGGTGACCTTCTGGACAAGCTGGTCATAGGAAACGCTGTCGCCGAAGCCGCAGACCATCGCCGCCACCTGCGTGTCGAACACTGGATGCGGCACCAGATTGCCGAGATGGACGATGATTTCGATGTCCTGCCGCGCCGCGTGGAAGACCTTCAGCACCGCTTCGTTGGCCATGAGCCGGAAAAACGGTTTCAGGTCGATGCCGGGCGACAACGGATCGATAAGCGCCTCAATCCCAGGCGCGGCGATCTGGATCAGGCAGAGGATCGGCCAGAAGGTCGTCTCGCGGATGAATTCGGTATCGACGGTAACGAATTCCGACTTTTCGAACGCCGCGACAACGCTCTCGAGTTCTTCTTGTGTGGTGATGACCTGCATCAAATCGCTTTTGGCACAATATTAGGCCTCTTTCAATTTCAGCCGCGCGCCCTTTCGTCAAGCCGCCGCAGCGTAAGCGGTGGCCCGATCGCCGGGTTCTCCCATGCGAAATCGCGCCGCGTGCCGGCGCGCCAACCCGCGATGTCCCTCAAGCCGTCGCGGTCCGCTCCACGGCGCTTTCAGAATCGGCAGCGTGCCGCCCCAGTGGAGGCTGGCATGCGGGCGACATCCAGCCCTGCATCATGTCGGTTCGGTCACGCTGCGCCAGACGTCGGACAACGGTGCCGCGATCGTGATCGACTTGACGATGGGCGAGCGGTTCATGCCTCGTAGGCCCGCGCCGGTACTCTCTCTCCCGTCGTGTCGGATCCTGTTCCGTCCGTTACGGCGCTCGGCGACGGTCGCCGGCCAAGCGCGCCCGCTGCCGCTAGGCTGAGCACGATGAACGGTATGCCGATGCCATAGGCCGAGCGGATGCCCCAGTGGTCCGAGACGAAGCCGAGCAGCGGCGGACCGAGCAGGAAGGCGACGAAGGAGATCTGCGACAATGCGGCAACGTTGATCGCGGCGGAGCGGTCCGTCATCTGGGCGGCCGCCGAAATCGCCAGCGGAAAGATCGCGCTGCAGCCGATGCCCATGAGCGCGAAGCCCAGCATCGAGACGAAGGGCAAGGGCGAGAAGAAGACGATGAACACGCCGGCAGCCATCGTTGCCAACAACACGCGCGCCACGCCGCTCGGCGAGTGGCGGTCGACGATGCTGTCGGCGAAGAAGCGTGTCGTCGCCTGCGAGAAGGCGAACAGCGCCACGGTGATCCCGGCAACGAAGGGCCCTGAGTCGAACACAGTGCGCATATAGATCGCCGACCAGTCCATGCTGGCGCCTTCCATCAGCATTGCCGACAGCGTCACCGCGACGAGGATGAGGATCGGCAGCGTCGGCCGGGCGAACATCGGCGCTTTGTCGCCTGACGTGACGAAGCGGGCGGGCGCCGGTTGGAAGCCGCCGAGCAACAGCGCCACCGCAACCGCCACCATCGGCACCACCAGCACCAGATGCAGTTGCGGCGACAGGCCGAGATGCGCCAGCGCGCCGCCGAACAGCCCGGCGCCGAAGAAGCCGATGCTCCAGAACGAATGCGCCCGGTTCATGATGCGGCGCTTGAGCAGGAACTCGGTCCTGTCGGCCTCGACATTCAAGATGATCTCGATGCTGCCGATCATCAGTCCGACCGGGAGCAGCATCAGGAACAACGCGGCCGGGCCCGGCGCGTGCACCGCGACGGAATAGGCAAGCGCCAGCAGCGGCACCAGCCACAGCAGCGCGCGGCGAAAGCCGACGCGCTCCAGGATCGGCGTCGCCAGCGTCAGCGCGATCAGCGTGCCGATCGGCGTCCCGATCAGGGCGAGTCCCAGCGTGCCGTCCTCGATCTGCATGGCATGCTTGATGTCGGGCAGGCGCGGAAAGATGTTGCCCATAGCGAAGGAATAGATCGCGAAGCCGGCATAGACGCGGTGCTGCGGAGCGAGTTTCAGGCCAAGGGTCATCACGGGCAATCCAACAAGGAGATTTTGGCGCGCGACCTCTTCGCGGTCCGCCGGCGACTCTGTTTCTTGCATGAACAGGCAAAACATGCAATAACGTGCACAAATAAATAGGATCGTGCATGCTCACCGAAGAACGCCACCAACTCATTCGCGACCGGCTTGCGGCGGACGGAAAGGTGCTGGCCGGAGAGCTCGCCAGCCGCTTCGGCGTGTCGGAAGACACGGTGCGCCGCGATCTCAGGGAATTGGCGAAGGCCGGGCAACTGCGCCGCGTCTATGGCGGCGCGGTCGCTTCCGCGCCCTTTGCCGCCGCGACGCTCAGCCAGCGCAGCCGTCATGCGGTCGAGGAAAAAACGCGGCTCGCCAGGGCGGCGGTCGGGCTGCTGAGCGCGGGGCAGTCGCTGTTCATCGACGGCGGCACGACCAATGAGGCTATCGCCAGGGCGATCCCGCGCGGCATCCAACTGACCGTCGCCACCAATTCGCTGGGCGTCGCCTCGGCTCTGGCGAACCTTCCCCTGGTCGAGCTGATCGTGCTCGGCGGCCGCTATGTGCCCGATCTTGGCACCTGCGTCGGCGCCGACACGCTCGCCGCCGTCGCGCAACTCGGCGCCGATCTGTTCTTTCTGGGCTCCTGCGGGCTGGATGTCGCGCGCGGCGTCACCGCCGTCGATTCGGCCGAAGCCGAGGTGAAGCGCGCCATGGCAAAAAACAGCGCTGGTATCGTCATTGCCGTCACCAACGACAAGCTTGCCACCGCCGCGCCCTATCGCGTGGCGAAGGCGGATGCGATCCGCCATCTCGTGGTGGAAAAGAGCGCGCCTCCCGCCACGCTCGCCGCTTTCCAAAGCCAGGGCGCGCAGATCCACTTTGCTTGAGCGGCTGCGGCAGCGCGCCTGTGTGACCGCTTGCCTTGACAAAGCCGGCCTCTCATGCGCTTTTCGCGCCAATTTTCGAGCCGGGCCGACGCCCGCAATTTCCGGACTTTACCCATGACCACGCATCGTTACCGCAGCCACACTTGTGCCCAGTTGAGAAAGAGCGACGTCGGCAATTCCGTCCGCCTGTCGGGCTGGGTGCATCGCGTGCGCGACCATGGCGGCCTGCTTTTCATCGACCTGCGCGACCATTACGGCCTGACCCAGATCGTCGCCGATCCGGATTCGCCGGCCTTCAAGGTGGCCGAGACACTGCGCGGCGAATGGGTGATCCGCGTCGACGGCGAGGTCAAGGCGCGCATGCCGGAAACCGTCAATCCAAACCTGCCGACCGGCGAGATCGAGATTTTCGCGCGCGAGATCGAAGTGCTGTCGGCCGCCAAGGAGCTGCCGCTGCCGGTGTTCGGCGAACCTGAATATCCCGAAGACATCCGCCTGAAATACCGCTTCCTCGACCTGCGCCGCGAGACGCTGCACCGGAATATCTTGGCGCGCACGAAGATCATCGCCGAGATGCGCAAGCGAATGGGGGAGGTCGGTTTCACCGAATTTTCGACGCCGATCCTCACCGCCTCGTCGCCGGAAGGCGCGCGCGACTTCCTGGTGCCCTCGCGCATCCATCCCGGCACCTTCTACGCGCTGCCGCAGGCGCCGCAGCAGTACAAGCAGCTGATCATGGTCTCCGGCTTTGACCGCTATTTCCAGATCGCGCCCTGCTTCCGCGACGAGGATCCGCGCGCCGACCGACTGCCGGGCGAGTTCTACCAGCTCGACCTCGAAATGAGCTTCGTCGAGCAGGACGACGTCCTCAGCACTATGGAGCCTGTCCTCCGCGCGGTCTTCGAGACGTTCGCCGCCGGCAAGCCGGTGACGCAGAAATTCCGCCGCATTCCCTATGACGAGGCGATGCGCACCTATGGCACCGACAAGCCGGACCTGCGCAATCCGATCGAGATGCAGGCCGTCTCGGATCATTTTCGCGACTCCGGCTTCAAGGTGTTCGCCAACATCCTCGCCAACGATCCGAAGGCCGAGGTGTGGGCCATTCCGGCCAAGACCGGCGGCAGCCGCGCCTTCTGTGACCGCATGAATTCCTGGGCGCAGGGCGAGGGCCAGCCGGGGCTCGGCTACATCTTCTGGCGCAAGGAAGGTGAAAAACTCGAAGGCGCCGGCCCGATCGCCAAGAACATCGGCGAGGAGCGCACCGAGGCGATCCGCCAGCAGCTCGGCCTCGCCGATGGCGATGCCGCTTTCTTCGTCGCCGGCGACCCGAAGAAGTTCGTCACTTTCGCGGGCGCGGCGCGTACGCGCGCCGGCGAGGAGCTGAACCTGGTCGACCGCGAGCGCTTCGAACTTTGCTGGATCGTCGACTTCCCGTTCTTCGAATGGAACGAGGACGAGAAGAAGATCGACTTCGCGCACAATCCGTTCTCCATGCCGCAAGGGGGCATCGACGCGCTGAATGGTGAGCAGCCGCTCGGCATCAAGGCGTTCCAGTACGACATGGTCTGCAACGGCTTCGAGATCGCGTCGGGCGGCATCCGCAACCACCTGCCGGAAACCATGGTCAAGGCTTTCGAGATGGTCGGCCTGGACCGCGCGACGGTGGAGGAGCGCTTCGGCGGCCTCTACCGCGCCTTCCAGTATGGCGCGCCGCCGCATGGCGGCATGGCGGCGGGCGTCGACCGCATCGTCATGCTGCTCGTCGGCGCCAAGAACCTGCGCGAGATCACCATGTTCCCGATGAACCAGCAGGCCTATGACCTGCTGATGAGCGCGCCTTCCGAAGCCACCCCGCAACAGCTGCGCGAGCTGTCGCTGCGCGTCGCGGTGACGAAGAAGGACTGACGGCAGCCTAGCAACTGCCATTTCTCCCCGTCACTATACGGGGAGAAATGTCCGGCAGGACAATGAGGGGCAGCGCGGGTGCTGGCGATTTGCACGCGGTCGTAACAGCTGAGGCCTTCTGACAGGCAGTCGGTTCAGCACCGAATTACATATTCGCAAGCGTCGGCGCTGCCCCTCATCCGCCTGCCGGCACCTTCTCCCCGTATAGTGACGGGGAGAAGGCAGCTAATTCGATCAGTCCTGGTTCGCCTTGACCTTGACGCCCAGCGTCTTCGGCAAGTCGAGCGGGTTGGACATGGCGCCGGCCATGATCAGCGCGAACGGCACCGACGACGGCGGCTCGGCCGAGATTTCCAGGCTCTTCGGGTCGTCGAGGAAGGTGTTGACGGCAGCCGACACCTCGGCCGTCAGCTCGGGATTGTTGAGCTGCGCCATGCCGAACGGCACGATCGCCTTGGCCTGGTTGGCGACGTCCTTGGCCGACATGCCCTGCTGCTTGCCGACATAGTCGAGCACCTTGCCGGTGAGCGAATCGTCCTCGAAGCGCACCGAGGCGCCATTGAAGGAAAGCTGCTGCATCAGGCCGAGCATGGCCATCCCTTGCGCGGAATTGTCGGCGCCTTCCGGCTGGGCGGCGAGCCTCTTCTGCATCTCCTGCATCGACTTGATGAAGTCGACCGTGTAGCCGCCGAGGTCGAAGGTCATGCCGAGCGTGCCGGCATTCTCGACCGAGACGTCATATTTCGACAGCTCCATCTTGCCGTCGCTCGGCTGCCAGGTGCCGGCCATCGCGATGTTGCCCGAGATGTTCTGGTAGCCCAGCGCCTCGATGGCTTCCTTCGACTTCGGATCGTCGACCAACGACAGGTCGGCGGTGAATTTTTCGGTGTTGGCGGTGAAGTCCATCGCCTTGCCGTCGGCCGGCGGGGTGATCTGGACGGCAAGCCCGTCCATCGCGAACGCCGTCTTGTCGCCGACCTTGACCGTCATGTTGGAGAGTTCCGCCGACTTGTACATCATCAGCGAGCCGAGCGGATCGGTGCCGCCTTCGGCGGGAACCTTCATGTCGTGGATGACCACCGGGCTGAGGTTGAGCGTCACGCCATCCTTGCTGTGCTCGAAAGGCGAGGTCGAGACGGTGGCGATCTCATAGCCGCCATTGGCTTCGCTGACCCCTTCCAGCTTCACGTCGCCGATCGGCAGCGCTTCCTTCTCGGCCGCCGGCTTGATGGAAACACCCTGCAGCACGGCGTTCGAATCGTCGCCGGAGACGCCCGTCCAGGAAATGTCGACACCCTGGGCGGCAAGGGCTGCCTTGATGCGCTCGGCCACCGCCGGATCGGCGGCGAAGGCCGCATTGAGCGGCAGCGTCAGCAGAAAGGTCGAAAAAGCCAGTTTCTTGAGCGTTGAGCGTTGGATTGTCATGGCGAGTTCCCTGTCCTGATTGGCTATGTGAAATTGTTTTGAAATCTGCTCCATCACCATTCCGTGACGAACGGGACGGGAAAAAGGCATTTCCGGCCCCATTTGTCGAAAACGGCGATGAAAAGCAAACGCCGGTCGGCAGCCATTGCGCGATGCGGTGAATTTGTCATGAAGACCGCGGCTTTCCTTCGCCAGCGCGTTGCATTGCCAGATAGCGGCCGCATGTAACGGATTGATGTTGGCCGGGGTCGTGTTGCCGACTAAGCCTGTTGCAGATCGGCGGCAAATTGCAGCCGCCGCGGCGCCGCTTCCGTGAAATCCTTCACACCGCCGGCTGCGTGTCCATAGCCGCGGCGAATGCGCCGACGTTCACGCGGCGCTTGCCGCGAATCACCCGCTCGGCTAGTCCAAATCCATGGGAAAAAGGCTTTTGCCGCCTGATGACAATGGCGGCGGCGATAAAATCGAACCGGTCGATCTGAAGGAAGCGCTCGAGCGGCGCTATCTGGCTTACGCGCTGTCGACCATCATGCACCGGGCGCTGCCGGATGTGCGCGACGGTCTGAAGCCGGTCCATCGCCGCATCATGCACGCCATGCGGCTGCTCCGGCTCAATCCCGATCAGGGCTTTGCCAAATGCGCCCGCATCGTCGGCGACGTGATGGGCAAGTTCCATCCGCATGGCGACCAGTCGATCTACGACGCCCTGGTGCGCCTCGCGCAGGATTTCTCGATGCGCTACCCGCTGGTCGACGGGCAGGGCAATTTCGGCAACATCGACGGCGATAACGCCGCCGCCATGCGTTACACCGAAGCGCGCATGACAGAGGTGGCGAGCGAGCTGCTTGCCGGCATCACCGAGGACGCAGTCGATTTCCGGCCGACCTACAATGAAGAGGACGAGGAGCCGTCCGTCCTGCCGGGCGCCTTCCCGAACCTGCTCGCCAACGGTTCCTCCGGCATTGCCGTCGGCATGGCCACCTCGATCCCGCCGCATAACGCCGCTGAGCTTTGCGACGCAGCGCTTCACCTGATCGAGCATCCGGACGCGCCGGTGGCGAAACTGATGGATTTCGTCCAGGGGCCGGATTTCCCGACCGGTGGCATCATCGTCGACAGCCGCGCCTCGATCCTCGAAGCCTATGAAACGGGCCGTGGCGGTTTTCGCGTGCGCTCGAAATGGGGTCAGGAAGACCAGGGCAGAGGCACCTGGAGCATCGTCGTCACCGAAATCCCCTACGGCGTCCAGAAGGCCAGGCTGATCGAGAAGATCGCCGAGCTTTTGATGGCGCGCAAGCTGCCGCTGCTCGAGGACATCCGCGACGAGAGTGCGGAAGACATCCGCGTCGTCCTGGTGCCGAAGAGCCGCACCGTCGATCCCGGCCTCCTGATGGAATCGCTGTTCAAGCTCACCGAGCTCGAAAGCCGCTTCCCGCTCAACATGAACGTTTTGTCGCGCGGCAAGGTGCCGAACGTCCTGTCGCTGAAGGGCGTGCTGAAGGAGTGGCTCGACCACCGCCGCGAGGTTTTGATCCGCCGCTCGAAATACCGGCTCGGCGAGATCGAGAGACGGCTGGAAATCCTTGCCGGCTACCTGATCGCCTATCTCAACATCGACGAGGTGATCAAGATCATCCGCGAGGAGGATGAGCCCAAGCAGGTGATGATGGCCCGCTGGTCGCTCACCGATAATCAGGCCGAAGCCATCCTCAACATGCGATTGCGGGCTCTGCGCAAGCTGGAAGAGATCGAGATCCGCAAGGAATTCGACGGCCTCACCGCCGAGAAGAAGCAGATCGAGGCGCTGCTGGCCTCCGACGCCAAACAGTGGGCGACGATCAAATGGGAAGTCACCAAGGTCCGCGACAAATTCGGCCCGGAGACCGAACTCGGTAGGCGCCGCACCCAGTTCGCTGACGCGCCCGAGCATGACCTGACCGACATCGCGCACGCCATGATCGAGCGCGAGCCGGTCACCGTCGTTGTGTCGGAAAAGGGCTGGCTGCGCGCCATGAAGGGCCACCTGACCGACCATTCGCAGCTCGCCTTCAAGGAAGGCGACAGCCTGAAGCTCGCCTTCCATGCCCAGACCACGGACAAGATCCTGGTCTTCACCACCGGCGGCAAGTTCTACACCATCGGCGCCGACCGGCTGCCGGGCGGACGCGGCCATGGCGAGCCGATCCGCATCATCGTCGACATGGAGAACGATCAGGACATCGTCACCGCCTTTGTCCATGATCCCAAACGCAAGCTGCTGCTCGTCTCCTATGATGCCAACGGTTTCGTCGTTGCGGAGGAAGAGGTCGTCGCCAACACCCGCAAGGGCAAGCAGGTGATGAACGTCAAGGCGCCGGACGAGGCCAAGCGCTGCATCCCGGTGTCGGGCGACCATCTCGCCATTGTCGGCGAGAACCGCAAGATGCTGGTCTTCCCGCTGGCCGAAATCCCGGAAATGGCGCGCGGCAAGGGTGTGCGCCTGCAGAAATACAAGGATGGCGGCGTGCTGGACCTGAAGACCTTCACCCTCGAGACGGGGCTCTCCTGGCAGGATTCGGCCGATCGCACCTTCACCAAGTCGCGCGAGGAGCTTGCCGAGTGGATCGGAGCGCGTGCCGCTGCCGGCCGCATGGTGCCGAAGGGTTTCCCCAGGACGGGCAAGTTCGGGTAGCGAGGCTTCCCTTCTCTCCTTGTGGGGTAAGAAGCGGTCCGCGTTAGCGGACGAAAAGCCAATTGCTTGGCTTTTCGAGCTTCGAACGCCCTGAGCCTGCGAAGGGCCGGGTGGTGGCCGATCCACCCCGGCCGGGTCCCCGCTGCTTCGCAGCGTCCCGGTGTTCGCTGGCCTTTCATCGTGCCACTGGCACGGCTGCTTACCCCACAAGGGGAGAAGGCAAGGACGAACATTTGGACTATCGTCACGATTGCTGCACTATGATGGTGCATAAGCATCCATTGAACCATCGGGCAGGGGAGAAACGCACGCTTGAAGCGGGCTGAGATCCAGAAACCGGGGCAGCGCCTGTTCGGCCTGTCGACGCCGCTCAGGGCGGCCGTCATCCCGCCGCTGTCGGCGGCGCGCTGGCTCCTGGTGCTGATCGCCGCCGCCGGCGTCTATTTCTTCCACGGCTTCCTGTTCCCGGTGCTGGCCGCGCTCGTCATCGCCTTCGCCAGCTGGCCGCTCTACCGCCGGCTGCTCGTCGCCGTCGGCGGCAACCGCACCGTCGGCGCGACCTTGGCCATACTTTTCATCCTCACCTTCCTGGTGGTGCCGATCGCGCTTGCCGGCACCTATGCCATCAACGAGCTGCGCGAGTGGGTGACCTGGGCGATCGAGACCAATCGGCACGGCGCGGTGACGCCGGGTTGGATCGCCACCATGCCGGTCGTCGGCGAGTGGCTGAACGAGCAATGGACGGGCTACCTCGGCCATCCCGGCGGCATCGGCGAATTGATCCAGCTGATCAGCGGCTCCAACATCGGCAGCATCTATCGCGGCGCCTTGGCCGCCGGCGGCAGCGCCTTCGGCCTGTTGCTGACGCTTCTGTTCATGATGATCGCGCTGTTCTTCGCCTATCGCGACGGCGAATCTTTCGCGGCCCAGGTCGATCGCCTCGGCGAACGCATCCTGCCGACGCGCTGGGAGCGTATCTCGCGCGTCGTGCCGGCAACCATTTCCTCGACGGTCACCGGCATGACCATCATCGCCATCGGCGAGGGCCTGGTGCTCGGCATCGCCTATTGGCTCGCCGGCGTGCCGTCGCCGGTGACGCTCGGCGCGCTCACCGGCATCATGGCGCTGATCCCGGGCGGCGCGCCGCTCTCCTTCACCCTGGTGTCGATCTACCTCGCCGCCAGCGGCAAGCTTTTCGCCGGCGCGGCCCTGTTCATCTGGGGCGCGGTGGAGCTCTTCATCGTCGACAAGACCTTGCGGCCCAAGCTCGTCGGCGGCCCGATCAAGCTGCCGTTCCTGCCGACCTTTTTCGGCCTGATCGGCGGCGTCAAGACGATGGGTTTCCTCGGCCTGTTCATCGGCCCGGTGTTGATGGCGCTGCTCGTCGCCATCTGGCGCGAATGGCTGCGCGAGGTCGAGATCATGGACGAGCTTCCGCCTGTCGCCGACGAGGCCGGCGCGCCGCCCCGGATCGAGACGGCCGCCGAGCCAAGGAAGATTCAGGCCGGGTGATGCACCGCGAGGTCCGCACGGCGCTTGCGGCCCTCATGCAATTGCCAGAGCGAATGCGCGACCAGCGTTACGATCATGATGCCGCCGCCGATCAGGCTGTTGCGTGACGGTGTCTCGGCGAAGATCATCCACACCCAGACCGGCGCCAGGATCGTTTCCAAGAGATAGAACATCGCGACTTCCGCGCCCGAGATGTATTTCGGTCCGTTGGCGAGGCAGAAGAACGCGATCGGCATGACGACGCCGCCGTTCAGGATGATCCACCACGGCGCTTCGACTTGAAAGCCGGTTCTGGAGACCATGAACGCCGCCACCCCAAAAGGCAGGATCACGCCGATAAGCGCGGTAAAGCCCATGTCCTTGCCGCTGGCGCGCGAGATGGTGATGGCGCAGGCAATCAGGAAGGCCGAACACAATGCCATCAGGTCGCCGAACAAATATCCCGTGCCGACGGAATCGCCGACGATGATGGCGACGCCGACGATCATCAGCGCCATCGCGGCGAGGGTCAGCGGTCGCGGCCGCTCCTTCAGGAACAGCCACGACAGCAGCGCCGCGAAGACGGTGTTGAAGGCCAGGATGAAGACCAGATCGGCTGTCGATGTATGATAGACGGCTGTCATGAAGGCGACCGCGCCGAGCCCGTAAATCACGGCCACGACCAGCCCCGACCAGCCGGGTATGAGCTGCGGCGCATTCTTGCTGTACAAGCGCCAGACCGCCCACATGATCAGCGCCGCCGCCAAGGTGCAGCTGGTGCGCAGCAAAAGGATGGTCCAAGCTTCGCCATCCGCGAGCCGGATCAGCGGAATATCTATGCTCAGCACCAGACCGCCGATGGCGGTGACGAGGGGCCTTTCTGGTGATCGGTGTGGGAAGACATGTGATCGTTCTCGAAACAAAGCGAGAGCAAGGGCCGGCGCGATTGCACCTCGCGCGCGAGGGCGCGCAAGATCGGCGTCTTCTCCCTTGAAACACAATAAGGGCGGGTTCGGGAAAACTGTTTTAGCGACTGACCGCTTCGTGGTCGTAGCGTTCCCAGCCTTTCGGGCCGAGATGCTCCTGCGGCATGAAGCGCATCTTATAATTCATCTTGCGCGAGCCGTTGACCCAGTAGCCGAGATAGACGTGGGGCAGTCCCATCGCCTTGGCGCGGGCGATGTGATCGAGGATCATGAAGGTGCCGAGCGAGCGGTCCTCGAAGTCAGGATTGAAATAGGAATAGACCATCGACAGGCCATCGGCCATCTTGTCGGTGAGCGCGACCGCGATCAGCTCGCCATGGCCCTTGCCGGTGATGAACGTGTCGGGGCCGCGACGCCGGTATTCGATGATCTTGGTGTCGACATGCGTGTCTTCCACCATCATCGCATAGTCGAGCACGGTCATGTCCGACATGCCGCCACGGCGATGGCGGGCGTCGAGATAGCCGCGGAAGAGCGAGTATTGCTCGGTCGAGGGCTGCGCGTCATGCATGGCGCCGACGAGGTCGGCATTGTGCTGGATGACGCGGCGCATGTTGCGGCTGGGGCTGAATTCCTGTGCCAGGATGCGAACCGAGACACAGGCGCGGCACGACTCGCAGGCCGGACGGTAGGCGATGTTCTGCGAGCGCCGGAAGCCGCCTTGCGTCAGCAGGTCGTTCATCTCCGGCGCCTTGTCGCCGACAAGGTGCGTGAACACCTTGCGCTCGAACTGTCCCTCCAGATAAGGGCACGGCGACGGCGCGGTCAGGAAGAACTGCGGCGACTGGGTCGGATGCTGCGTCATCTAATCTTGGAAACGCTCCTGCGAATCGCTCTACCTTTGGCCCGGTCAGCGAAAAATTCAACAGGATTGTGCGGACGCGACGGGCTTGACCTGTTCATATTTAAGCACAGGAGGCGCGGCGGTCTGATCGACACGGCGGTGGAACGCCGTCAGATATCGGTGCGGGTGACCACCGTGCCGAGCAGCAGGTCGTGCAGCGTGCGCTTGCGGTCGGAGAACAGCGTGACCAGGAGCACCAGCGGCGTCAGGATGACGTTGCCGGCCCAGAACAGCACCGAGTGAACCACGGCCGTCATGCCGTCGATGCGGCTGCCGTCGAGCTTCTCTAGGCGGATGCCCATGATCTTCATGCCGGTCGTCGCCTGGTCGCGGCTGCCCAGCGTGTTCCAGATGTAGAGAATGGCGACCATCGGCACCAGCACCGAAAACAGCGCCCAGCCGAGGCCGAAAGTCAAAAGCCCGAGAATGGCGACCAGGATGGCGAAGGGAATGGTCAGCAGCGCGACGAAGAAATAGTCGAGCAGGAAGGCGAAGATGCGCCTTGTCCGCACCCCGCGATAGGCGCGAGTGTCCTCGAACCTGGTCGTGATGATCTCGCCGTCCAATACGCGTGCGTTCATATCCGTTCCTCAATAGCGGCATCCGCTTGAGGATGCCTGCCGCCCTTTTCAAATGGTGAGGGTGGCCCGGAATTCAAGGAAGGTGCCCGCCGGCGGACCGGCGCGATATCAGAAGATGCCGGGGCAGAGCCTGTAGCGAACCCGCCCGAGATAGTCGCGATATTCCTCGGTGAGCGCCAGGATGCGCTCCTCACGCAGGATACGATGGATCTGGA
Organism: Mesorhizobium sp. B2-8-3; assembly: GCF_006440815.1. Taxonomy (NCBI): domain Bacteria; kingdom Pseudomonadati; phylum Pseudomonadota; class Alphaproteobacteria; order Hyphomicrobiales; family Phyllobacteriaceae; genus Mesorhizobium; species Mesorhizobium sp. B2-8-3. The sequence continues at coordinate 19,480 of NZ_VFTW01000027.1, forward strand.
ACAGGGTGATGATCGCGTAGACCGTGAAATTGTAGATAGAGAAGCTCGACAGCAGGAAAAGGATGTGCCCGGCCAGGTAGCCGGCATAGATCGGGTGCCGCACGAAGCGGTAGGCGCCGCCGGTGACGACGCCGCGATTGGCGGGCAGGATGGCGAAGGAGCGGCCAAGCGACATCTTGCCCCAGATCACCAGCCACAGCGCCAGGAATTGCAGCGGCGCCGCGATATAGAGCGGGATGATGGCGATTCCGTCCTGGAGCGATACGAAACCCGAGCCGAAACCGGCCGTCAGCGAGATGAATACCGTGAAAGGGCTCCAGTCGCGGACAATCGGTCGGCGCGCCAGCAGCAGCCAGATGAAAGTCAGCGCATCTGAGATCATGAGCAGCAGGACGTTCAGCCTGCCCGGATCGATAACCATCTGGTACGCGCCGCGATAGACGAAGACCGCGGCGACCGCCAACGCGATGAAACGGAACAGGCCTTCGCGCAGATCGGTAAGAACCGCGCTGCTCTGAAGGCCGTGCCAGAAACCCGTCTCCGCGCCAGGCAACGCATCGCTTTTGGAAATCGTCAACCCTGCCACCCCGGTGGTCCCCTCGACATGGACCATTGCACGCAAGCCTTGCCGTCCAGTTAAGGTTCCGCATGCTTTTGGTTGCATTGGCGGATTCGCCTGCCGAGGGAATGGTGTGTTGCCTGTTGAACATGACATTCTTCCCGGTCTAGCTTGCTGCGGCGCACAAAGGGGACGGGGACATGGACTACGACATGCTGGTCATTGGCAGCGGCCCTTCGGGGCGCCGCGCCGCGGTGCAATCGGCCAAGCTCGGCAAGTCGGTGCTGGTGGTTGACCGGGGCCGGCGCCTGGGCGGCGTCTCGGTGCACACCGGCACCATCCCGTCGAAGACGCTGCGCGAGACGGTGCTCAACCTCTCGGGCTGGCGCGAACGCGGCTTCTACGGGCGTGGCTACCGGGTCAAGCAGGACATTTCGATCTCAGATCTGGTCGACCGGCTGCACAAGACGCTCGACCATGAGGTCGAGGTGCTGCAGCATCAGTTCATGCGCAACACGGTGAAGAGCGCGCGCGCCGCCGTGAAGTTCCTCACGCCGAACAAGGTCAGCCTGACCGCCGACAATGGCGACTACAGCGAAGTTGGCTTCGCCAACGCGCTGATCGCCGTCGGCACCAGGCCGCACCGGCCGGCCGACGTGCCCTTCGACAAAAAGCGCGTCTTCGACAGCGACGAGATGCTGGAACTCCACCATCTGCCGCGCACGCTGACGGTGATCGGCGCCGGCGTCATCGGCGTCGAATACGCCACCATCTTTTCCGCCCTCGACGTGCCGGTGACACTGGTCGAGCCGCGCAACACCATCCTCGACTTCATCGATCGCGAGATCGTCGACGACTTCATTCACCAGATGCGTGACCGCGGCATGACCATCCGCCTCGGCAGCACGGTGAAGGAGATCGCCTCGAAACCCGACCACGCCGAAGTGACGCTGGCCGATGGCCGCACCATCCGCTCCGAGATGGTGCTCTACGCAGCCGGCCGCACCGGCAATGTCGCCAGCCTCGGCCTCGACACGGTCGGCATCGAGGCCGACGCCCGCGGCCGCATCAAGGTCGATCCGCATACCTTCCAGACCACGGTTTCAAACATCTACGCGTCCGGCGACGTCATCGGCTTCCCGAGCCTGGCTTCGACGTCGATGGAGCAGGGCCGGGTGGCGGCTTGCCACGCCTTCGGGGTCCACCTGCCGCCGCCGCCGGAGAGCTTTCCCTATGGCATCTACGCCGTGCCGGAAATTTCCACGGTCGGCCTGTCGGAAGAACAGGTGCGCGACAGCGGCGCAGCCTACGAGGTCGGCCTGGCGCGCTTCCGCGAGACCTCGCGCGGCCACATCATGGGCGTTTCGAGCGGCTTCCTGAAGCTGTTGTTCTCGGTCGAGACGCGCCGCCTGCTCGGCGCCCACATCGTCGGCGAGGGCGCTACCGAGCTCATTCATATCGGCCAGGCGGTGATCAACCTCGGCGGCACGGTCGACTTCTTCGTCAACAACACCTTCAACTATCCGACGCTGGCCGAAGCCTACAAGATCGCCGGCCTGGACGCCTGGAACCGGATGGGGCAGGGCTAAGGAATCGGCCAAGCTGGCCGGTCAGCCTTCCATCTGCGACAGCAGCGAAAGCATGACGTCGGCCGAAGGCATCGGCAGCACCGCCTCGATCTCGGCCGGCCGCACGCCGGCGATGGCGTCTGCATCGCCCGCCACGGTACCGAGCGGCCCGCGGAACCCGTGCTTCGACCAGGCGAGTTGCTGCAGCTTCGGGCTGGTCAGCGCTTCGAGCAGCGGATCGACCGCCGGATCGATGACGATCAGCGGATGCGCCGAATAGACGGTGGGGCGCGGATAGAGAATCTCCGGCTTGGCGCCGGCGCCGGCCTGCACGCGCTGCCAGCGCTCCGGATCGGCAAGCGCCCATTCCACGAGCTGGTTTTCGTAGCCCACCACCATCGGCTCGGCGCCGAGCCCTCCGGCGATATACTGGTCGAACAGCTTGCCCGACGAGGACGATTTCAGGCCCATGCTGCGGAAGATCGACTTCGCCTCCTCGCCATGCCGGGCAAGCAGTTCCTGCGTCGCCACGTCGCCGCTCATCAGGCTGAGCACGAGCCCTGCGAACATGAAGCCGGAATTGGAGCGGTTGGGGTCGGTGGAGACGATGCGTGCGCGGCCATAGAGTTCGGAAATGCCGAGATCCGACCAGTTCTTGCCGGCCAGGATGGCATCGAGCAGCGCCTTGAGATCGAGCTGGTTGTAGCCGCCCTTGGCGGCGACGGTGACCAAGCCGCTCTTCTTCAGGCCTTCGATCACCGGGCCCCAGGTGTAGACGACGATCGGCGAATTGAGCACCACCTGGTCGTTGCGGACGGAAACGCCGCTCTTACGCGCGAGATCGACCATGATCGACGAGGATGGCCACAGGAATTGCGGCTTCTGCGTCAGGAGTGCCGGCTCGCGCACCATCTCGACCGAACCGGCGACACGCGCGTCGAGCTCCAGCCCGTAGCCGCCAAGCGCGCCGATCACATCGGGGTCGGCCAGGAAAGCCTGCTTCTCGCCGCCGACGAAGCCGAACAGATGCGCGCGGTTGCCGAGATAACCGCGGAACTCCGGCCGGTCCTTGAGCGTCAGATAGCCGCCCGTTCCGGCCGCGGCGGCGGCAAGCAGTCCCAGTCCGAAAGCGCGGCGAGAAAGGGCCATCAGCGACCGATATCCTCTTTCAGCGACTCCTGGATGAGTCGAAGGTCAACGTCGAGCGTGCCAAGCTCGGAGTCCGCCTGGCTGTCGGCATAGTGGACGAAGGCGTCCTGCAGCTTGGTGATCACCGCGCCGACAGTGGCAAGCCGCTGCTGGCTTGGCGCGCGGCGATCGGCAAGCGTGGCATAGCCTTCCGCGACTTCCACCGCCTGCGGCACGTAATAGGTCAGGAAGCGCCGCACGGAAGCAGCGCTTGCCGGTTTCGCTTCGACCTTGGAGATGACGTCGGCGGCGATATCGGAAAGGTTCTTCACCTTGGCTTTTATGTCCTTGTCGGCGATAGAGCCGGCCGCGGCCGCCAGCCGGTCGGCCGCCGGCTGCGCCTGCGCCAGCAATTCGCGCGCGAACGCCACCTGGCCGCCGCCGATCGAGCGCAGGTCGAGCCCTTCGAACAGCTGACGTGGCGCCAGCACGAAGATCAATCCGGCAAAGACCAGAACCGAGATCACCGCCGAGACCAGGAAGGGGAAGTGGGTGAACGTGCCGAGACCAATCAGCAGCGCGGCCGACACCAGCCCCGCCGCGATCCAGTTCCAGTCATTGCCGAACAAGCCGCGCATGGTTGGCCTTAGTTGTAGCCGCGCGCCGCGCGGAAGGCACCCGCAAGGTCGCCGCCGCCGTCGAAGACACGCGCCGAGGTCGCCTTGGCGAGACTGTCGAGCTGGCTCTTGTCGGCATCGCCGAAGGTGATCCCGAACACCGGCACCCGCAGCGGCGCCTGGCGCCACTCAGCCAAGAACGGCTCGGCGCTGCCGTCGGTGCGGCCATCCGTCATGATGACGATGGCCGGCAGGTATTTCGGCAGGTCGGGCGTCGTCAGGATCTTCTGCAGCGCCTGCGAGGCGCAGGCATACATGTCGGTACCGCCGCCGGCGCGCTGTTGCGCCACGTCGCCAAGCAGCTGGTTCTGGCCCGCAGGATCACCGGTCGCGTCGAAAATGTCGCGCACTTTGCTGTCGAAAGGCAGCACGAAAATGTGGTCGGACGGCGTCCATTGCACCAGCACTTCGCTCGACTTTTCCGGCGTGAACAGGAACTGCGCGGCCTGCTGCAACTGCGTTTCGCCCTCGTTCTCCATCGAACCCGAGAAGTCGAAGCAGAGCGCCGTCAATGACGGTTTGCGCAGCGCCTGCTGGTAGAGGTCAAGCGCCTTGCGGATCACCGCGGGTTCCGGCATGCGGATCGACGTCACCAGCTTGCCCGGATCGAAATTCCAGTCGGGCTCAGCCGTCGCCTGGACCGAGGCGCCGCCGAGCGGCAGTCGCCGGCCAGTGTCGGCGATGCGCTTGCGCACCGTGTCCGACTGCAGATAGGCGAGCAGGTCGGCGAAGAACTTTTCGACATCGGCGCCGCGCCCGTGATCGATGAAGCCGAGCGGGGAATCGCCGACCGCGACGCCATCGGCCGGATAGACCGCGTAGAGCGGCTCGTCGCCCATTTGCTTCAGCCTGTCGTTGGTCTCTTTCAGCGTCGCCTCGTAATTCCACATCGCGTCATAGAGCGTGCCCTTGCGCGCGGAATCGACATAGAGGTCGGCCAGCCAGCCTGAAGACCCGGAAGAGCGCTCGACGCCCTGCAACAGGGCGCCGACCGTGTCGTGCACGGAGGGATTGTCGAGGTCGCCGGGCTGGATCACTTCCTTGCCGCCGAGCGCGCTGGAGAGCATCGCCAGATAGGCGCTGGCGCCGGAGTTGGACTGCGTGGCCGAAGTCATCAGGAATTTGAGCTTGCCGTCCTTCACCGCGGCAAGGATGTCCTTCATGTAGACTTGCCTGCCGATCCAGCCGAGTTCGGCGGCCTTGGATTTGCGCACGCCGAGGATGACCGGCATCTGCGCGATCGAGGTGAGGTTGCGTACCTTGCGGCCGGTATCGAACAGGTCGACCCAGACGCTCGACGCCGGCCAGACCGCGTCCTGATCGAACCCGCTGGCCTTCTGCAGACCGAGACCGATATCGAGCGAGCCTTGGTAAGAGATGGTGCAGGTCGCGCCCTGCTTGGCGCAGAACTCCTGCACGATCGGCTCCAGCACCGTGTTCTCGGAACCGGAGACGATCGAGAATTTGACATTGCCCGAATTGCAGGCCGCCAGCAGCAGCACGGCCGCCAACGCCAGAACGGACGAAAGCTTCATTGGCATCGAGGCCCCGTCAGCCCTGGGTGAGCGCTTTCTTGAGGTCGGCGGTCATCTTGTCCATCTGCTTTTCGGCGTCGGCCCGCTTTTGCCGGCCTTGCTCCTGGACCTTGAGCACACCTTGCACGGTGTCGATCAGATCGTGGTTGGCCTGCGCCAGCGTCTCGACATCGACGATGCCGCGCTGCGCCTGTTCCTCGATGGAGATGGCCTGATCCTTCATCATCTTCGATGTCTGGCGGATCATCTCGTTGGTGGCGTCGGTTACGGTCTTTTGCAGCTCCAGAGCCGACTTCTGGTTGGTCAGCCCAAGCAGGATGACCATCTTCTGCTTCCAGGCCGGCACGGTCAGCGCCGAAGTCGCCTGCAGGTTCTCGATCAGCGTCTCGTCGCCCGACTGCACGATGCGGATCTGCGGCAATTGCTGGATGCCGAGTTGACGGGCCTGAATGAGATAGAAGATGCGCTTTTCAAGGCGGTCGAGCGCCTGCACGGCGTCCTGGTAGGTTTGCGCCTCCAGGGAGCCGACGGTGTCGGCGCTCTTCGCCTCCGCCGCGGCCTTCAGCTTCGGCAGCTCGTCGGCGCGGTAGTTGTCGACGAATTTCTTGCCGGCCTGCACATAGGCGTCGAGGTTGAGGATGGAGTCCTTGGTCTGCTCATGCAGGTCGTCGAGCACGGCGATATCGCGCCTGAGCGTGTCCTTATGACGGTCGAGCTCAAGGCCGATACGGTCGATCTGACCGGCGACGTCCTCGTACTTTTCCTTGAAGCGCTCGAGCCGTGCCTTGAACGAGGAGAACAAATTGCTCAGGAACCCTTCGTCCTTCAGCGAAGCCGGATCGAGGTTCCTGGCCTTCATGATGATGTCGGTAAGCAATGTGCCGGTTTCGCCGAGATCGCGGTTGCGGATCTGCGACAGAATCTTGTCGGCATAGTCGCTGACCGCTTGCTGGGCGCGGTCGCCGAAGACCGAAATCGCCGCTCGGTCGCGAATATCGATGCCGCCTTCGATCCTGGCGACCTCGCCCGGGCTGGCGGCAATGGCGGGCAACTTCGAAGTGTCGTCGAGCAGAGTGATGCTGTTCTCGTCGGCCATTGAGACCTCCCCCTCGGTGAACAGTATCTCGATAGACAGTGTGTGACAGACATATGACAATGGCCGGGCGTGGCGCTTGGGCCGTGAAATAGATTACATTTCAGGGCCTATGCGGAGGGACCCCTCGCTTCTGCAGCCGGCGCCGCCAGCCATTGTCGCACGATCGCGGCGTCCGCATCGCCGAATTCATGGCCCGAGGCGACGATGCGCGCGTCGACCTCGGCGCGGCGCTCGCTGAACAGCGTCACTAGTGCGAGCGCGAACGGTCCGTAGGTCTGATCGGCGGCGCCGGCGACGATCAGCACCCGTGTGCCGCTAAGATCTGACGTTGGAGGATTGTCGAGCACCGGCATCGCCCTCAACAGCGCCGCCTGCTTGACCAGGCCGGGATGGAGCAGCATCAGGCTGGAGACGACATTGGCGCCGTTCGAATAACCAAGGAAGGTCGCGCGTTGCAGGTGGAGCCCATGTTGCCGCGCGGCTTCCGTCGCGAACTGGGCATAGGCGGCCGTCTCGGCACGGATGGAGGTTTGCTCGAAACTGGTCGGCGTGATTCGCTCGAACCAGCGAAATCCGTCCTCCTGCCGGATGCGGCCGCGCGCCGCGACGATCACCGAACGCGGCGCGATCTGCATCGCCAGCGGCAGCATCGTCGTCTCGTCCACGCCTGACCCGTGCAGCACGAAGAGGCAGTCGCCGCTGGCGTTTGCCGGCTTCAGCAGACGGTAGGGAAATGTCAGATCCTCGCGCAGGATGCTGTTTTCGTCGCTATATTCGAACACGCTCACATCCATTTGATTCCATGAGAGATTCGTTGATTTGCCGGCTTCAAAACGGAATATTTTCGCGCTCCGCGAAAGTTGATTGAACCAGGCGCAATTCAGGCCGTTTTTCCGCCGATACACTCCCCCTGGGAGGAATCGAAGCGGTGCGCCCCGGGGGTCGCATTGCTGGCTATGAACAACCAGCTTTGAGGCCTTTTGTCGATGACCACCCCTGTTTCCAACGATCGCGACAAGCGTATCAACGATCGCGACAAGCGTGTCGTCGAGCGCGATACGCGGATCGACGTGCTGCGCGCGCTCGCGTTGCTCACCATTTTCGTCGACCATGTGCCTGGCACGGTCTTCGAGAATTGGACCTATAAGAATTTCGGTTTTTCCGATGCGGCGGAGGCCTTCGTGCTGATTTCCGGCATCTCGGTGGCGCTGGCCTATGGCACGAAGTTCAAGCCGGGCGGCCGATTGCTCGCGACCTTGAAGATGTGGCGGCGCGCTGGCGTGCTCTACATCTCCCACATCGTCATCACGATGGTGGTGGTCGCGCTGTTTTGCGCCGCCGCGCTGTTCGCGCACCGGCCGGAAATCCTGACGATGATCAACATCGAACCCTTGATGCGCAACACGCCGCAGGTGCTGCTCGGCATCGTCACGCTCGGCCACCAACTCGGCTATAACAACATCCTGCCCGTCTATGCGGCGTTGCTTCTGGCGGCGCCTGCTTTCGTGCTGTTCGTCAGCTATCGGCCCGTGCCGGCGCTGATCGCGTCCGGCCTGCTGTGGCTCGTCGCCGGCATCTGGCAGATCGCGCCGCCGAACTATCCGGAGCCAGGCCTTTGGTTCCTCAACCCGCTGTCTTGGCAGTTCCTGTTCAACATCGGCCTTGCCGCCATGCTGCATGTGAAGCGCGGCGGGCGGATCCCGGTCAATCCGTGGCTGCTTGGTGCCGCCGGCATCTATGTGATCGGAGCGGCGATCTGGGTGCACAGCCCGCTCTGGGGGCAGATCACCTGGTTCGACCTGCCGGTGGTGATCGGCGGCTTCGATAAGACCTTCCTGTCGCTGCCTCGGCTGCTGCACATCCTGTCGGTCAGCTATCTGATCGTGGCGCTGCCGGCTGTCTCGAACCTCTTCCGCGTCCGGCCCGACAATCCGCTGGCGATCCTGGGCAAGCGCTCGCTGCCGGTGTTCATCGCCGGCACGCTGCTTGCCATGGCGGCGCAGGTGCTGAAGCTGATCAATCCGGGCGGCCCGGCCTACGACACGCTTCTGATCGCTGCAGGCATCGCCATGCAACTCGCGCTTGCACTCTACCTCGAATGGCTTGCGAGCCTCGGCCCCTCCCGTGCCAAGCCGGTACGCGAGGAGCCTGCGCGTGCGACGTTCGGCGTGCAGCCACTGCCGGCGCGGGCGGGCGGCTACTGACTCGCAGCGCAAGGAAAGTGCCGGGTGGTGTATCCGCGCGGGAATTACCTGAGCCCGCTCAGGCTTTCGGCGCCGGACCGGTCGAGCCTCTGACAACGAACTCGACGCCCATCGTCTCGCGCCGCACCGCGCCGTCATGGTCGAGGATCATGCGCGCGGCGCGGCGGCCGATCTCGATGATCGGCTGGGCGATCGTCGTCAGCGGCGGCGTGGCCAGCGCGCCGTCCGGCACGCCGTCAAAGCCGACAATGGAGACATCGCCGGGAACATTGAGGCCGCGTGCCCTCAGCCAGTCGATGGCGATCAGGGCCATGCGATCCGACATAGCCAGGATGGCGGTCGGCGGCGGCTCCCCCTTGGCAAAGATCGCCTCGAGGCCGGCCCTGGTGCTTTTTTCTTCGTTCTCGGTCTCATAGACCGGGATTTTCGCCGTATCGATGCCGAAGCGGGAAAGCTCCTCGAAGTAGCCGGCAAGGCGATCGCGCGTTCCGGTGTAGACCGCGCTGCGCACCGCTTCTGGCGTCGCGAAGCCGGTGCGATTGTCGGCAAAGCCGAGCGACAGGACGGCGAAGCGGCGATGGCCAAGCTCGGCGAGATGGCGGGCGGCAAGCTTTGCGCCTGCGACATTGTCGACTCCGATGGCCGACACGGTCTCGTCCTGGAAGCCGAGCTCCAGCGCAACGAAGGGCAGCCTGCGCTCGCGCGTCAGATCGACAAGGCGCGAGCCGCCTTCGATGCAGAACAGCACAAAACCGTCGACAAGCGCGCTCTGGATGTTCCAGGCGAGCTTTTCCTGGTTGGCGGCCGAAACCAGCGCGATGCCCGCGCCGGTGGCGTCGCAGGCTTCGGAAATGCCGGCCATCATGACGCGGGCGAAGGGATCGTCGAAGAAGTAGGAGAGGGGCTCCGTGGTGGCGACGCCGATGGCGTTGACCTTGCCGGCGCGCAGCAGGCGGCCTTTCGGGTCCGGGCCGGCATAGCCCATCTGCTCCGCGACCGCCTTCACCCGTTCCCGCACTTCGGCGCGCACGATCTCGGGGCGGCTGAAAACATTCGAGGCCGTGCCATGCGAGACGCCGGCGGCCTTGGCGATGTCGGCCAACCTGATCGGTCTTGCCTGGCCTTCGAGGAGTGATGCCATGTCGTTCCTCCGAATCCGGTCAACGTGACGAACATGACCGCTGAATTGTCGCCGGTCATCTAACATTTTTGTTGGATCGATTCAATTTCAGTTGACGTCGGGCAAATAAGGCCTATGATTTGAATCGATCCAAATTTCCGCTTCATGGTGGAGCGGATTTCGACAGGAGGGGTGCCATGCATCCGGTGAGCTATTTGTTCGAGGATATCTACCGCAACGATTGGGGCATCGCCTCGGTCATCGTCAGCGAGAAGCGGCGTGGCAGGTCGAGTCCATGGAGGCGCGCCCCGCGCTTTCTCGTGGAGCGCAAGCGCGGCTGAGCCGCAGCGATTTTCAGCGCCGATAGATTGGATCGGTTCAATCCTAAGGAGAAATCGTCATGCATCCGATTGGTCATCTGTTTCAGGATATCTACCGCAACTATTGGGGCATGACGCCCGGAACCGAGCAGCCCGAGCGGCGCCGCGTCGGCGAGCTGCCTGCGCGCCAGCGCAAGCGGCGGATCGGCCGAAAATAGCCGTTGAAAATAGCCTAAGGGCGAGGGCGCCAGAGCGCCGAGACTGCGATCGCCACCCAGCCGGCGATCAGAAGGGTGCCGCCGATGGGCGCCGACATCGGGAACAGCCGCGAGCCGAGAAAGTCGCGGGCGAGCAGATCGCCGCAGAATAGGAGCAGGCCCGCGAGCAGGACGAGGCTGGCAATCCTGAGGCAGCGGTTGCCGCCGGCAAGGCCGATGGCAAGGAACACGGGCGCATGCATCAGCAGGAAATTGGCTGCGGTGCCGGTGAAGGCGCCGCCGCGATGCGCGGCCGCCGCCGACAGCGCCACGCCGGCCGCGCCGACGAGGCCGGCTGCCAGCACGAGGACGCGGCTCCCGCCGCCTGATGCTTGGCCCTTAAGGCTCATCTTGGATGCTCCATGCTGCGCTTGGGCGGTGCGCCGATCAGGATTCGCCAGCTTCAAGCAGCATATGCCGTGCGCGGCGCGACTGGACAATCCAGTTGTAGGCAGCACCCAGCGCCATCAGCACCGATGTGCCCAAAAACACCGAGCGCATGCCGAAATGCCCACCGACGAAACCGCCCGACAGCGGTCCCGCGACCTGGCCGACATATTGCGCCGAGATCGCCAGGCCAAGCACATTGCCGCCGATCCCGTCGGGGATGTTGTGGCGGATGACGCTTGTGATGCAGGGCAACAGGCCGCCCAGCGCCAGGCCCATCAGGAAGCGCAGACCGATCAACTGCCAGCCATTGGTGACGAAGGCCTGCGGAATGAGCAGCAAGGCCGAGACGGCAAGCGCGCCGACCACGACGTTCCAGTGGCCGACGCGATCGGCGAGTTTTCCCAACCAGGATGAGGACAGGATGGTGCCGAGCGCCGCCGCCGACATGACGACGCCAGCGACCATGGTCACCTTGCTCTGGTCTTCGACGAGCTGCTGCACATAGACGGTGATGATCGGCTCGATCGACATGGTGGCGAAGGCGAGCAGCATGCCGGTGGTCAGCATGGCGACGATCGGCCGCTTGTCGGGGATCTGCGACCAGCCGCTTTTCGGCTTCGCCGTCGAGGCGGGCTTAGGCGCCGGCGGATTCTCCTTGATCAGGAAAGTCGTCGCCAGGAACGCCAGGAAGATCACGGCGCCGGAAAGCAGGAAGGTCGCGCGGATGCCGATCAGCGGCGGCAGCAAGCCGCCGAGCAGCGGGCCGACCAGCGAACCGGCGGTGATACCCGCCGCGAGCACACCCAGCGCCCAGCCCGAGCGCTCCTTCGGCGTCTGCATTGCCACCAGGATCGTGGAGCCCGACGAATAACCGCCGGCAAAACCGATCAGCAGCCGAAGCAGCACCAGTTGCCACACACTCTCAACCATCCCGGTCAGCGACATGCAGATCGCCATGCCGAACGAAGCGCGCACCAGCATCAGCTTGCGGCCGTAGCGGTCGCCCAGCCGTCCCCACAAGGGCGCGACCAGCGCGGCCGCGAAGAAGGTCGCGCCATAGGCGATGCCCGACCACTGCACGATCGCCGCGTGGCCTTCGGCGCCGAGCTGCTCGACGTAAAGCGGCAGGAACGGCAGCAGCAGCGTCATGGCGATAAGCGTGCTGAACGAGCCGGCGAAGCAGACGGCGAGGTTGCGTCGCCAATGGATGTTGAAGTCGCTCTGTTCGGATTCGTTGGGCGTCATGTGATGCGTGCCGATGCTGGGGTTGTTACGGATACCAATTTGGGATACCAAGCCGGTATTCGTCATGGACCTGACACTCACCGCTGTCAATGCGGGCGCTGTCGATGCGGCTTTGGAAAGCGAGACGACAATGTCGCAGATGCAAAATGTCGAAAGACAGCTTCGCGAAATGATCCTCGGCCTGGAGATCGGCCCGGGCGAACGTTTGACCGAGCGTTGGATCGAGAGCCGGTTCGGCGCTTCGCGAACGCCGGTGCGGGCGGCGCTGCTGCGCCTGGAAACGGAAGGGCTGATCGGCCGCGACGGCCGCGGCTGGACGGTGGCGCCGATCAACCTGGCGGAACTCGGGCAGATCGCCGTCTACCGCGAGGCGGTCGAGGTCGCCGCGGTTCGCCTGACGGCGGCGCTCGAAGACCGTGGCGGCACCGAGGTGATCGCGGCGATGCTCGATTCCTGCGATACCGAGACGCCGCGCGAGGAATGGCATCGCGTCGGCATGGATTTCCACATTGAGCTGGCCAGGCTTTCCGGCAACGAGTTTCTGCTCAGGGCCGTTCGCGACGCGATGACCAGGCTGTCGCGGGCGCGCTGGCTGGAGGTGCGCGATGAAAGCGCGCTCGGTCGTGCCTGGGCCGAACATCATGCCATCCTCGCCGCCGTCAAGGCCGGCCACGCGGACGAAGCGGCGGGGCTGCTTTCCGCTCACATAGCAGGCAGCCGCGATCGGCTGGTCACCTCATTGCATGACGACCGGCGCGGCCTGCGCGCCAGAGGATTCGCCGTCGTCGCGGCGTAAGGTTCTCGTGTGGCCATTCGCATTAGCAGGCTTGCAACATGGCCGGGAGAATGCTGTAGGAGACGAGGGGGATGAAGGCAGACTACCGTTGACCATCTTGCTGAATTCGCGGACGCATGGCCACACTCTCACGAACCGCCGCAAAGCTGTTCTATTACGCGCGCAATTTCGCGCGTGACCGCGCACCGCAATCCCTGTTCCGCGACCGCCTGGCCAGCCGGCTCGAGCAGGCGAGGCTCTCGGGCAAGACGGTTCGCGAGCGACTGAATTACTACAACAAGCTGGAACACCCGTTCGTGCCAAGTCCCGACGCCGTGGCCGTCGGCAAGCTGCCGTCCGCGTCCAGCATGTATTATTACGATCTCAAGGAATTCGCCCGCTATTTCGATCCTGGCCTGCTGATCGATTTCGAATATGGCGATGTCGTCGGCATTCCGGAGGTGCCGAGGATCGTCAAGGACCGCCCCATTGGCGACGACAACGCCAACGGCGTGCTGATGAAGCTGAACAAGTTCCGCCACTTCTACATGCCGCCCGACAAGCTGTCTTTCGCCGACAAGCGGCCGATGGTGGTCTGGCGGGGGCATCTCAATAATCCGCTTCGCACCCGCTTCGTGGAAAAGGCCGCTGACCTGCCGTTTTGCGACGCGGGTTCCCACAAGCCCGACGCGCCGGACGGATACCGCAAGCCGTTCCTGAACATCGAGCAGCAGCGACAGTATCGCTACATCGTCTCGCTCGAAGGCAATGATGTCGCGACAAACCTGAAATGGATCATGAGCTCCAATTCGCTCTGCCTGATGCCGGAGCCGACCTACGAAACCTGGTTCGCGGAAGCCCAGGTCGAGCCCAATGTCCACTACGTGCCGCTGCGGCAGGATTTTTCCGATCTGGTCGACAAGGTGGCCTATTTCGAAAAACACCCCGCCGAGGCGGGGCGGATAACCGCCGCCGCCAACGCCTATTGCCGCAAATTCGGCAATGAACAGGACGAGCAGGCGATCTCGCTGCTCGTCCTCTACAAATATTTCGTGCTGAGCGGGCAGATAAAGCCCGACGCGGAAGTCTGGCGCTTCATCGCCGGCTGAACGTCCGGCCGCAGCCCTAAGCGTGAGAGCGGTCGAACACCTTATCGGCCGGCCCGAAACGGTCCCTGGCGGTGAACTGCTGGTGCCAGTAGGGATAAAGCACCGGCGGCCGGCTGACGACGTCGAGGCGCTGCCGCTCCTCCTCGGTGAGCGAAAGGCTGGCCGCGGCGAGGTTGTCCTTGAGCTGCGCCTCGTTGCGGGCGCCGATCACCAGCGAACTCACGGCCGGGCGGCCAAGCAGCCAGGCAAGCGCGACCTGCGCCCCTGAGACGCCGCGTGCCTTGCCGATCTCGTTGAGCACGTCGACGATGCGCCACAGGCGGTCCTCGTCGCGGATCGGCGGCTCCGTCCAGCCGCCGACCTGGCGCGCGGTCGGGCTGTCGCGATGGTATTTGCCGGAGAGCAGGCCGCCCGCCAGCGGGCTCCAGACCAGCACGCCCAGGCCCTGGTCGACCGATATCGGCAGCAATTCATATTCGGCCTCGCGCGCTTCCAGCGTGTAGTGGATCTGCTGGGTGACGAAACGGGCCTGATGGCGGCTGTCGCTGACGGCAAGAGCCTTCATCACCTGCCAGCCCGAATAATTGGAGCAGCCGATATAGCGGATCTTGCCCTGGTTGACCAAGGTGTCGAGCGCCGCGATCGTCTCCTCCAGCGGCGTGAGCCCGTCCCACTGGTGGACGAAATAGATGTCGATGACGTCGGTCCTGAGCCGCTTCAGGCTCTTCTCGCATTCGCGGATCAGATGGTGGCGCGACAGGCCTTCGTCATTGGGGCCGGTGCCGATGCGCATGCGCGCCTTCGAGGCGATCAGCACGTCGTTCTTGCGCTTGCCGCCAAGCGCCTCGCCGATGATCTCTTCCGACAATCCGTTGGAATAGACATTGGCGGTATCGATGAGGTTGATGCCGGCATCGATGCAGGTGTCGATGATGCGTTTGGCTTCCGAAAGATCCGAATTGCCGACGGCGGCGAACGGACCGGCGCCGCCGAAGGTCATGGTGCCAAGCGTCAATGTCGAGATTTTCAAGCCCGATCGGCCCAGCGTGCGGTATTCCATGTCAGTCCTCGCAATTTGTTTGAAGAGGCGCCGTGGCGAGCGCCGGGAAGAGGCGAGGGGATTTGTAGGACAATTCCCGCCGCTTGTCGCCCCGCTATCGATACGGACCGATCACATATCTTCGAGGCCTGCTGCCGGGCGATTGCAATAAAACCGTCATTGCGCCTCTGTATCTCAGTCGACTTACGGAGTGTCCACCCGGAGCGGAGCGGATTCCGAAGCGATGATGGCCGACAGGCAGACGGAGCTGCGCGATGAATGAAGTGAAACCGAATTCCGGGGCGAAGGACTGGCTGGAAGCCGAGCTCGAGGATACGCTCGACGAGGACTATGAGCTGGAGCTTTCCGAGCCGGCGCTCTCGCTCGAGATCGCCAAGATCTACAAGAAGTCGCATCCGCCCTCCATGGAGCGCATGACCTATTTCCGCGAGCTGCTCAGGCTGCAGTCGGAATTGATCAAGCTGCAGTCCTGGGTCGCCTACCACAAGAAGAAGCTGGTGGTGGTCTTCGAAGGCCGCGATTCCGCCGGCAAGGGCGGTGTTATCAAGCGCATCACGCAGCGGCTCAACCCGCGCATCGCCCGCGTCGTGGCGCTGCCGGCGCCGACCGAGCGCGAGAAATCGCAATGGTATTTCCAGCGCTACGTGCCGCATCTCCCCGCGGGCGGCGAGATCGTGCTGTTCGACCGCTCCTGGTACAACCGCTCCGGCGTCGAGCGGGTGATGGGCTTTGCCAATGGGGACCAAGTCGAGGAGTTCTTCAACGACGTGCCGGAATTCGAGCGTATGCTGGTCCGTTCCGGCATCACGCTCGTCAAATACTGGTTCTCGATCACCGACGAGGAACAGCAGATGCGCTTCCTGATGCGCATCCACGACCCGATGAAGCAGTGGAAGCTGTCGCCAATGGACCTGCAGTCGCGCGTGCGCTGGGAGCAGTACACCAAGGCCAAGGAAGAGACCTTCGCCCGCACCAACATTCCGGAAGCGCCCTGGTTCATCGTCGAGGGCAACGACAAGAAGCGGGCGCGGCTGAACTGCATCGACCACCTGTTGCAGCAGATGCCGTATGAGGAGGTTCCGCACGAGGACATCTCGCTGCCCGACCGCGTCTTCAACCCGTCCTACGAGCGCCAGGTGCTGCCGCGCGAGCTCTACGTGCCGGAGAAGTATTGAGGCCTTTTCCTTCTCCCCGTTTCACGGGGAGGTGAGGAGTGGTCCGCGCAGCGGGCGAAAAGCCAATTGCTTGGCTTTTCGAACGACGAACGCCCGAAGGGCGGATGAGGGGCAGCGCCGGCGTCGGCGATTGAGCCCCAATTCGCTGCCATTGCGAGCTTGCCGCTAATCTCAAAGGCCGCGCCGCCCTCATTGCCCTGCCGGGCATTTCTCCCCGTATAGTGACGGGAAGAAAGAGCCGTACTTACGCTCGCCCGATCATCACATGCAAAGCGTTCGCCGTTGCCACTTGCTCGGTGCAGCGATAGCCGAGCTTCACCATGTCGAGGCCGGCGAAAAGATGCTCGCCCGAGCCGAGCAGCACCGGCGAAATCGCCAGATGCATCTCGTCGATCAGCCGTTCCTGGAGATATTGCCGGAAAGTCGAAACACCGCCGCCGATCCGCACATCCTTGCTCCCAGCCGCGGCCTTAGCCTGTTCGAGCGCCGAGTGGATGCCGTCGGTGACGAAGTAGAACGTCGTGCCGCCTTCCATCGCGATTGGCGCGCGTTTGTAGCGGGTCAGCACGAAAGTCGGAACATGATAGGGCGGGTTGTCGCCCCACCAGCCTTTCCAGTTGTCGTCCGGCCATTCGCCGCGGATCGGCCCGAACATGTTGCGGCCGAGAATGTAGGCGCCGACATTCTCGAAACTGCGGATGGCGAAGTCGTCGTCGACACCGGTCGCGCCGCCATCCTTGCCAATCACCATCTGGTGGAATGTCCGGGTGGTGACCAACCATTTGTGCAGGGTCTCGCCACCGACACCGAGCGGATGTTCAAGCGTCTGATCGGGACCGGCGCCGTAGCCGTCGAGCGACAGGGTAAAACCGTTGACACGCAGCTTGGACATGATTGCCTCCTAAACCAGTTGTAATTTGCAATCGGTTGTTGAGTAGCCTGGCCGATTGCAAAATGCAAGCGGTATTTTCCGGCAATCGAGTCGGGCAGCGTCGGGATCGTCGCCGGAAAGGCAGCTGCCCGGGATATTGGGGCGAAGCGGGTAAGGGATGCCGTCGCAATTTTTCGTCGAGAAAGCGATTAGCTGGGCAACTCTGGGCCGGCAGCATCAAGAATGCGTTCAATGGCAACGCGTAGCGCCGGCAAATTGTCTGTCACGACAGCCCAGACGATGGCTTCGGAAGTCTTGTGATATTCATGACGCAGGATGTTGCCTATGCCACTTCTGCAACCGTTCGATCACATCGTTCCTGCTCATAGATCCATTCTAATGGATCCCGTCAGAGTTCCAAAATCGCGAGGCAGGTCTAGCTCTTCAGCATCTGCGCCACCACCGGCGCAAAATAGGTCAGCACGCCGTCGCAGCCCGCCCGCTTCAGCGAAAGCAGCGATTCCAGCATCGCCTTCTCGCCGTCGATCCAGCCATTGGCGGCGGCTGCCTTGATCATCGAATATTCGCCCGACACCTGATAGGCGAAGGTCGGCATCTGGAGCTCGTCCTTCAGCCGGCGGATGATGTCGAGATAGGGCAGGCCGGGCTTCACCATCAGCATGTCGGCGCCTTCGGCGAGGTCCTGCTCGGCCTCGCGCACCGCTTCGTCCGAATTGGCGTGGTCGATGTAGTAGGTCTTCTTGTCGCCCTTGAGCAGGCCGGCGGTGCCGACCGCCTCGCGATAGGGCCCGTAGAAGGCCGAGGCGAATTTCGTCGCGTAGGATATGATCGCCACGTCCTGGAAACCGTTGGCGTCGAGCGCGTCGCGGATGGCGCCGATGCGACCGTCCATCATGTCCGACGGCGCGATGATGTCGGCGCCCGCCGCCGCCTGGATGACGGCCGCGGCGGCGACCTGTTCCACCGTCTGGTCATTGACGATGATACCGTCGCGCAGGATGCCGTCATGGCCGTGGCTGGTGAACGGGTCGAGCGCGGCATCCGTGATGATGCCGATTTCCGGCACCGCGTCCTTGATGGCGCGCGTGGCGCGGTTGATGACATTGTCGGGGTCGAGGATATGCGATCCCGTCTGGTCGCGCAGCGCAAGCTCGACATTGGGGAAGGTGGCGATGGCCGGGATGCCGAGCTTGGCGGCGCGCTCGGCCTCCTTCACCGCGAGGTCGATGGACAGGCGGTAGACGTCGGGCATCGCGGCGATGGGCTCGCGCCTGTTCTTGCCGTCGACGACGAAGATCGGCCAGATCAGGTCGTTCACCGAAAGCTGGTTCTCCTGCACCAGCCGGCGCGACCAGTCGGCCTTGCGCATGCGCCGCAGCCGCCGGCTGCCGGTAATCTCGTCGACACTGCGCGCGCCGGCAGGCTTTGCGGGGGTGAATTTGTTCATGGTCAAACTCTCTTTTGCGCCGGCTTTTATCACGCGTCTCCGCCGCTGACCAATGCGACACGATTGTGCCAGGGACGTGGCACACGTTCCTTTCCTCCACTTTGTGGGGGGCGAGGCGCCCCCTAGGGCTGCCCGTTCCCCGACAGGATCTGCGCCGCGCCCCTGATCGCAACGCGGAACGCCTCGTCGAAGCTGACGCCGCGGACCTGCCAGCGGTAGGTCTTGCCGCGATCGGCCAGCCGCCAGTCGGCGATCCAGCCGAGGTCCTTGTCGCTCCACACGATGCTGCCGGCGAGCGCCCGGGCCGCTCCCGCTTTCTTCGCAAGTTTGTCGAGCTTTGCCATATTGGCCGCCGCGACCGCCTTTTCGTCGAGGCCGCCGACCTGCCTGGCCTTTGGAAAGGCAATGCGCATCAGCAGTGGACTTGTGGCGTTGGCGAAGGATTCCCTCATCGTCTTGCCGTGGTCCTCATCCGCCGTCAGCACGAAATGCCGCGAACCCTGCTCAGCGGTCATGAAGACGGCGATAGGCGGCCGCTCGCCGAGCCAGGGCCTGCTGCCGAGCTGCGCCAGGAGCTTGTCGACGACGGCCGGCTTGTAGAGGCAGGTGAGATCATGCGGCCGGTCATGCGTGCCTTGCTCGTCATGGATCGGGATGCCTTCGAGCCGGTCGCGATAGCGGAAGGATTGCACGAAGTCGGCCGCCTTGTCGCGCAGGGCCAGCATCTCTGGCTTCTGCGACAGGCGCTGGTCGCCCGAGACCTTGACCAGCACCTTGTCGAGGCAATCCTTGAAGCCGATCTGCCGGTTTACGTCTCCAGTGCCGGTGACGATGGTCTGAGATTGATAAAGCTCGTTCGCAGTCGCGGCCTCGGCAGGGCAAGACATCCGTAGGATGGCGATCAGGCCGATCGCTGCAGCCGCGAAGCGGGAAAATCCGAGCATGGCTTGCCGTCCGGTTCAAGATGCCCATTTTCTAGCACCGGGTGCGTGCGGTGGCCAAGGCGGATTGCCGGCTAAACGAAGGAGCAAGGCATGACCTTGATCTGGTTCATCTATGCCGCCTGGCTGCTGCTGATTGTTTATCTGACCGTTCAGGCAATCGGCGTGAAACGCGATACCGAGCCGCATTTGCTGCAGAGCTTCGGTTTGATGTTTGCCATGATCGCCGCCTTCCTGCTGCCGCGCCTGCCGTTGTTCGGCTTCGTCAACTTCGCCCCCCGTCAACGCGGCCCTGGGCGGCATCGGCGCGGTGATCGCCGTCGCCGGCATGGCGCTGCTGGTCTGGGCGCGGCAAATTCTCGGCCGCAACTGGAGCCAGACCGTCTCGGCCAAGCAGAACCATAACCTGGTGAGATCCGGCCCATACCGCAGCCTGCGCCATCCCATGTACACGGGCGGCCTGCTGGCATGCCTGGGCTCGGCGATCGTGGTGGGCGGCCCTTTCGTCTTTCTGTTCATCCTGCTCGGGGCGATTTTCATCTGGCGTGTCGGCGCCGAGGACCGGCTTCTGGCACGGCAATTTCCCGGTGAATTCCCCGACTATGCGCGCTGCACGAACGCGCTTATCCCATTCGTATGGTAGCCTGCTTGCCGCGAAAGACGCTGCCTTATCCGTGGCACTCGACAATTGACGTTGGCCCGGTCGCCGCTTAGCACTTCTCCTCCCGCAGGCGCGGGGGAGGATTCTCTCATTATGGATTTTGGCGGAGGCGACGAGATCCGCTTCGAGCGGCTGGGCAAGGCGGGTGTGGTCACCTTGACCCGGCCGAAGGCGCTCAACGCCGTCACGCACGACATGGTCAACGCGCTCGGCAAGGCGCTCGATGCTTGGGAAGAGAACGCCGGCATCAATGTCGTCGTCGTCAAGGCCGAGGGCAGGGCGTTTTCCGCCGGCGGCGATATCCTGCACATCCATGAGGCCGGCCGGGCCGGCAAGCCGCCCGTCGACTTCTTCGCCGACGAATATCGGCTCAACGCCCGCATCGCCCGCTTCAAGAAACCCTATGTCGCGCTGATCGACGGCATCGTCATGGGCGGCGGCGTCGGCATCTCCTTCCACGGCTCGCATCGCGTGCTGACCGAAAACGCGCAGTTCGCCATGCCGGAGGTCGGCATCGGCTTCTTCCCGGATGTCGGCGCCAGCCACCTGCTGCCGGATCTCGGCGGCTCTTTCGGCATGTATCTCGGATTGACCGGAAATCGCATCCGTTACGGCGATGCGCTTTGGTCGGGGCTCGCCACGCACACTATCAAGGCGGAGGACCAGGCGGGCCTGCTCGACGAACTGGCGACGAGCGGCGACGCGAATGCAGAATTGCGCGATTTCTTCGTGCCCGCGAAACGCGAGACGGAGCGGCAGGACCTGGAGTCGATCGCGCGCCATTTTTCGCAGAGCTCGCTCGCCGGCATTATCGACAGCCTGGAACGGGCAGGGGCTGAAGATGCTTTCGCCGCAAAGACGCTTGCGACCTTGAAAACCCGCTCGCCGACCAGCCTCAACATCGCCTGGCGCCAGATCAGCGCCGGCTCGACGCTGTCGATGGACGAATGCATGAGGATGGAGTTCCGCATCCTGAACCGCATGCTTGCCGGCCACGATTTCTATGAAGGCATCCGCGCCGCCATCATCGACAAGGGCTCTACACCCAAGTGGCGGCCGGCGGGGCTGGATGAGGTCGATGCGGCCGAGATCGACGCCTATTTCGCGCCGCTCGGGGATAAGGAACTCGCGCTGTGAGCGAAGTCACCTCCAGGCGCGTGGTGCTGCAGCCCTCGACCACCGAGGTGATCTTCGCCTGGTTCCAGCGCGTGATCGCCGGCTACTGCCTTTTGTTCGGCATCCTCTATTGGATCCGCCTGATCGGCATCTATCCGGGCGAACTGTGGCGCTTCGACCTGATGCCGGTGCACTGGCAGGTGGCGGCGGCCATGCTCGCCGTCTTCTTCCCCTTCGCCGCCGCCGGCCTCTGGATGCTGGCATCGTGGGGACCGGTGATCTGGTTCATCTGCGCGGCGACCGAGACGGTGATGTATGCCGGCTTCCCCGATCTCTTCGGCCATCGGCTGCTGATCGTCGTCTCGCATGCCTGCGTGGCCTTGCTCTACATCGTCTTTCGCGTCACCATATGGCTGCAGAAGCGCCAGCTTCGCCAATGAGCATGATGCCGAAAAGTGTGAAGCGGTTTTCGGATGACATCATGCTCCACCCATAAAGCCGGCCGATGGCCTGCCTCCGCGGGGCGCTTTCTCAGCCCCGTTTCACCCCAAGATCCATTGGCTAAATCTTTAGGTTAATTGTTCTTGCTCGGGTGACCGATCGTTAAGCGTCTTCCGAAACCTCTTACCGGTAAGCTCTTGTTAGCCCTGGCGTTTAAGTCGAATTTTATGAGTATTCGATAGTGTCGCGATCAAGGTGAAAAACAAAAAATCACCAAGGCGACAAACGAGAGGCAAAGACAATGATCAATTCGCGTCCGGCGGCGAAGACCGCAAACGTATCCGACGATCGCCGCGAGGCTATCCGCTCGCTGTACATGGAATCGCTGCAGCTGGTGGAGCGTCTGCACCGCCGCCTGCTTGACGTGATCAAGGACGAGTTCGACCGCAACGGCCGCTCCGACATCAACGCCATCCAGGCGCTGCTGCTCTTCAACATCGGCAATTCGGAGCTGACCGCCGGCGAGCTGCGCTCGCGTGGCTATTATCTCGGCTCGAACGTCTCCTACAATCTGAAGAAGCTGGTCGACCTCGGCTTCATCAACCACCAGCGCTCGCGCATCGACCGCCGTTCGGTCCGCGTCTCGCTGACGCCGAAAGGCAACGAGGTGGCCGACGTCGTCGCCGGCCTCTACGAGCGCCATGTCGGTTCGATCGAGGCGGTCGGCGGCATCAACACCGACGAGTTCAAGCAGATGAACCGCGCCCTGCAGCGGCTGGATCGCTTCTGGAACGATACGATCGCTTATCGGATGTGAGTGCTTCGGAATTGGGACGGGAAAGCCGCGCCGAAGAAGCAGGGCCCCGGGGGGAAAGAATAGGAGGCCGGCGCCGAAGCGCGCCGGTCTTTTTCTTTATTGCGAAGGCGGGCATTTGCGGGAGCTTGACCGTCGCTTCGCGCGCATGAAGGCTCTGCGCCTGAAGGGCAGGGCACAGATTTCATAAGGACGCGCTGGCATCTTGCGATGCAAAAAAGCATCGCCGTCATTTCTTTCATCTGGCCGCCGCATGCAAATCGCGGGCCAAGGCCACGTTGCCGCCATAATCGCGGTTAATGCGAGTGGTGGGTGATGCTGCGGGCCTATGCCTTGCGCTCCTTGGAACCTGCGTTGCGGCAGCGCGTTCTGGCAGCCGATCAACGTCAGGTCATGGTTGGCGAATTGTTAAGTTTGCCGCCCCTAGAGTGTGGACAAAGCCGCCCGGCAAGCGAGTTGAGCGAGAGCGATAAAGCAAGAATGTCTGCCATGAGAACCAGCCGCCGTTTCTTCCTTACCGGAGCCTCCGCGCTCGCCGCCGCCATGGTCGCCGGCCATGCGAGCGCCCAGGACGTGATCGGGGACATCCTGAAATCCTCGACGCGCGGCAATTGGGACGACCAGTTCGACGCGCGCGGCACCGACACCAACAAGGTCGCTTCGACGCTGCCGATCTTCAGCCAGCAGACGGTGGCCTTCACCGAGCAGGCGGTGGCGCAGTATCAGAACATCGTCTCCCAGGGCGGCTGGGAGCAGGTTCCGGCGACCAAGAAATTACAGCTCGGCGTCGACGATCCGGATGTCGTCCCGCTGCGCAAGCGCCTGATGGTGTCGGGCGACCTGCCGCAGAGCGCCGGCATTTCGACGGCATTCGATTCCTATGTCGACTCGGCGGTCAAGCGCTTCCAGCTTCGTCACGGCCTGCCGGCCGACGGCGCCATGGGCAAATACACCTACGCCGCGATGAACGTGTCGGCGCAGGTCCGGCTCGGCCAGTTGCAGACCAACCTGCAGCGCCTGAAGGAAAAGGCCGGCACGCTCGGCGACCGTTACGTGCTGGTCGACATTCCGGGCGCCCAGGTCGAAGCGGTCGAGAACGACCGCGTCGTGCTGCGCCACACGGCGATTGTCGGCAAGATCGACCGCCAGACGCCGATCGTCAATTCGAAGATCAACGAGATCATCGTCAATCCGTACTGGAATGCGCCGGTTTCGATCGTGCGCAAGGACATCATTCCGCTGATGCGGAAGGACCCGAACTACCTCAAGGACAGCCACATCCGCCTGTTCGCGCCGGACGGCAGCGAGGTGGATCCGATGACCATCGACTGGTCGACGGACGATGCCGCGAAATACCGTTTCCGCCAGGATCCCGGCAGCAACAATGCGATGGCCTCGGTCAAGATCAACTTCCCGAGCCCGGACGGCGTCTATATGCACGACACGCCGCAGCAGAGCCTGTTCGGCAAGCTGATGCGCTTCGATTCCTCGGGCTGCGTGCGCGTCCAGAACGTGCGCGACCTCGTCACCTGGATCCTGCGCGACACGCCCGGCTGGGATCGCCAGCATTTCGAGGCGGCGATCAAGACCGGCGAGAACACGCCGATCAATGTGGTCAATCCGGTGCCGGTCCACTTCCTCTATCTCTCGGCATGGTCGACGGCTCCGGGCGTCGTGCAGTTCCGCGACGATATTTACGCGCTTGACGGCGCCACCGAGCTGCAGATCAGCTCCGCGCAGTAAGCATCTGATTCTTAAAAGAAAAAGGCCGCTCTTGCAGCGGCCTTTTTGTTTGTGCGACGCAATGCGCGCCTTACAGCAATTCCAGGAAAAGTGTGTGCGGTTTCCGTCCGGAATTGCGTGAAAGTAAGGAGATAGAGCGGTTCGCCGCTTCCGTGAAACGGAGCTTGGGCGTGGGGGCAGTCGGGGCGCGTCTTCGGCTTTCCGAGCGGTCCGGGAGCCGCCTGCAACAAGACAATCGCGCCAGCATCGCAAGGCCCTTGCGGTACCCGGGCCGTGCGGCGCGGCCTCAGATGGCGCCCCCCGGATATCCGGTGGCTGCTGAACTCGTCCTGCCGATGATCTCCTGACAAGAATAACAAGCCCGCCGCCGCGGCGATGGCCGCGGTCGGCGTTGAATGTCAGCCTAGCTCACAAAAGTCAGTAAACCACTTTACGCAACCGCTTTACTAGCCAAATTTTATGGGATAGCGTTTGGTTCGTTGCTGGCTGGGGCGGACATGAGCACCATCAATGAAGTCGCGATAATGGCGAGGGTGTCGACCACCACCGTGTCGCGCTATCTCAACAATCGCATCGAGCTTCCGGCGGAGACGGCGGCGCGCATCGACGCGGCCATCGTGGCGCTCGACTATCGCCCGAACATCCTCGCCAAGCGCCTGAGCCTTGGCCGCTCCGAGGCGATCGGCATGATGACGCCTGAAATCGCCAACCCGTTCTTTGCCGAACTGGCCGCCGCCGTCGAGGACGAGGCGGAAAAGCACGGCTATTCCGTGCTGATGAGCAGCACCGGCGGCAACCGGGAGCGCGAGCTCGCCAGTCTCAGGCGGCTGAAGGACGGCCATGTCGACGGGCTGATCATGATGACCAACCGGCCGGACGACGGCTCGCTCGCCGCCACGCTTCACCATTACGGCCACATCGTTCTGATCGACGAGGACATTCCGGGCGTCAACGTTCCGAAAATCTTCGTCGAGAACCGCGAAGGCGCTCGCGCCGCGACGCGCCACCTCATCGAGGCCGGGCACCGGCGCATCGCCCATATCGGCGGCCCGGCGAAGCTGTTCAGCGCCATCGAACGACTGGCCGGGTACCGCGACGTCCTGGCCGAGGCGGGGATAGAAGTCGACGACGGCGATATCCGCCAGGGCGAGTATTCGCGCGCGTTCGGCCGCGCAGCCATGCTGGACATACTGGCCGGCGGCCAGCCGCCGACGGCCGTTTTCGCCGGCAGCGATTTCATTGCCATCGGCATCATGGAAGCGGTGCGTTCCAAAGGCCTCAACGTGCCGCAGGACATCTCGCTGGTCGGCTTCGACGACATGCCGTTTGCCGACCTCCTCGCGCCAGGCCTTACCACAATCCGTCAGCCGACCGCCGAACTCGGCCGCATCGGGTTCAGCACGCTCAAGGCGCTGATCGACAAGGCGTCGCCGCCTGAACTCACACGGCTCCCGGTCGCGCTGGTCAAGCGCAACTCGGTAGCGCCGCCACGCTCCTGAGACAGACAGTTCGCAACCAAGAAAGGGGAATGAAACAAATGACAAGATCGATCATGAAATCAATAGCGTACGCCGCTGCTCTCGGGCTTGGCCTGGTGGCCGGACCGACACTCGCCGCCGACTTCAGCGCCGTCTATGTGATGTCGGACAATCTCGGCGACATGGGCTTCAACGACAACGCCGCCACCGGCTTCGCCCGCGCCGAGAAGGAAGGCGTCAAGACGCGCCTGCTGCAGGCATCGCCGACCGATCCGCAGCTCTGGCGCCAGAATCTCGAGGCGGTATCGAATTCGGGCGAATGGAGCGTCGTCTTCACCGGACCGAACATGCACGACAACCTGGCCGACGTCGCGCCGCAGCACCCCGACCAGAAATACGTCTTCTTCGACGACGAGTTGAAGCAGCCGAATGTTCTTTCGGTGAAATACGCGCAAAATGAAGGCTCTTACCTTGCCGGCGCGCTGGCCGCGATCGCGGCGACCGACAAGAAGGATTTTCCGCTCACGTCCGGCGATCCGAAGATCGCGGTGGTCGCCGGCATGGACCTGCCGGTCATCCAGGACTTCATCCTCGGATTCAAGCAGGGCGCCAAGACCGTCGTGCCGGACATCGACGTGCAGGTGATCTTCATCGGCAACTTCAACGACGCGCAGAAGGCTTACGACCTGACCAAGACCGCGATCCAGAACGGCGCCAACGTCGTCTTCAACGTCGCCGGCCCTGCCGGCCTCGGTATCCTCAAGGGCGCGGCGGACTCCAAGAAATACGCCATCGGCGTCGATTCCGACCAGAGCGGCCTGCACCCGGACAATGTGATCGCCTCGATGATCAAGCAGATCGGCAACTCGATCTACGACTCGATCAAGCAGATCCAGGACGGCAAGGCCGAGTTCGGCAAGCTCAAGGTCTACGGCCTCGCCAATGAGGGCGTCGGCCTTGTCTACAACGACAAGCTGGTGCCCGCCGACATCAAGGCCAAAGTCGACGCCGCCAAGGCCAAGGTGGTCAGCGGCGAGATCAAGGTCGACACTGCTTTCAAGTAAGCCCTCCCAGGACCTTGAAACGGGACGCTGCCAAGGCAGCGTCCCGCCATGCCGACCAGGAAGCGTGCCCCAGGAAGCGTGCCGATGAGCGACCCGGATATCATCTTGAGCCTTGCAGGCATCGCCAAGTCGTTTGGCGAGAAGGCCGCGCTCAGTCATGTCGACCTCGATGTCCGGCGCGGCGAGGTGCATGTCATCTGCGGCGAGAACGGCGCCGGCAAGTCGACGCTGATGAACATCCTTGCCGGCATTCACCAGCCGAACGCCGGCTCCATCGTGCTGAACGGCAAGACCGTGACGATCGCGGACCCGATTGCCGCGAGCCGCCTCGGCATCGGCATGGTGCACCAGCACTTCACGCTGGTGCCGTCCATGAGCGTAGCTGAGAACCTGTTTCTCGGCCGCCAGCCGCGCCGGCTGGGTATCTTCTCCGACCGCCGGCAGATGGTCGAGCGCGCCCGCGAACTGATCGCGCGTTACAATTTCCGCCTCGATCCGGAAGCGCCGGTGCGCACGCTTTCGGTCGGCCAGCGCCAGCGCGTCGAGATCCTGAAGGCGCTGGCGTTCGACGCGGATCTCTTGATCCTCGACGAGCCGACCGCCGTGCTGACTCCGCCGGAAGTCGATGAGCTGATCGGTGTGGTCGACGGCTTGCGCGCCAGGGGCCGCACCATTCTTTTCATCACCCACAAGCTGCGCGAGGTGAAAGCCGTTTCCGACCGCGTGACCGTCATTCGCCATGGCCGCAGCATTTCGACGCGCGATACGGCCGACGTCACCGAAGCCGACATCGCCCGCGACATGGTCGGCCGCGACGTGTTCCTGGTCGGCCGCAAGGGCAGTGGGCAGCGCAGCTTCGGCGCCCCGGTCCTGACGCTCGACAGTGTCAGCATGACCAATCATTCAGGCCGACGTCTGCTCGACCGCATCTCTCTCCAGGTGCGCGCCGGCGAGGTTCTGGGCATCGCCGGCGTCGACGGCAACGGCCAGACCGAACTCGCCGAGGCGATCGCCGGGCTGATGCCGGTGCAGGCGGGCAGGATCCGTTTCGGCGACCGGGATTTGACCGACGGTGACCTCTGGAAGCGCCAGCAGGCCGGTCTCGGCTTCGTGCCGGAAGACCGCCTCGACCGTGGCCTGAGCGTCACGATGAGCGTCGCCGAGAACGTCGCGGCGACCAACTACAGCCGCGCCGGATTGCTGTCCGGCGGCCTGATCAATCGGCAGAAGCTGAACAGCTTCGCGGACGAGAAGATCAAGGAGTTCGACGTGCGCGGCGCGCAGCCTGCCACCCAGGCCGGCTGGCTCTCCGGCGGCAACATGCAGAAACTGGTGATTGCCCGCGAGCTGGAGCGCGACCCATCGCTGCTCCTGATCTGCCAGCCGACGCGCGGACTGGACATCGGCGCGTCCGAATTCGTTCACGCGCGCATCCTGCAAGCCGCCGACCGGGGCCGCGCCGTGCTCCTGATTTCGTCCGAGCTCTCGGAGATCTTCGCGCTCTCCGACAGGATCGGCGTCATGTATTCGGGGCGCATGATGCGCGTCCTCGACCGCGCCACGGCCGACGAGGAGACCGTCGGATATCTGATGAACGGCGGATCGAAGGAGGCTGCGTAATGGCGCCGTCGCTGTCCAATTTCCTGCGCGTCATCCGCGCGCCGCTCGCCGCGATCCTGCTCACGCTGGCGCTCGGCTTTATGCTGGTCGCGTCGATCACGGATGAGCCGGTCCGCGCCTATCGCGACCTGTTGCTCGCCAATTTCGATTCGCTCGGCAACTTCGCCCTGTTCCTGAACCGCGCCACGCCGCTCACCCTGATCGCGCTCGGCGTCGTCTTCTCCTTTCGCGCCGGCATCTTCAATGTCGGCGGCGAGGGCCAGCTCTACGCGGGCGCGGTCACCACCACCGTCGTCGCCATCGCCGGCGCTTCGCTGCCGGCCTTTATGCTGATGCCGCTCGCCATCGTCGCCGGTTTTCTTGCCGGCGCGGTGGTCGGCTGGATTCCGGGCGTGCTCAAGGTGCGTCTCGCCGTCGACGAGGTGGTGACGA
Organism: Mesorhizobium sp. B2-8-3; assembly: GCF_006440815.1. Lineage (NCBI taxonomy): Bacteria > Pseudomonadati > Pseudomonadota > Alphaproteobacteria > Hyphomicrobiales > Phyllobacteriaceae > Mesorhizobium > Mesorhizobium sp. B2-8-3. The sequence goes on from NZ_VFTW01000027.1 coordinate 48,347, forward strand.
CACTGATGCTCAACATCATCATTCTCCTGGTCACCTCCTGGCTGGCCAACCAGGTGATCCGCGACACCACCGCCTATGGCGCGGTGAGTTGGATGGTGCCGAGCTCGATCTGGCTGCCGCCCTTGCCTTTCGTTCCGCGCGCCACCAGCGGCTTCCTTGTCGCCGCCGTGCTTGCCGTCGTCTCATGGATCGTGCTGTTCCGCACCCGATGGGGCGCGGAGGTTCGCGCGGCCGGCACCAATCTGCGCTTTGCCGAGGCCACCGGCGTGCCGGCGGCGCGGCGGGTGATCTCGGCGATGGTCATCGCCGGTGGATTGGCCGGGCTGGCCGGAGCGCTTTATGTGCTCGGCGTCGGACACCGCTTCGAGCAGAATTTCTCGCCGAGCTACGGGCTTGTCGGCCTGACCTGCGCCCTGCTTGCCCGCGTCCATCCGATCGGTTCGCTGGCGACCGCGCTGTTCTACGCGGCGATGCTGAATGGCGCTGCCTACATGCAGATTTCCACGGATGTGCCGCGCTCGCTGGTCAACCTTTTGACGGGCCTGCTCGTGCTGCTGATGACGGCGCGGCTGCGTCGCGCCGCCCAGGCAGCGTGAGGAGGTAAGGAATGAACCTCGCATCGCTGCTCGCCGCGGTCCTTGAACAGTCGACCCCGATCCTGCTTGCCGCGCTGGCGGCCATGATCACCTTGCGCGCCAACATCCTCAATGTCGCGGTCGAGGGCATGATGCTGGCGGCCGCCTTCGCGGCCATCGCCGTCGGCGACTGGAGCGGCAGCGCCTGGCCGGCCTTCCTATCGGCGCTGGTGGTCGCGGTGGTGCTTTCGCAGCTTCTGGCGCTGCTGACCTTGCGCTTCTTCGCCGACTTCATCGTGGCGGGCCTTGGCATCAACCTGCTCGCCGCAGGCGGCACGCTCTTCATCCTCGAGCGCTACTACAACAGTCCGGGCGGCCTGAGGCCGATAGCCTTTCCCGACATCTGGCATGTTCCGGCCGGATCGCTGTCCTGGCTGCCTGTGCTCGGCCCGGCCTTCGAAGGCCAAAGCATCATCGTGCTGATCGCACTTGTCGCGGTCCCACTCACCTATGTCTTCCTCTACAAGACGCCGCTCGGCGCCAGCCTGCGGGCCGCGGGAGAGGACGAGCACGCAGCGCGTTCCGCCGGCATCCGCATCGCTGCCATGAAGGCCCTGTCCTTGGCGATCAGCGGCTTGCTGGCCGGGCTTGCCGGCGCGCAGCTTGCCATGGACAAGCTGCATTTCTTCCTGCCGAACATGACCAGCGGCCGCGGCTTCATCGGGCTGGCCGCGACGCTGTTCGGCGGCGGCCAACCCTGGATGACGGCTGCGGCGTCCTTCCTGTTCGGCTTCTTCGGCGCGCTGGGCGACCGCCTGCAAGTGTTCGCCATCCCCTCGCAGTTCGTGCTGATGCTGCCCTATCTCGCCGCCATCATCGGCCTGACCTTCGCTCGCTGGCGCATCCTGGTGCGCAACCGCCCGGCCAGAATTCAGGACAATCCCCAATGACGAAGCCGATCGTCCTCGACTGCGATCCGGGCAATGACGATGCCCTGGGCATCCTGGTCGCCGCCGGCCATAAGGCGCTCGACCTGAAGGCGGTGACGACGGGTGCCGGTCATCTCGCCGGGGACCGCACGGCGCGCAACGGCGCCATCGTCCTTGCCGTTGCGGGGCGCGACGACGTTCCGGTTTCGGCCGGCGCCGTGGGGCCGTTGGTGCGCGAAAGGCTGATCGCCGGCATCCTCGATCAGACCGCTGCGCTCGACCCGGAGCGGCCGGATCTCGAAGCGGTCAACCTCGATCCACGCCACTCCAGCGACCTCGTCGCAGAGATGGTCCTTTCAGGCGCCGCCGGCACCGTCGTCACCACCGGTCCGCTGACCAATCTGGCGCTCGCGTTGCGGCGCAACCCCGGCCTGGCGGAGAGGATCGAGCGTATCGTCTCGCTCGGCGGGGCCTGGGGGCTCGGCAACAAGACAGCGGCGGCGGAGTGGAACGTTCTGTGCGATCCGGAGGCAGCCGCCATCGTGTTCGGGGCCGGCATTCCTTTGACGCTTCTTCCGGTCGACGTGGGACCGCAGGCGGTTATCACCGAAGGATTGATCGCGGACGTCGAGGCGATTGGCGGCAAGGTCGGGCTCTTCGCTGCCGAGCTCCTGCGCTCGCTGAATACGACATTCCGCCCGGGTGTGTTCGGGCCCGTCGCAATGCCGCTCAACGATCCCGTGGCATCGCTCGTCACGGCCGAACCCTCCCTGGCCAGGACCGTTCCGGCTCGGGTCGAGGTCGAGCTCGCCGGCAAATTCACCTATGGCCGCACGGTCATCGACTTTGCCGGACGCTCGGGGCCGCCGAACGCCGAAATCGCCGTCGAGCTTGATGGCGAGGGCATCCACGCCGCCTTCATCGCAGCATTGAAGCGGCTGGCCAGCCGGTCTTACAAAACAGGAGAGGAAGTATGACAAAGAGCCGTCGCGTCCTGATCGCGGGCGAATCCTGGACCGTTCATTCGATCCACCAGAAGGGCTTCGATTCCTTCACCACGACGGAGTACGCCGAAGGCGTGCGCTGGCTGCGCGACGCCCTCGAAGGCGGTGGCTGGGACGTTGTCTACCAGCCGGCCCATGTCGCCGCGCGCGACTTCCCCTTCAGCGCCGGCGAGCTGGCGAAGTTCGACTGCATTATGCTGAGCGACATCGGCGCCAACACCCTGTTGCTTCATCCCGACACGTTCGTGCGGTCGAAGATGCTGCCCAATCGCCTCGAAGCGATACGCGACTATGTCCTCGGCGGCGGCGGACTGGTGATGATCGGCGGCTATATGACCTTCCAGGGCATCGACGCCAAGGCGCGCTATCGCGACACCGAAATCGCGGAGGTGCTGGGCGTGGAAATGGAGGCGGGCGATGACCGCGCCGAGCGGCCGCAAGGCGTGAAGCCGAGCGTGGCCGCTGCAAGTCATCCGATCGTCGGCGGGCTGGAAGCGGAGTGGCCGGCGCTGCTCGGCTACAACCGCTTTGCCGCCAGGCAGAAGGCGACGGTGGTCGCGACCGTCGGCAACGATCCCTTGATCGTCGCGGCGGAGTTCGGCAAGGGGCGGTCGGTCGCCTTTGCCTCGGATTGCGGGCCGCATTGGGCGCCGCCCGCTTTTGTCGATTGGCCGGGCTACACGACGCTCTGGCGGCAGATCGTCGGCTGGGCGGCGGGAGCCTGACATGGTGACGCTCAACATCATGCGCTGGGGCGACCGCGGCGCGCCGAAGGCGATGGTGGCGCTGCACGGCATCACCGCCAATGCAGGCGCCATGACCGAGCCGGCGCGGATGCTTGCCGCACGCGGCTGGCAGGTGATCGTTCCCGACATGCGCGGCCACGGCGAAAGCGCGCGAGGCAATGGCGACTTCTCTTTCGACAGCCTGCTCTCCGATTTCGCCGCGAACCTGCCTGCCGCGCCGGATGTGCTGCTTGGCCATTCCTTCGGCGGCACGCTGGCGCAGCTTGGCGTGTTACGCGGCCTGTTCCGGCCGAAGGCGATGCTTCTGGAAGACCCGGTCTCGCATTTTGCCGACAAGGCGACACCGAAGGGCATGCTGGACTGGGACGAAGCAAATCTGCCCCACGACATCGAGGGGCTGCTGAAACTCAATCCCGGCTGGTCGCGGCGGGACGCCGCCTGGAAAGTCGTGTCGCTCGAGCAGATATCGTTCGATGACGCGCGTTCAGCCTTCGCCGGCAACGCGCCCTGGGACCTGCGGGATGAGGCGGCGCGCCTGGCCCGGATGCTGCCGACGGTTTGGGTCCTGCCGGAAATGAGCCGGTTTGTCCCGCCCGACGACACCGCGCGCCTGCGGGCAGAGGTCGGCGAGCGGTCTGTCGTCGTGATGCCCAATGTCGGCCATAGTATCCATCGCGACGCCACGCAGGCATTCGTCGAGATAGTCGAGAAACTGGGAGCCGGCATTTGGTTCGACCGCTGAACGACGGGCACGATTTCGTGTTCCAACTGGGAGGGCATGCGCCGCGGCTTTCCGTCAGGCCCGGCGAGCAATTCACGGTGTTCACCGAGGACTGCTTTTCCGGCAAGCTGACGAGCGTCGACGGCAAGCCGCGCGAGGTGGCGCCCTATCCGAAAGTCAACCCGCTGGTCGGTCCGATCGCCGTCGAAGACATCAGGGCCGGCGATATCATGGCGATCCGCCTGCATCGCCTGGAGCCCGCTCGCGACTGGGGTGTGGCGACGATTTCGCCGAATTTCGGCTTCCTGTCGGGAACCCGCGCCTCGCCCAACTTGCAGCAGGAGCAGGACGAGCGGGTGTGGATATGGCGCCTCTCGCCGGATCGAACGCAGTTGACCACACGGACCTCCTCCGGCCGCACGCTGCGCGCCGGCTACCGGCCTTTCCACGGCACGTTGGGCGTCGCGCCCGCTCATGGCGAGGTTCGCCTCGGCGTCGTTCCCGGCGACTTCGGCGGCAATTTCGACATCCCGGACCTGACGGAAGGCGCGACGCTCTACCTGCGGGCGAATGTCGATGGCGGGCACATCTATATCGGTGACGGCCATTACGCGCAGGGCGATGGCGAGATCGCGGGCACCGCGGTCGAGGGCGCCTTCTTCACTTCCCTGTCCGCCGAGAAGGCGATGCCGGATGAGAGCTTCGACTGGCCGCGCCTGGAGACTGAAAGCCATATCGGCGTCATCGGCTGCGCGCGGCCGCTGGACGACGCCGCCCGCATCGCGGTCGCCGGGCTGGTGCGCTGGGTGGCGCAACGGACAGGCCTGGACACGATGGACGCGCATCAACTGGTCAGCCAGACCTGCAGCCTGCGCATCGGCAATGTCGTGAATCCCGCCTTCACGGCGCTTTGTTCCGTGCCCAAGGCGGTTCTGTCGCCATAGAGCGTTCCATCAAACGCTGAATCGCCCGGGCGGAATGGGACTCCGCCCGCATGATACGCCAGGTGACGTCCGGCCGGCTGGACGCGACGCTGGCAATTGCCCATGGTCGGTCGACCAGCCGGAATCGCGCCATGGACGTCGCCGTCTTCATTCTCGTCGTGCTCGCCTTCGTAACGGTTTCCGGTGCGCTGGTGCGGCTGGTGCGCGTGCCGCTGCCGGTGCTGCAGATCGCGATCGGCGCCGCCCTGGCCTGGCCGGCACGCGGCCTGCATGTCGAGATCGATCCGGAGCTTTTCCTCCTGGTGTTCATTCCGCCGCTTCTGTTCGGCGATGCGTTCTCGGCGCCGAAGCGCGAACTGATCGCGCTGCGCAGCCCGATCCTCGACCTCGCCATCGGGCTCGTCTTCTTCACCATCGTCGGCTTCGGTTACGCCTTGCACTGGCTGGTGCCGAGCATCCCGCTGGTGGTCGCCTTCGCTCTGGCCGCCGTGCTGTCGCCGACCGATGCGGTCGCCGTGTCCTCGATCGTCGACCGCAATGTCGTCCCGGCGCGGCTGATGCACATATTGGAAGGCGAATCCCTGCTCAACGACGCCTCGGGTCTGGTGATGTTCCGCTTCACGGTCGCGGCGGCGCTGACCGGCAGCTTTTCGTTCGCCGCGGCATCCCTGAGCTTCCTCTTGGCTGTGGCGATCGGCATTCTCGCCGGCATCGCGGCGCTGTTCATCGCCGCGAAGTCGTTGCAAGTGCTCAGTCGCATCACCAGCACACCGGCCGAGGCGCAGGTGCTGGTCATGGTGCTGTTGCCCTTCGTCGCCTATCTGATCGCCGAGCATTTGAACGCGTCGGGCGTTCTGGCGGCTGTCACCGCCGGCCTGTTGACCGGATATTCCGGCATCGTCCGCCACATGGCGGTCTCGGCGCGCATCCAGACGATCTCGCTCTGGTCGATGCTGATCTTCATGTTCAACGGCTCGCTGTTCATCCTGCTTGGCCTGCAACTGCCCGACATCATCCGCAAGGTGCCGCCGGAACTGACGGACCGGCATTGGCTGTTCGAGCCGGCATTGACCGTGCTGTTGCTCACGCTCTGCCTGATCGGGCTGCGCTATGTCTGGATCTGGATCGGCGACGTGGGCGCCGTGCTTGCCGCGCGGCTCGGCAAGCGCAAAGCCGAACCCTTTGGCTTTCGCGTCAGGCTTGCCGGTTCGATCGCCGGCGTGCGCGGCGCCGTCACCCTGGCGGGCATCCTGTCCCTGCCGCTTACCTTGCAAGACGGCTCGCCCTTTCCGGCCCGCGACCTCGTGATCTTCCTCGCCGCCGGCGTCATCATATGCTCGCTGGCGATTGCGAGCCTTACCCTGCCTACGGTCGCGCGCGGTCTCGTCGAACCCGGCGAGCATCCAGGTGCGGCCGAAGAGCGCCGGGCCCGCGTCGGCGCCGCCAACGCGGCCATCGCCAGGATCGAAGGCCTCGCCAGCGACGGCAATGAAGGGGAGGCGGCGGACATGAAGCTTGCCATCGCCGAGAGCGTCGCATCCATCTACCGGCGGCGCATCTCGCTCTCCGACGGCGCCGACGAAGCGCGCGCCGAGGCCCGCGAATCCGGGCGGATCGAGTTCGGATTCAGGCTTGCCGGCATCGAGGCCGAGCGGGCCGAACTGCAGGCGATGCTTCGCCGAGGCGACATCAATGACCATACGGCGCGCAAGCTGTTCACCGAGATCACCTTCTCGGAAGCGATCCTCAAGGGCCGCGAACCGCGGGATTAGAACTGGACGGGTTTGTCTTGGCGCAAACCGGCCAGCAAATTTCGCGCCGCAAACGTGGCGGCTCGGAAACAACTGTGTTAATGCGCGGCGACCTCGCAGACCTCCGGCCCCAAGGGAAAGCAAGCCATGTCAAACGCAGCGGCAGCCTCCAGCAAATTCGAATCCTTCTTCGAGACCACGCTTGCCGACGCCGATCCGGAAATCTTCGGCGCCATCCGCAACGAGCTTGGCCGCCAGCGCCACGAGATCGAGCTGATCGCGTCGGAAAACATCGTTTCGCGCGCCGTGCTCGAAGCTCAGGGCTCGATCATGACCAACAAATATGCCGAGGGTTATCCGGGCAAGCGCTACTATGGCGGCTGCCAGTTCGTCGACGTGGCCGAGGAACTGGCCATCGAGCGCGCGAAAAAGCTCTTTGGCTGTAATTTCGCCAACGTTCAGCCGAACTCGGGCAGCCAGATGAACCAGGCCGTGTTCCTGGCGCTGCTGCAGCCCGGCGACACCTTCATGGGCCTCGACCTGAATTCGGGCGGGCATCTCACCCACGGCTCTCCGGTCAACATGAGCGGCAAGTGGTTCAAGGTCGTCTCCTATGGCGTGCGCAAGGAAGACCATTTGCTCGACATGGACGCGATCGAGAAGACCGCGCATGAGACCAAGCCGAAGCTGATCCTGGCCGGCGGCACCGCCTATTCGCGCATCTGGGACTGGAAGCGTTTCCGCGAGATCGCCGATTCGATCGGCGCCTATCTGATGGTCGACATGGCGCATATCGCCGGCCTCGTCGCCGGCGGCGTGCATCCGTCGCCGTTGCCTCATGCCCATGTCGTGACCACGACGACCCACAAATCGCTGCGCGGTCCGCGCGGCGGCATGATCCTGTGCAACGACGAGGACATCGCCAAGAAGATGAATTCGGCGGTGTTTCCGGGCTTGCAGGGCGGCCCGCTGATGCATGTCATCGCCGCCAAGGCGGTGGCGCTCGGCGAGGCGCTGAAGCCGAGCTTCAAGGCCTATGCCGAAAGCATCGTGGCCAATGCCAAGGCGCTGGCGTCCAGCCTGCAGGAGACGGGCCTCGATATCGTCTCCGGCGGTACCGACAACCATTTGATGCTGGTCGACCTTCGGCCGAAGAACGCCACCGGCAAGCGCGCGGAAGCCGCCCTCGGCCGCGCCAACATCACCTGCAACAAGAACGGCATCCCGTTCGATCCGGAAAAGCCGTTCGTGACGTCGGGCGTACGCCTCGGCACGCCGGCCGGCACCACGCGCGGCTTCGGCCAGGCCGAATTCCGCGAGATCGGCAAGCTGATCGCCGAGGTGCTGGACGGGCTGAAGGTGGCGAATTCCGACGACGGCAATGCGGCCGTCGAGGCCGCCGTCAAAGCCAAGGTCACGGCGTTGACCGACCGCTTCCCGCTTTACCCCTATCTCGGCTGATTCACGCTCGGTTGCCCTCCGTCGGTTGACCCCGCGACATACGTCATCTTTTATCCTTGCGCTTCGCGCCGCTCCTTGATCGGGCGGCGCGGCTTACCGGAGACCTGATGATGCGCACTTTCCGTCTTGCCACCCTGGCCGTGTCCGGCTCGCTGGCCGTTTTCGCCCTGTCCGGCGCGGTTGCGCAGGAGCAGGCGCAGCCCGGCTCCGACATGCCGGCCACCAATACCTTCGGCAAGTGGACCACCATCATCGATACGCTCGATACCGGGCAGGATGCGCACAAGACCTGCGCCGCCTCGACTGCATTCGTCGACGGCGACGGCAATGCCGGTTCCCTGACGCTGTCGATCTCGACCGGCGATGCGCTGCCGCCGGACGCGTATCCGGCCATCATGTTCATCATCGACAACGGCAACCTGCCGACCGGCGACAAGATCGCCGCGACCTTCGGCGATCCTGGCGTGAAGGTCGCTGCGACCGTGACCTCCAACGGCGCCGCCGGTGGTCGTCCCAGCTGGATGGTCGACAACCAGGCCAAGACCAGCCTCGCCCTGCTGCGCGCCATGCGCAAGGTCACCTCGCTCGATGTCACCTTCGGCAAACAGAAGGTCACCAGCATCCCGATGGACGGCTTCACCAAGGCCTATCGCAACCTAGGCGCATCCTGCGGGTTTCCGACCAAGGATGTTGCGCCCTGACGCCTGTCGGCCAGCGGGGTGGGGCGCTGGCAATCTTGCTTATGCCTCGCTATCTCTGAGGCATGAAAGGCTCTAAGCCTTTCGCCCACAGAATCGCGAACCCAAGGCTCTCCATGCGCTGTCCCTATTGCCAGTCCGAAGATACGCAGGTGAAGGATTCGCGTCCCGCCGAGGACGGCGCGGCGATCCGCAGGCGGCGGGTGTGCCCCGATTGCGGCGGCCGTTTCACGACTTTCGAGCGCGTCCAACTGCGCGACCTTGTCGTCGTCAAGAAGTCCGGCCGCAAGGTGCCTTTCGACCGTGACAAGCTGCTGCGCTCCGTCGAGATCGCCGTGCGCAAGCGCAATGTCGACCCCGAGCGCATCGACCGCGCGGTCACCGGCATCGTGCGCCAGCTCGAAAGCTCCGGCGAAACCGAGGTTGCTTCGGGCGAAGTCGGCCGGCTGGTCATGGATGCGCTGAAATCGCTGGATGACGTCGCCTATGTCCGCTTCGCCTCGGTCTATCGCAATTTCCGCGAGGCCAAGGATTTTCACGAGCTGCTGGGCGAACTGAAGGGCGACGAGGAAAAGACCGAAGAGGACGCTGGCTGATCATGGCGGGGCAGCGACTGGACGAGGCCGCGCAGGCGGCCCTTGATCGCCGTTTCATGGCCGCGGCCATCAGGTTGTCGCGCCGCAATGCCGGCCGCACCTCGACCAACCCTTCCGTCGGCACCATCATCGTGCGCGACGACGGCGCCGGCCCGATGATCGTCGGTACCGGCGTGACGGCCGTCGGCGGCCGCCCGCATGCCGAGACCGAAGCGCTGGCCGAGGCCGGCGAACTCGCGCGTGGTGCTACGGCTTACGTGACTTTGGAGCCTTGCGCCCACCACGGCCGCACGCCGCCGTGCGCCAACGCGCTGGTCAATGCCGGCATCGCGCGCGTCGTCGGCGCGGCGAGCGATCCCGATCCGCGCGTCTCCGGCAAGGGCTACGCCATCCTGCGCGCCGCCGGCGTCGAGGTGATGGAGAAAGTGCTGGCCGCCGAGGCCGCCGAGCAGATGGCCGGCTATCTGACTCGTTCTCTAAAAAAACGCCCGGAAGTAACTCTGAAGCTTGCGCTTTCGAGTGACGGCAAGATCGGCCGCAAAGGCGCGGGCCAGGTCGCCATCACCGGCGAGATCGCGCGGCGCGATGTCTATCTGATGCGCGCCGAGTCCGACGCCATCCTGGTCGGCATCGGCACCGCTCTCGAGGACGACCCGGCGCTGACCGTGCGCCTTCCGGGACTGGAGAACCGCTCGCCGGCGCGCATCATCCTCGATCGGCAGATCCGGCTGCCGGAGACATCCAAGCTGATATCCGGCGTCGACCGCGTGCCGCTCTATATCGCCGCCTGTCTGGAAGCCGACCCGCACCGGCGGGCGGCGCTCGAACGCGCGGGCGTGCGCTTCATCGGCACCGAAACCCACAATGGCGTGGTCGCCTTGCCGGAATTGCTGGAAGACCTTGCCGCGCTTGGCATGGCAAGCGTTTTGGTCGAAGGCGGCGCCAAGGTAGCCAAGGCCTTCCTCGAGGAAGACCTTGTCGACCGCATCGTCCTGTTCCAGGGACCTGAGGCGATCGGCAAAGACGGTATTGCATCGCCTATCGACGCCGACCATATCCCGGCAGGTTTTCGCAAGCTGCGTGATATGCGCTTCGGCGAAGACAGTTACGCCGAGTGGGTAAGACCATGATCCCAAAAAGTGGAAACCGATTTTTGGGTTAGATCATGGTCAAAATGAAAGACGCTCTCTGATGTTTACTGGGATTGTGACTGACGTTGGCATTGTCGCTACCGTGAAGCCGCTGGCCGAAGGCGTTGGGCTGCGCATAGACACCACCTATGATCCCGAAACCATCGCCATCGGCGCCTCCATCTCCTGCGGCGGCGTTTGCCTGACGGTCACGGCGCTCCCCGAAACTGGTTCCAACGCGCGCTGGTTCGAGGTCGAGGCCTGGGAGGAGGCGCTGAGGCTCACCACGGCATCCAGCTGGAAATCAGGCACCAGGATCAATCTCGAACGGGCGCTGAAGATCGGCGACGAGCTCGGCGGCCACATCGTTTCCGGCCATGTCGACGGCACGGCCGAGATCGTCGAGCGCAAGGAGGAGGGCGATGCCGTGCGCTTCACGCTGGAAGCGCCGCGGCATCTGGCGAAGTTCATCGCGCCGAAAGGGTCGGTCGCGCTCGACGGCACCTCGCTCACCGTCAACAAGGTCGAAGGCACCCGCTTCGACGTGCTGCTCATCCATCATTCGCTGAGCGTCACCACCTGGGGCCAACGCCAGGCCGGCGACCGCGTCAATCTCGAGATCGACACCATGGCCCGCTATGCCGCGCGCCTGGCGGAGGCGGCGAAAGAGGGGCTTTGACTAAAAGCAAGTCGTGAGGCCGCGCCGTTCAACACTGCGTCCCGCTTCACTTCTGCTCGCGCCCCTCGTAAGCTTTTCACCTGTCCGGAGGGGAAAGCCATGACCAACCCGTCGCAACAAGTCATGAGGCTGGGTTTCGGATTTGCCGTGTCACAGGCGCTGCGCGTCGTCATCGAACTCGGCATTCCCGATCTTCTGGCTTCCGGCGAGCAGTCAGTTGAAGATTTGGCGGCCGCCACGAAGACGGATGCGGAATCGCTCTATCGCGTCATGCGGCTTCTGGCGCCGGAGGGGGTCTTCACTGAAGTTCGCCCTCGTCATTTTACCTTGATGGAGGTGGGCGCGGCGCTTCGTTCCGATCGACCCGGACCACGCGACTTCATCCGGATGGTCAACAGCGAGGCCTATCTTGCGTTCGAGCAGCTTCTGCATTCCGTCCGCACCGGAAAGCCGGCCTTCAACAAGGTGTTCGGAAGTCCGAGATTCGATTGGCTTTCGGCCCACCCGGAACAGGCTGCCCTGTTTCAGCGAGCTATGATTGCCCAGGGCCAAGGGAGCAACGAGGCGGTCGCCGACGCCTATGATTTCAGCCGATATACGCGGGTCGTCGATGTCGGCGGCGGGCATGGACAGCTTCTCTCGGCCATCCTTGCCCGCAATCCCCATTTGAGCGGGGTTCTTCTCGATCTCGCCTCCGGAGTGGCGGCGGCGCGCCAGGAGGCCGGGAGCGATCCGTCGCGCACCGACTTCGTCGTCGGCGACTTCTTCGACAGCGTCCCCGTCGGCGACGTCTATGTAATCAAGAAGGTGATCCACGATTGGGACGATGAACGCGCGGAGTTGATCTTGCGCCATTGCCGCGAGGCTATGCAAACGCATGGCAGGGTGCTTGTGGCCGAGACGCTCGTCCCTGCGGGCGACGAACCAGCCCAGATCAAGGCCATCGATGTGGTCATGCTCGCGGTTACCGGCGGCCTTGAGCGGACCGAGGCGCAATACGCCAGGCTGTTCGAGGCGGCAGGGCTGAAGCTCGAGCGAGTGATCGACACCACCGCGCCGATCTCGATCCTTGAGGCTTCGCCTGCCTAGCCAAACAAAGTACCGAAACATCGCGCTGCCCCGGGATCTGAATCCTTCGAGAGATACAGCGTTGGTGTCGGTCCGCCAATCTTCCGCTTGCGATAAACCTGGCTTCGGCCTAAGTCACCGGCAACCCCCCGGAGACTTTTATGGCAGGCACATCCCAACACGGCAAAGCGTTCATTCGCCCGAAGGCGAAAGCGCATCTGCTCATTGTCGAAGCGCGCTTTCACGACGATCTCGCCGACGCGCTGCTCGAAGGTGCAACCGGCGCGCTCGACGAGGCTGGCGCCACCTATGACGTCGTCACGGTTCCTGGCTCGCTCGAAATACCTGCTGTCATCACCTTCGCGCTCGATGGCGCGGCCGAAGGCGGCACGCATTACGACGGTTTTGTCGCACTAGGAACCGTCGTCCGCGGCGACACCTACCATTTCGACATCGTCGCCAATGAATCGAGCCGCGCGCTCATGGACCTTTCGGTGCAGGAGGCGATCGCGATCGGCAATGGCATTCTGACCACAGAAAACGACGCGCAGGCATGGGCGCGTGCGCGAAAGACGGAAGGCGACAAGGGCGGCTTCGCCGCGCGCGCGGCGCTGACCATGATCGCGCTCAAAGAGAAATTCGGAGCCCAATCGTGACCGAGCCCGCCTCGACCGGAGCGGTACGCCACGCCAACAAGCGCGGCGCCGCCCGTCTTGCCGCCGTCCAGGCGCTCTATCAGATGGATGTGGCCGGCAGCGGCGTCTTCGAGATCACGGCCGAATACGAGACCTTCCGCCTCGGCAAGGAAGTCGATGGCGCGCTCTATCGCGAGGCCGACGCGCAATGGTTCCGCGCCATCCTGACCGGCGTCGTCGAGAACCAGAAGACCATCGACCCCGTCATCCGCCAGGCACTGACCGAGGACTGGCCGCTGTCGCGGCTGGATTCGACGCTGCGCGCCATTCTGCGCGCCGGCGTCTATGAACTGATGAAGCGCGAGGATGTGCCGGTGGCCGTCATCGTCTCCGAATATGTCGACATCGCCAAGGCGTTCTACGAGGAGGACGAGCCGAAGCTGGTCAACGCCGTTCTTGATCGCGTCTCGCGCCGGGTTCGCGGCGAGGGGCGTGGCAAGGACGCTTCGTGACAACTGCAACGGCCGGGGTCGCCGAGGGCGGCAGGGAAGGGCGTCGCACCGCGGTGCTGCTCGCCGCCGCGCAGGCGATCGTCGGTTCGGCCGCGCCGATCGCCATTTCGCTCGGCGCGCTGGCCGGACAATATCTGCTCGGTCCCGACAAATCCCTGGCCACCGCGCCGGTCACCGGCTTCAACATCGGCGTGGCGCTCGGCGCCTTGCCGGCTGCCGCCATCATCCGCAGCCTCGGCCATCGCGGCGGCTTCATGATCGGCACCATAGTCACCGCGCTCGGCGGCCTGGTCGCGGCGCTCGCGCTCTATCAGGCGAGCTTCTGGCTGTTCGCCTTCGGCCTCTGCGTCATCGGTGTCGGCGGCGCCTTCGTCCAGCAGTTCCGTTTCGCCGCCGCCGACAACGCGCCACCCGAATTCAAGGCGCGCGCCATCTCCTTCGTGCTGGCGGGCGGCATCATCACCGCCATCCTCGGGCCGCAGATCGTCATCTACACACGCGAATTGCTCGCCCCAGTGATGTTTGCCGGGTCCTTCATCTCGATCCTGCCCTTGGCTGCGGCCGGCGCGCTCATCCTGTCGTTCCTGCGGGTTTCCTCGCGGACCGACGCCGTCTCTGAAACCGCTGCAAGCGACGCCCGCCCGCTGATCGAAATCGTCACCCAGCCGCGTTTCGTCGCTGCGTTGTTCTGCACCGTCGGCAGCTACGCGCTGATGAGCTTCGTCATGACCGGCGCGCCGCTCGCCATGGTCGGCTGCGGCCTGTCGGAAGACAATGCGACGCTTGGCATTTCCTGGCATGTCATGGCGATGTTCGGGCCGAGCTTCTTCACCGGTTCGCTGATCCACCGCTTCGGCGCCGAACGCATCGTCGCGACTGGTCTTATCCTGCTGATCGGCTGCGGCGCCGTGGCGCTTTCCGGCCTGGCGCTGTGGCAGTTCTGGACGGCACTGATCCTGCTTGGCCTCGGCTGGAATTTTGGTTTCATCGGCGCGACCGCCATGGTCGCGGCCAGCTACCGGCCCTCCGAGAAGAGCAAGGTCCAGGGTTTCCATGATTTTGTCCTGTTCGGCTCCGTCGCCTTTGCCTCGCTGATGTCGGGCGCGATCTACAACGCCTGGGGCTGGACCATGCTGAACTGGATCGTTTTCCCGGTCGTAGTGCTTTGCTTCCTGGCGCTTGGCACGCTCAAGCTCCAGGGCTTGCGTGCCGCCAACTGACATTACGCTGTCGGGACCGGGCCGGGCACCGGCCTCGCGCGGGGAACAAAAATATTGCGCTGATCCCCCTACTTATGAAACCGTGTACCCCGACTGGCCGTTATAGCCGTGCTGATATGCGGCCACCGGATCCTCGGTTCATAGCAAGGGATTTTCACAATGTTTTCAATAGGAAAGCTCGCCGTAGCTGCCATCGCGCTCGGCCTTGCCACCGCCTCGGCCAACGCCCAGGTGGTCGTCTCCTCGAAGATCGACACGGAAGGCGGGGTGCTGGGCAACATCATCCAACTCGTGCTCAACGCCAACAACATCAAGACGACGGACCGTATCCAGCTCGGCGCGACGCCGGTGGTGCGCAAGGCGATCACCGCCGGCGAGATCGACATCTATCCCGAATATACCGGCAATGCCGCCTTCTTCTTCCAGAAGGCCGATGATCCGGTCTGGAAGGATGCCGCCAAGGCTTACGAAACCGCCAAGAAGCTGGACTACGACGCCAACAAGATCGTCTGGCTGTCGCCGTCGCCCGCCAACAACACCTGGGCGATCGCGCTGCGCAAGGAAGTGGCCGACGGGAACAAGCTCGTCACGCTTTCGGACTTCGGCAAATACGTCGCGGGCGGCGGCAAGGTGGTGCTCGCGGCTTCGGCCGAGTTCGTCAATTCGGCCGCAGCGCTTCCGGCCTTCCAGACGACCTATGGCTTCACGCTGAAGCCCGATCAGTTGATCACTCTCTCCGGCGGCGACACTGCGGCGACCATCGCAGCCGCCGCCAACCAGACCAACGGCGCCAACGCCGCCATGGTCTATGGCACTGATGGCGGCATCCAGCCCTCCGGCCTCGTCGTGCTCGAGGACGACAAGGGCGTGCAGCCGGTCTACCAGCCGGCGCCGATCATCCGCGAAGAGGTCTTGAAGCAGCACCCGGAAATCGAGGCGCTGCTGAAGCCGGTCTTCGCCAAGCTCGATCTCGTCACGCTGCAGGAGCTCAACGGCCGCGTGCAACTGGGCGGCGAGCCCGCCAAGGGCGTGGCGGAGGACTTTTTGAAGAAGAACGGGTTCTTGAAGTAGATCGCGGCATAATAAGTGCGGGCTGGAGAGGTGCGGTTGGCGGAACTGCTGATCTCCCCCCTTGCGGGGGAGATGTCCGGCAGGACGGAGGGGGGTGCTGTCCCGCCGACCTTTCAACCTATCGAAGGAAAGTCCTTCGGCGGGTTTACCTTTGAACGAGCTCGTATTCCAAGGTTCCTTCACACCCCCCTCTGGCCTGCCGGCCATCTCCCCCGCAAGGGGGGAGATCGGTTCTCCCGCCGGCTTTCGCCGACCGCCAAGGCCGCAAGGGGAAGGCCATGACCCTGCGTTTCGACAAGCTCGGCGTGGTCATCGCCGCGATCGTCGCCTACGCCGCTTTCCTGGCCCCCTTTGCCACGTTCCGCGCCAACCGCATCGTACCCGGGCAGGCGCGTTCGATCCTCGAGTCGTTGCCGCCCACGCTTGGCATGCTGTTGCTGGCGATAGTGATCGCGGCCGCCATCGTCGCCTTGCTCAGGACGCCGCTCGTGCTCAGACTGGCGGCCAGCATCGCCGCGCTCGCCGCACTCGCCGTCCTCATCGGTGTCGCGGGCGGTTTCCTGACACCGGCCGGCAACACGTTCGCCCGCATCGCCCCGGCGTCCGGTTTCTGGCTGCTGATCTTTGCCTTCACTCTGCTCCTCGCCGATGTGCTGACCAGGCTGAACCTTTCGCCCTGGTCACGCGTCGGCGTGCTCGTGCTTGCAGCGCTTGCCATCGCCGTGCTGCTCGTCTCGGGAAGCTGGGACAGCCTTTCCATCCTCAAGGAATATGCCGGCCGCGCCGACAGTTTCTGGGCCGAAGCCTCCAAGCACGTCACGCTGGCGCTTGGCTCGCTGGCTGGCGCGGTGATCGTCGGCATACCGCTCGGCATCTTTTGCCATCGCGTCGAGAAACTGCGGGCAGGCGTGCTGAATGTGCTCAACATCATCCAGACTATTCCGTCGATCGCGCTCTTCGGCCTGCTGATCGCTCCGCTCGGCTGGGTTGCCGTGCACGTGCCAGGCGCCGCCGCCATCGGCATCAGGGGCATCGGCACCGCGCCGGCCTTTGTCGCGCTCTTCCTCTATTCCTTGCTGCCGGTGGTGGCCAACACCGTGGTTGGGCTGGCTGGTGTACCCCGCGCGGCCAATGACGCCGCGCGCGGCATGGGTATGACCGACCGCCAGCGCCTGTTCGATGTCGAGTTCCCGCTCGCCTTTCCGGTGATCCTGACCGGTATTCGTATCGTGCTGGTGCAGAATATCGGCCTCGCCACGATCGCAGCGCTGATCGGCGGCGGCGGCTTCGGCGTATTTGTTTTCCAGGGCGTCGGCCAGACGGCGATGGACCTCGTGCTGCTCGGCGCGCTGCCCACCGTGGTGCTGGCCTTTGCCGCGGCCATTATCCTCGACGCGGTCATCGAAATGGCCGCCACCAGGCGCAGGGCAGTTGAAACGGCATGATCGAGATCGAAGGCATCACCAAGCGCTATGACCAAACGACGGTGGTCGACAATGTTTCGATGATCATCGAACCCCGAACCATCGCCACCATTGTCGGCACGTCGGGATCCGGCAAGACCACGCTGCTCAGGATGATCAACCGGCTGGTCGAGCCGACCTCCGGGGTCATCAAGCTCGACGGTGCCGACAACCGCTCGGTGCCTGGCTATCAGCTGCGCCGCAGCATCGGCTATGCCATCCAGGGTCATGGCCTGTTTCCGCATCGCACGGTGGCGCAGAACATCGCCACTGTGCCTTTGCTGCTCGGCTGGGACAGGGATCGCATCAAGGCGCGTGTCGACGAGTTGATGACACTCTACCAGCTCGACCCCCAGGCCTATGGACCGCGCTATCCGCACGAGCTTTCCGGCGGTCAGCAGCAGCGCGTCGGCGTCGCCCGCGCTTTGGCCGCCGAGCCCAACGTGCTTTTGATGGACGAGCCCTTCGGCGCGCTCGACCCGATCATCCGCACCAAGGCGCAAGAGGATCTGCTGGCGATCCAGAAGCGTTTCGGCACCACCATCATCCTCGTCACCCACGACATGGAAGAGGCTGTGCATTTGGGCGACAAGATCGCCGTCATGGATGCCGGCAAGCTGGTGCAATACGCCAAGCCGGCAGAAATCCTGGCGAGGCCCGCAAGCGATTTCGTCGAGACACTGGTCGGCGCCAGCGAAAGGCCGTTCCGGCTGCTGTCGCTGGGGCCGGTGCGCGATGCCGTGGAGCCGGGCGGCGCCGAAGGCGAGGCGATCCCAGGCGAGGCCACGCAGCGCGACGCGCTGGCCGAGCTGTTGTGGTCGGGCCGCCCCGCGCTGCCGGTGAAGGGCGCCGACGGCAAGCTCATTGGCCGCGTCACCATCGAATGCTTGGTGAAGCGCGCGGCGAGGCCGCAATGAAAGCCTGGCTGCCCGCGCTGCTGAGGCTGGCCGTTCTGGTGGTGCTGGTGGTCTTCATCACCAGCCCCAACTGGTTCGAGCCGCTGCTGAAGCCCCTGACCGAGAATGGCGCGCCGGCAATCTACAACCAGGGCAGCCTGCTGACGCTCACCTTGCAGCATCTGCGGATCGTCCTGGTCGCGACGGTGGCCGCGACGATCGTCGCGGTGGCGCTCGCCATCCTGGTCACCAGGCCGGCCGGCGCCGAGTTCCTGCCCTTGTCGCGCAGCCTGGTCAATATCGGCCAGACCTTTCCGCCGGTTGCCGTGCTGGCGCTTGCCGTGCCGGCCGTCGGTTTCGGCGAAAAGCCGACGCTGATCGCGCTCTTCCTCTACGGATTGCTGCCGATCTTCGAGAACGCGCTGACGGCGCTCACCACGTTGCCCGGCAACGTCATGGAAGCGGCGCGTGGGGCCGGCATGACCGGCTGGCAAAGGCTGATGAAGGTCGAGCTGCCGCTGAGCGCCCCAGTGATCCTCGGCGGCATCCGGCTCTCGGTCGTCATCAGCCTCGCCACCGCGACCATCGGATCGACCGTTGCCGCCAAGACCCTTGGCGAGGTGATCATCGCCGGCCTGATCTCGAACAACCTTGCCTTCGTGCTGCAGGGCGGCCTGATCGTCGCGGCGCTTGCCGTGCTGATCTATGACGGCCTGTCGGCGGTCGAACGCTACGCCGCGCGACGCATAGGGCAGGGGGCGGAATAACGCTACGTCTGAGGATTGGCGAATGTGCCCCAGCGTCATTTCAATCGATCTAATTCCAAGCTTGCGCTGGCACAACAATTCCTGCCCTCTTCTTTTGGGCGAAAGCCGGGCAAAAACCGAACAATATCTTGACGTTCCAAGCCCTGTTTCGCATACACCCCAGCCAAGGGGTGGAATCCGTGCGCGGCATCCATCTCCGTTCCAACGGCCCAGGGAGGGGTTCTTTTGGGCCAACAATCGAGGAAAATCCGGCAATGACCATCATTACCGCCGTCATCGCCTGCGGCTTGCTGTCAGTTCTGTACGCCATCTGGGCGACACGTTCGGTCCTTGCGTCCGATCAGGGCAATCAGCGCATGCAGGAAATCTCCGCCGCCATCCGCGAAGGCGCCCAGGCCTATCTGGCGCGCCAGTACACGACCATCGCGGTCGTCGGTATCGTCGTTCTCCTGCTTGCCTGGTGGCTGCTTTCGATCACCGCCGCTATCGGCTTCCTGATCGGCGCGGTGCTCTCGGGTGCCGCCGGCTTCATCGGCATGCATGTCTCGGTGCGCGCCAATGTGCGGACTGCGCAAGCCGCTTCGAACAGCCTTGCTGCCGGCCTCGACATCGCCTTCAAGTCGGGCGCCATCACCGGCATGCTGGTGGCGGGTCTGGCGCTGCTCGGCGTCTCGATCTACTACGCCATATTGACTGGCCCGATGGGCCTGCAGCCGAATGACCGCGTCGTCATCGACTCGCTGGTTTCGCTCGGCTTCGGCGCTTCGCTGATCTCGATCTTCGCCCGTCTCGGCGGCGGCATCTTCACCAAGGGTGCGGACGTCGGCGGCGACCTCGTCGGCAAGGTCGAGGCCGGCATTCCGGAAGACGATCCGCGCAACCCGGCCACCATCGCCGACAACGTCGGCGACAATGTCGGCGACTGCGCCGGCATGGCCGCCGACCTGTTCGAAACCTATGCGGTGACCGTCGTCGCCACCATGGTGCTCGCCGCCATCTTCTTCGGCGGCACGGCCGCGCTGGGCGCGTCGATGCTCTATCCGCTCGCCATCTGCGGCGCCTGCATCCTGACCTCTATCGTCGGCACCTTCTTCGTCAAGCTTGGCTCGAACGGCTCGATCATGGGCGCCCTCTACAAGGGCCTGATCGTCACCGGGCTCTTGTCGATCGTCGGTCTCGCCATCGCCACTTCGGCCACCGTCGGCTGGGGCGAGGTCGGCAATGTCGCCGGCATCGCCATCACCGGCAAGAACCTGTTCATCTGTGGCCTCATCGGCCTCCTGGTGACCGGCCTCATCGTGGTGATCACCGAATACTACACTGGTACCAACAAGCGCCCGGTGAACTCGATCGCCCAGGCTTCCGTGACCGGCCACGGCACCAACGTCATCCAGGGCCTCGCGGTCTCGCTGGAATCGACCGCGCTGCCTGCCATCGTCATCGTCGGCGGCATCATCGCCACCTACCAGCTCGGCGGCCTCTTCGGCACCGCGATCGCCGTCACCACCATGCTCGGCCTTGCCGGCATGATCGTGGCGCTCGACGCCTTCGGCCCTGTTACCGACAATGCCGGCGGCATTGCCGAAATGGCCGGCCTGCCCAAGGAGGTGCGCCACTCCACCGACGCGCTCGACGCTGTCGGCAACACCACCAAGGCAGTCACCAAGGGCTATGCCATCGGCTCCGCCGGCCTCGGCGCGCTGGTGCTGTTCGCGGCCTATTCGAACGACCTGAAATTCTTTGCCGCCAATGGCGACAAGTATGCTTACTTCCAGGGCATGGGCGAGGTCTCCTTCGACCTCTCCAATCCGTATGTCGTCGCCGGCCTGATCTTCGGCGGCCTGATCCCCTACCTCTTCGGCGGCATCGCGATGACCGCCGTCGGTCGCGCCGCGGGCTCCATCGTCGAGGAAGTGCGCAAGCAGTTCCGCGAGGACAAGGGCATCATGGCCGGCACCTCGAAGCCGAACTATGCGCGCGCCGTCGACATCCTGACCAGGGCGGCGATCCGGGAAATGATCATCCCGTCGCTGCTGCCCGTGCTGGCGCCGCTCGTCGTCTATTTCGGCGTGCTGCTGATCTCGGGCTCCAAGGCCTCGGCCTTCGCGGCGCTCGGCGCCTCACTGCTCGGCGTCATCGTCAACGGCCTCTTCGTCGCCATCTCGATGACCTCCGGCGGCGGCGCCTGGGACAACGCCAAGAAGTCGTTCGAGGACGGCTTCACCGACAAGGACGGCGTCAAGCACCTGAAGGGCTCCGAGGCGCATAAGGCATCGGTCACCGGCGACACCGTCGGCGATCCCTACAAGGACACCGCCGGCCCGGCCGTCAACCCGGCGATCAAGATCACCAACATCGTCGCGCTGCTCCTGCTCGCCGTGCTCGCGCACGGCTGATCGCGGCGGCTATTCCATGACAAAGCCCGCGGGAGCGATCCTGCGGGCTTTGTTTTTCGGCATGACATCCTTCATGCTTTCCGCCCCGGGGGACACTCAACCGGCCTCTGGCCTTCTGTCATGGCGATAGCGGGCCAGCAACGCTTCGGCATCCGGTTCGCGTTCGGGCATTGGCGGTAAGCCGCGAGTCTGGCGCAGCATGGCAATGAACACGCCGTGGCGAAATTGGCGGCGGAAGGAACGCGCTCGCGGATGTATGCCGAGGGCAGCCAGCAGCCTGCGTTTGAGGTAGCGGAAGCGCTTGAGGGGAGCCGGTTCCTCGGCGTTGCCAAGAATCCTGACGCGCAACGCGTCTGGCGAACTCATCGCGTTCATCAGTTCTTCCTGCTCCTGCGCCGTATCACGCGCATAGCTGCCTTCGCGCTTGCCCGAATGCAGCATGAGCACGGTCAGATGCGGCATTGTCGCAATCACCGCACCGTTGCGCCATGCACGGAACAGCCAGTCCTGGGAACTCTCGCAGACGCACTGGCTGGCCGGGCGCCATGGTCCAAGCCTTGGCAGCGACGTTCTCCGGACCATTTGCGCGGAGCCGAAGCCGACTGTGGTGACCGGGTCATAGAAGCCGTGCCGCCCCGTCCCGAGGATCATATGCCTGGAACCTTTGCTCGCGGCCGACTCGATGACCGCACCCCGGGCGATCACCACATCGGCGCCGGTCGCGTCGATCCAGCCGCTCATGGACGTCAGATGGTCGGGAAACCATAGGTCGTCATGGTTCAATATGGCAACGAAACGGCCGCGTGCTCTGGCAAAGCCGATATTGTTAGGCCCCGACTGCTCGCCGAAGTTCACGGGAAGATCGATATAGGAGATGCGGGCGTCGCCGAAAGCGGCAACCGTTGTCGCGGTGTCCGGCCGGCACGCATCACCAATCACCATGGCTTCCCAGTCCTGCAGGGTCTGGCCAACGAGGCTCTTCAGCGTTTGATGCAGCACCGCCGGACGATTGTGCGTCGCTATCACGACCGAGACCAGCGGTTCGCTCGGTCCGATCGCCGCGCATTGACCGGCTTGTTCCACGCTACACCAGCTTGTAGGGGATCTGTTCGGTGTCCGGCGGCAGGCGCCAATGGTCGGGCGCGTCATAGGCGTAGGCCTTGTCGACGAGGTTGAGCACCAAAGCAGTCTCCGCTCCGAGCGCGACGACACCGTGCCAGACGCCGGGCGGAATGATGACGATAGCGGGCCTGACCGCTCCGACAATCTTGTGCCAAACCGTGCCGAATGTCGGCGAGGCCTTGCGACCGTCGAACAGCGAGATTCGAACGCTGCCCACCGAGCAAAAAAGCCGGTCGGTTGTGATGCCATGGGCATGCCATCCCGTCACCGCGCCGGGATAAAGCGTGCGCTGAAACACCTGTCCGACCGGAAGTCCGTCGAGATCCCATTCCTCGCGAAAAACCTCGGTGAGATAGCCGGTCGAAGTCGCGACAGGTCGGATTTCCTTGAGCGCGACGCCGTCGATTGTCGGCGCTTCGACGACAAGCCAGTCAGGTGTCACGGTTTGCCGGTCAGGCGTGCCTGTCGCCATCCAACCTTGCGGCACAGTACGATCGCTGTTGCTCATGACCGGTCCCAATCCCCAGCAAATTGATAGGGGGACGCCGGAATATAAGCAAGTATGCGTCTTGGCCGCACCTAAACAAAACCCGCCGGCGAGGCGGCGGGTTTGATTGTTCTGCAGGCCGTCGATAGACTTAAGGCGTACCGCCGCTGCCGCCGCCGGGGATGCCGGGCGCCAGCTTGCTGGCGCCGCTGATGATCTGGCTGAGGAAGTTCTGGTCCTTGCCGCCGGTCGGCGTCGTCCTCGAGATGAAGTCGAAGATCTTTCCATCCTTGAGGCCGTAGTTGGCGATCTGGGTGACGCGGCCGTCGGCGCCGAAATAGACCGCCAGCACATGCTGGTCGATGATGCGGGGGTTGTCGAAGGCGACATAGCGCTTGCGCGTTTGCGAGATGTAGTAGAAGGCCTCGTTGTCGAAGGTCGCCGTCGTCGATGGCGTGCCCAGCGCCAAAAGCACCTGCTCGCGGCTCGACCCGACCGGCACCGAATCGATCGCCTGCTGGTCGATGACGTAGCCTTTCGTCAGCGTTTCGCTCGGATGGAGATCGCCGAACATCTTGGACGAATTGCAGGCGGAAAGCGCTGACACCACTACCAGCAGCGAAGCCACGCCCAAGGGGGCGGGCGCAAAGAACGACTTGAATTTCAGCGCACCCAACAACAATTCTCCATCACATCCCCGCAACTTGCGCTGGGCCGCAAAACCGGTAAACCAGCTTGCATGCCGATGCAACAAGGCCAAATCAAACAACAGGTCCCCGGGAGACCACCCTCAATGTTCCAGCGCCTTTTTGGCCGCGAACGCAATGCCAACCGCGCTATCACCGACGCGCTCTACGCACGAATCGTGGCGGCGGCGCGGCAAGCGGTGTTTTATTCCGACTGGAATGTGCCCGATACGCCGCTCGGCCGCTTCGAGATGCTGTCGCTGCACATGTATCTCGTCCAACACCGGCTGCGTGGCGAGCAAGGTGTGGCCGCCGAAGTCGCGCAAGTGCTGATCGACGAGTTCTTCCTCGATGTCGAGCATTCGCTGCGCGAACTTGGCATCAGCGATGTCGGCGTGCCCAAGCGCATGAAGAAGCTGGCAAAGATGTTTTACGGCCGTACGGCCGCTTATGACGACGCGCTCAAGGAAGACGACCGGGTGGCGCTTGCGGCGGCGCTCGCCCGTAACGTCAGGCCGGACTCCGGCCCCTGGCCGCAGGCGCCGCTGCTGGCGGACTATGTCTGCGAGGCTAGCCAGAAGCTTGCCGCGCAGCCGACCGAATCGATCGTCGCCGGCATCGCCGCGTTCCCGGCCGCCGGGGCCGCGTGAAGGGGGCCGGGATGAAAGACGCCGAATTGCGCAGCCCTGTATCCTTTGTCGCCAATGTCGCGCGGCTGCCGCAAAAGGGCCTGCCTGTCCTGGTCGAGGCCGATAAGCGCCAGCGCGAGGCGCTTGCCGCCGAATACGAACTGCTTTCGGTCGAGAACTATCGCGCCGAACTGCTTGTGGCCTCCTGGAAGCGCAATGGCGTCAAGGTCACCGGTCGCGTCGAGGCCGACATCACGCAGGCCTGCATCGTCACGCTCGATCCGGTCACCGCGCATATCGACGAGCCCGTCGAGGCGCTGTTTCTGCCCGAGCAGTCGAAGCTTGGGCGCGAGGGTTTCGAGGGCGGCGGCGAGATGATCCTCGACGCCGGCGGACCGGACAGTCCGGAAACATTTTCCGGCGACACCATCGATGTCGGCGCGCTGGCCGAACAGTTTTTCGGCCTGGCGATCGACCCCTATCCGCGCAAGCCGGGAGCCTCGCTCGACGTCGCCGGCGACGATCAATCCGAAGAAAGCGAATTCCAGAAAAAGCTGCGGTCGCTGCTCGGAAAATCCTGAGAGTGGTACGGATTTTGGAAAAGTTGGTTGTGCCTAGGCGCAAAACCGCTATTTTCGCCGAACCTTCGCGAGCCCCCTTACCCTGGCAGGCGTCAGCCGCAAGCCAGGCAACCCGTGAGAAAAGCACTACGTGATCAGGATTTCCATCGATGCCATGGGCGGCGATCACGGACCGAGCGTGGTCATCCCGGCGCTGATGACGGTCGCCATCCGCCGCCCTGACATCCGCTTCGTCATCTATGGCCGCGAGGACGTGGTGCGTCCCGAACTCGCCAAGTTCCCGAAACTCGCCGAGATAAGCGAGTTCGTCCATTGCGAGATCGCGGTGCGCATGGACGATAAGCCGAGCCAGGCGCTGCGCCATGGCCGCTGGAAGTCGTCGATGTGGAAGGCCGTCGAAGCGGTCAAGAACGGCGGCGCGCAGGCCTGCATCTCGGCCGGCAACACCGGCGCGCTGATGGCGATGTCGAAATTCTGCCTGCGCACCATGGCCACCATCGACCGCCCGGCGATCGCGGCGCTCTGGCCGACGACGCGCGGCGAAAGCGTGGTGCTCGATGTCGGCGCCACCATCGGCGCGGATGCGCACCAGCTTATCGATTTCGCCATTCTGGGCACCGGCATGGCGCGCTCGGTGTTCGGCGTCGAGCGGCCGAGCGTCGGCCTGCTCAATGTCGGCGTCGAGGAGATCAAGGGCCAGGAAGAAGTCAAGGAAGCCGGCCGCATGCTGCGCGAGGCCAACATGGCCTCGATGAATTATCGCGGCTTCGTCGAGGGCGACGATATCGGCAAGGGCACGGTCGACGTGGTGGTTACCGAGGGTTTTGCCGGCAACATCGCGCTCAAGACCGCCGAGGGCACCGCAAGGCAGATCGCCGGCTATCTGCGCGCCGCCATGAGCCGCACGTTCATGGCCAAGATCGGCTATGTCTTCGCCAAGGGCGCCTTCGACAGGCTGCGCGAGAAGATGGATGTCGGGCGCTCCAACGGCGGCGTCTTCCTGGGATTGAACGGCATCGTGGTGAAGAGCCATGGCGGCGCCGATTCGGACGGCTTCGCGGCCGCCGTCGAACTCGGCTACGACATGGTGCGCAACAATCTGCTTGACCGGATCGAGGCCGACCTCGATCTGTTCCATGCGCGCAATCCGACCGCGCAGGCAAACAGGAAATCCGGCGTCGCCGACGCCGAGGAATAGGACAGAGCCTTGATCAGATCAGTCGTGCGCGGCAACGGTGCCGCGCTGCCCCGCCGCATCATGAAGAATGCCGACTTCGAAGGCATGGTCGAAACCTCGGACGAGTGGATCGTCCAGCGCACCGGCATTCGCCAACGCCACGTCGCGGCCGACGACGAGACGACAGCCTCGCTTGGCGAGGCGTCGGCGCGCGCGGCGCTGGACAGCGCCGGCATGACGCCCGCCGATATCGACCTCATCATCCTGGCGACCTCGACGCCCAACAACACGTTCCCGGCGACCGCTGTCGAAATCCAGAACCGGCTCGGCATGCATCATGGCTTTGCCTTCGATATGCAGGCCGTCTGCTCGGGCTTCGTTTATGCGGTCGCCACCGCCGACCTTTATATCCGGGGCGGCCTGGCCAAACGCGTCCTGGTGATCGGTTCGGAAACATTCTCGCGCATCCTCGACTGGAGCGACCGCTCGACCTGCGTGCTGTTCGGCGACGGCGCCGGCGCGCTGGTTCTGGAAGCGGCAGACGGAGCGGGCGCGATTACCGATCGCGGCGTGCTGGCGGCGAGCCTGCGTTCCGATGGCGTGCACAAGGACAAGCTCTTCGTCGACGGCGGTCCCTCTACCACGGGAACCGTCGGTCATCTGAGGATGGAAGGCCGTGAAGTGTTCAAGCATGCCGTCGGCATGATCACCGATGTCATCGAGGCGACCTTCGGCGGGGCCGGCATAACAGCCGAGGACCTCGACTGGTTCGTGCCGCATCAGGCCAATAAACGGATTATTGACGCTTCCGCCAAGAAGCTCGGGATTGCCGAGCAGAAAGTGGTGGTCACCGTCGATTTACACGGTAACACCTCGGCTGCCTCGGTGCCGCTCGCTTTGTCGGTGGCCGTCGCCGACGGCCGCATCAAGAAGGGCGACCTTGTGCTTCTCGAGGCGATGGGTGGAGGTTTCACCTGGGGCGCGGTATTGCTCCGCTGGTAAGTGCCGAACTCGCCGGTTCGGTTCTTGACCTTGCCGGATCAATTACTTAGGCTCTGCCTTTACCTGTATCGATTTACGTTTTTGCGAGCAGATGGGACGGTCGCATGGGGGGAAAGACACTTACGCGTGCCGACCTTGCTGAAGCCGTTTACCGGAAGGTTGGCTTGTCGCGAACTGAATCGGCGGAGCTCGTCGAGGCTGTCCTCGATGAGATCTGCGAGGCAATCGTCCGCGGCGAGACGGTGAAGCTGTCGTCCTTCGCCACCTTCCATGTCCGTTCCAAGAACGAGCGCATCGGCCGCAACCCCAAGACGGGCGAGGAAGTGCCGATCCTGCCGCGCCGGGTGATGACGTTCAAATCGTCGAACGTGCTCAAGAGCCGGATCCTGCGCTCGCATCAGAACAGCAAGGGCAAGGGCGGCAAATAGTTTGCTGGCGAATGCGGTTGAAAACCGTCGGCCATTTTGACGTCGGGCTTGAATATCGTTTCATAAATCGCTGAAATAAGGCACGATTCGGCATCATGAGCCGGATCGCGGTCCAGTGTGGAGGATTGGCCCATGGACAAGAGCCCCGACGCTTTCCGCACCATCAGCGAAGTCGCGGAAGATCTCGATCTGCCGCAGCATGTGCTGCGGTTCTGGGAGACGCGCTTCACCCAGATCAAGCCGATGAAGCGAGGCGGCGGCCGGCGCTACTACCGGCCGCAGGATGTCGAGCTGATCAAGGGCATCAGGCATATGCTCTACGATCAGGGCTATACGATCAAAGGCGTGCAGAAGCTGTTGCGCGAGAACGGCAACCATTTCCTGGTCGCCATCGGCAACGGCGACATGGCCGCCGTGGAGGCGATCGCCCAGCGCCGCCAGGCCGAGCAGGTGCCGCTGACGGCGGCCGCGCAGCCGCGCGGCGACGAAGACGCGCTGGTCGGCCAACCGAAGGTGAAGCCCAGCCGCCGTTTCTTCGGCCTCGGCAAGAGCGACGACGAAGGTCCGGTACAGCCAGACGCCTCGAAATTGTCGCGTGACAATCGCGCCTTGCTGCAGGAGGCGCTGTTCGACTTGCTGGAATGCAAGCGCCTGCTCGACCAGGTTCGTTGAACGGTCGTCATTCGACTTGATGCCGCGCGCTCGGCCTGCCGGAACTGGCTCTGCGTCCATGCGTTAGGCCTTCTCGAAGAGAAGGACAACAAGCATGGCACCGTTTTCGACCCTCTCCGACGTTGATATCGACAAGCAGGTCGCGGCGCTTTCGCGACAATTGCACGATCTCAAGAAGGTTTTGGCCAGGCGCGGCGACGCCTATTACGAGGATGGCCGCGAGGCGGCGTCCGACTATTATTCGCAACTTGCCGATCGCCTCCACGAGGCGCTGCCGGCAATAAGGCGCAGGGGCAGGGCTATTGAGCGTACGGCGCGAGATCATCCGGCGACGGCCGCCGCCGTCGGGCTGGTCGTGGTCGGATTGCTTGCCGGCCTTCTTATCAGCCGGCGCTGATCGATCGACGCGATATGAACAGAAATGGCGGCCGTCCTCGACGGCCGCCATTTCCGTGCCATTTGGCTACAGCGATCAGTTCGCGAGCTTGAGCCGCGTCTTCGGATCGACCTTCATGACCTGGCTGCACTTGCCGTAGACGGTGCCGTTCTTGTCGGTGGCATCGGTATAGGTGCCTTTGCAATCCAGCTGCAGCACCAGGCACGAGCCATGGCCCTTACAGACCGCGCCGCCGTCGCCGGTTGGATGGGTGCCGGCAAAGGCCGGAGCCGGGACCGAGCCGAAAGCCGAAAAGACGAGAGCCGCGGCGAGGCTGATACGCTTGAAGTTGGTCATTTGAGCATTTCCTTCCATTGGTTGTTGGGATCGCCGTCCTGGCGTCCCGTTGGGTTGAGGAGCACCTTCGCGGTGCCCATGACCGCTTAGTGCTGGCCCCAATGGAAAGGTTCATATGCCGCGCGATTTTTTTCGTTTGGCCGGCGACGTCTGTGTTCAGCCGTCAAACTTATCGGTGCCCCGCATCACGCCACCGGCAATTCGGGGCAGGCGGCGCGGATAATACGCTTTCGCCGCCAGCTTGTCGGTCGGCGTCACGAACCGCGGATTGCGGTCGACGATCTTTCGCCACAGCGTCAGTTCGTTATAGCGCCGGGGCGGCGGGATTTGGCCAATAGCCGAGCTTCATGGCGAAGCGGGCAACGAGAGCCGGATGGCGAAGCGTGAGGACGGCACGGGCGACCGCCAGTAGCAGGCGGTGTCTGGCAAGATCGGCGCAGGCCCCATTAGGCGCAATCCGGAGTGCGGTTCGGCATCGCCGGATGTTTAAGCCGAAGAGTCCGATGGGAAGACTGGTCCGCTCTGGCGGCGAAGGCCTGCCTTCCCATCGGCAGAAGGGAAGGATCAGGCCTTCTTCGGAGCCATCGTCTTGTGGTGGTGATGATGGTGGTGGTGATGGCGGTGATGATGCCTGTGGTGATGACGATGATGGTGATGCTTCTTCATCGGGGCCGCGTCGGCGCTGGTGGCGCCGAGGATCGGCATGGTGAACGCCAGGGCCAGAGCCAGCCCGAGCGCGGAGAGGAGGGACTTCTTCATGACTTCGTTTCCTTTTTACGCGGGCCTTCCGAGATTCACCGGAGCAAATCGGTGACCCAAGCCTCGCGATAGGGACTATCCTCCTGGTTTTTTTCGACAATTTTTCCCAAATGTAGATTTTTGTTTCTGGATTGTTTCTGGGAACACTCTTGCGCCGCGCGCTCGCCCTGGCCGACGAGGATTGCGCTCCTTGAAATCCAAGGATACGGCCGCCTGGCCTCACATAGGCGGCGCGATGCCGTGATTCCCGACCACGACCCGGTTGGCTACGAGCTTGCCGTCGCCGCCGCGCTCGGCGTTGACGAACACCGCGATGCCCGGCGTGAGATCCGCCGGCGTGGCGGCGGCGAATGTCACGATCGGTGTCGTCTGCGGAATCGCGATCTGCTTCTTCTGGCCGTTGTCATAGGTGAGCGTGACCGTACGGCCTTCGATCTCGGTGACGTCGGCGACGGTGCCGTTGGTCATGCGGCTGTTGGGCTGCAGATCCCAGTCGCGGTCGCCTTCGCCCGTGCCCTTCAGGGCCGCTGGGAAGACCACGACTTCCAGCGCGCCGCTGCCGCCATCGGCCTTGGAAATCGAGGCGATGCCAAGAAAATCGCCTTGCTTGATATCGGCTGCCGATGCCTTGGCGACGCCCGAGATCTTCCAGCCGTCGGCAAGCGCGATCGCATCGGTCTTGCCGTCGCGGTCCTTCACCGTGAGCGTCGATCCGGCAACGCCGACGACGGTGCCTCGAACGCGTGTGGCGTACGCCGCCTGCGCTTCCGTCGCGCCGACGACGCTTGAGATGGCGCCAAGCAAAATTGCGAACGATTTCAAATTCATGGCATCGATCCTTCCGTGAAACGCCCGGCGCGCGGGTTTGGCTGCCGGTGACGGTGAGCTAACGAATCGAGGCGTCGAAAATGCCGGCGAATCCGGTCGAGGATCTTCAAAAGAACTTGATTGAGCGCCGAGCGGCCTTACATCTACGGGGCCCGAGGCATTCGGCCAAAACGCAGCTTCACGATGGCGTGACGCCGTATGGGTGCTCTTGGCAAATCATTTGTTAACGAGCATTCTCCCGCCGTCTCAGGCAACACCCACATTTCATCCGACCTGTTTCATCTTTAAGGAGTTGCCATGCCCAACACCGTACGAAACGCTGTTTCCAACGATATCATTGCCGCGTCCGGCCTCAATCCGTTGAAAGCCGCTCGCGAAACGAGGGGATACACGATCGAGGAACTCTCCTTGACCTGCGGCCTGGCCGTGGGCGAGATCGTCGACATCGAGGACGGCAAGGACGCCGACCCCGCCAAGCTCCGGCGCATCGCTTCCGCGCTGCAAGTGCCGGAAGAGGAATTGATCAGGGTGCCGTCCGCAGAGAATCGGCCCACACAGCAATAGAGACGCCAGAAGCGTCCATCCAGAAGCCCGCCGAGGGTTGGCCCGGCGGGCTTTTTAGTGCCTGCGAGGCGCAGGCACTGGCTCTTGCCAATAACCGCCATGCCATGCGATTCGCCGAGCGCTGCTGTTCGACAGACCTGACGAGGGATTCACCATGAGCTTGGAATCGGTCCGCGCCTTTCTGGCCGAGCACGCGCCCGATGTTGAAGTCATCGTCACCGAAGCAAGTTCCGCAACAGTCGCGCTGGCGGCGGAGGCGCACGGCGTCACGCCGGCGCAGATCGCCAAGACGATCTGCCTGCGCGTCGCTGACGAGACCATGCTGGTCGTGACCAGCGGCATCGCCAGGCTCGACAACCGCAAATTCAAGGACAGGATGGGCGGCAAGCCGCGCATGCTCGGCGGCGAAGAGGTGCTGGCAGTCACCAGCCATCCGCCGGGCGGCGTCTGTCCGTTCGGCCTGCCGGCGCCGCTGCCCGTTTATTGCGATCTGTCGCTCAAAGCCTTTGGCGAGGTCGTTCCGGCAGCCGGCGCCACCAATGCCGCGGTGCGCATCAGGCCGCAGCGCATGGCCGATCTGGTCGGCGCTGTATGGGTCGACGTTTGCCAGTAACAATTGCCGCCTAGATATCTTTTTATGGTTCGTCGAGGGCCGTCGCGCGGTTTTGACCGACGTTCGGCCACGACCGCTCGCTTTCCATTTGGTTCGGTACGGGCGCCCGTTGCCCGTGCCTTTAGCCGTTGCGCCTCGAGCAATTGGAAAAGCGTCGACCAACGGCCAAATTCTGGACATTAGTCTTGACAGAAATACATATGTTCAATACCGGTCAAGCAACCGAACAGCATGCGATATGGGAGGAATACGGTATGGCATCCAACATTTCGTTGACGGGCCTTGCCCGCGATCTTGAGGAACGAGCCAAGTCGGGCAAGCCCATCCGCATCGGCCTGATCGGTTCCGGCGAAATGGGCACCGACATCGTCACCCGCGTCGCCCACATGTCCGGCATCGAGATCGGAGCCATTTCGGAACTCAACCTGCCGGCGGCCAGCAAGGCCGTCGATATCGCCTTCCAGGAAACCGGCCATGCGCGCGAGGTTTCCAACACTTCGGCGATGACCTCGGCCATGGAGGCCGGCAAGATCGCCGTCACCAGCGATTCCAGCCTCGTCATCGGCAATGACCTCATCGACGTCGTCATCGACGCGACCGGCGTTCCGGCCGTAGGCGCCGAGATCGGCCTGCACGCCATGGAGCATGGCAAGCATCTGGTGATGATGAATGTCGAGGCCGACGTCACCATTGGCGCCTACCTCAAGAGCGAGGCCGACCGTCTCGGCGTCACCTATTCGCTGGGCGCCGGCGACGAGCCGTCTTCCTGCATGGAACTGATCGAATTCGTCTCCGCCATGGGGCATCCGATCGTTGCCGCGGGCAAAGGCAAGAACAACCCGCTCAACATCGACGCCACGCCTCCGGACTATGAGGAGGAGGCGAAGCGCCGGCATATGAATGTGCGCATGCTGGTCGAATTCGTCGACGGTTCGAAGACCATGGTCGAGATGGCGGCGATCGCCAACGCGACCGGGCTGGTCCCCGACAAGCCCGGCATGCACGGTCCGGCGGCGACGCTTGGCGAATTGTCCAAGGTGCTGGTGCCCGAGAAGGACGGCGGCGTGCTGTCGAAGGTCGGCGTCGTCGACTACTCGATCGGCAAGGGTGTCGCGCCCGGCGTCTTCGTCGTCGCCGACATGTCGCATCCGCGCATCTCGGAGCGCATGGAAGACCTGAAGATGGGCAAGGGCCCGTATTTCACCTTCCATCGCCCCTATCACCTGACCTCGCTGGAAGTGCCGCTGACCTGCGCCCGGGTCGTGCTTTACGGTAAGGCCGACATGGTGCCGCTGGCCAAGCCCGTGGCCGAGGTCTGCGCGGTCGCCAAGAAGGATCTGAATCCCGGCGACAAGCTCGATGCCATCGGTGAGTATTGCTATCGCGCTTGGATCATGACGGCTCCGGAGGCCCATGCGGCGCGCGCCGTTCCCTGCGGCCTGCTGCAGGGCGGCTCCGTCACCCAGCCCATCAAGAAGGGCGAGCTCATTACCTATGCCAACGCGGCGCCCGCGCCGGGCTCGAAGATCGCCGAGCTGCGCGCCCGCCAGGACAAGCTCGTTTACGGCGCTGTGGAGGCGTGATCATGGCTGGAGCCAGCAAAGCCGTCGTGGATAGCCGGGCCAACCTGCCTTTCGTCTATCGCCAGTACAGTCCGGAGCAGCTCCGGGAGGTGCTTCATAAGATGTACCTCATCCGCCGCTTCGAAGAGGGTGCCGAAGAGTGCTACATGCGCGGCCTCATCCATGGCACCATGCACCTGTCGATCGGCCAGGAAGCCAGCGCCATGGGCATCTGCATGCCGCTCGCCGAGGATGACCAGAT
Organism: Mesorhizobium sp. B2-8-3; assembly: GCF_006440815.1. NCBI lineage: Bacteria > Pseudomonadati > Pseudomonadota > Alphaproteobacteria > Hyphomicrobiales > Phyllobacteriaceae > Mesorhizobium > Mesorhizobium sp. B2-8-3. The sequence goes on from NZ_VFTW01000027.1 coordinate 81,714, forward strand.
CACCTCGACGCATCGCGGCCATGGCCATTGCATCGCCAAGGGCGCCGAGGTCAGCCGTATGTTCGCCGAGTTCTTCGGCAAGACCACCGGTTACTGCAAGGGCCGCGGCGGCTCCATGCACATCGCCGATGTCGCCAAGGGCAATCTCGGCGCCAACGGCATCGTCGCCGGCGGCATTCCGATCGCGGTGGGTGCCGCACTTTCCGCCAAGAGGATGAAGACCGGCAAGATCGTGGTCTCCTTCTTCGGCGACGGCGCCAACAATGAGGGCGCCTTCCATGAGGCGCTGAACATGGCGGCGATCTGGAAGCTGCCGGTGATCTTCGTGTGCGAGAACAACGGCTACGGCATGTCGACCTCGACGGCGCGCTCGACCGCGGTGAAGAACATCGCCGAGCGGGCGGCCGCCTATTCGATGCCCGGTGTCATCGTCAACGGCAATATCTTCTCCGAGGTCGCCGAGGCGTCTTTCAAGGCGGTGGAGCGGGCGCGCGCGGGCGAGGGGCCGACGCTGATCGAATCCAAGACCTATCGCCATCGCGGCCATTCCAAGAGCGACCGCAACCGCTACCGCACCAAGGAAGAGATCGAGGACTGGATGGCGAACCGCGATCCGATCACGCTGTTCGAGACCGAACTGCGTGACTTCGGCTTCATCGACGACCAGGGCATCCAGGCGATCCGCGACGCGGTCGCCAAGGAGATCGCCGACGGCATCGAGTTCGCCAAGGCGAGCCCGGCGCCCGAGATCGCCGCCCTTGCGGACTACGTTTACACGGAGCATGCGTGATGGATGCCGTGGTGCGTGAACTGAGCTACGCCCAGGCGATCCAGGAAGCCATGGCTATCGCCATGGACATGGACGAGCGCGTCTTCCTGATGGGCGAGGACATCGGCGTCTATGGCGGCGCCTTCCAGGTGACGGGCGATCTTGTCGAGCGCTACGGCAGCGACCGCGTCATCGACACGCCGATCTCGGAACTGGGCGGCGCCGGCGTCGCGGTGGGCGCCGCCGTCACCGGCATGCGGCCGATCTTCGAATTCCAGTTCTCGGATTTCGCCACGCTCGGCATGGAGCAGATCGTCAACCAGGCGGCCAAGATGCGCTTCATGCTCGGCGGCGAGGTCTCGGTGCCCCTGGTGATGCGCTTCCCGGCCGGCTCCGGCACGGGCGCCGCCGCCCAGCACAGCCAGAGCCTCGAGGCCTGGCTCGGCCATGTGCCCGGCCTGAAGGTGATACAGCCGGCGACGCCGCACGATGCCAAGGGCATGCTGCTTGCCGCGGTCGCCGATCCGGACCCGGTCATGATCTTCGAGCACAAGCTGCTCTACAAGATGAAGGGCCATGTGCCGGAAGGCCATTACACCGTTCCGATCGGCAAGGCCGAGATCCGCCGCGAAGGCCGCGATCTCACCATCGTCGCCACCTCGATCATGGTGCAGAAGGCGCTCGATGCCGCGGCCGTGCTGGAGGGCGAGGGCATCGACATCGAAGTGGTCGATCTGCGCACGATCCGGCCGCTCGACAGGCAGACCGTCATCGACAGCGTGAAGAAGACCTCGCGCCTGCTCTGCGTCTACGAGGCCGTGAAGACGCTCGGCATCGGCGCGGAAGTGAGCGCGCTCGTCGCCGAAAGCGAGGCGTTCGACTATCTCGACGCGCCGATCGTGCGGCTCGGCGGCGCCGAGACGCCGATCCCCTACAATCCGGACCTGGAAAAGGCGACGGTGCCGCAGGTTCCCGACATCATCGCCGCCGCCCGCGACCTCGTGAAAGGGGTCCGCTGAGCGATGCCGACCGAAGTCATTCTTCCCAAGGTCGACATGGACATGGCGACCGGACAGATCTCGCGCTGGTTCGCAGAGGAGGGCGCCAAGGTCAAGAAGGGCGACGTGCTCTTCGAGATCGAGACCGACAAGGCGGCGATGGAGATCGATGCGCCGGCCAGCGGCACGCTGCGCAACGTCACCGGCAAGGAGCGCGTCGACATTCCCGTCGGCGAGCCGGTGGCGTGGATTTATGCCGATGACGAAGTCTACGCGCCAATCTCCCCCCTAAGGGGGGAGATGCCGGCGAAGCCGACAGAGGGGGGCGCTGTTCCGTCAACCTCTTATTCTGTCGCGCCCCCCTCTGGCCTGCCGGCCATCTCCTCCACGAGGGGGGAGATCAGCCAATCGCAAGGGCCCGCCCGAGCCACGCCTTTGGCTCGACGCTTGGCCCGTGAGGCAAATCTGGACCTCTCGGCTATAGCAGGCAGCGGTCCGCGCGGCCGTGTTGTGCGCGCCGACGTTGAGGCCGCAGCCGCCGCGAAAGACGCGGCCGCCTCTGCTCAGCCCGCCGCCGAGATTCCGGCCGGCGCTCCATCCGCTCCGGCCCCAGCACCCAAGCCGATGTCGGACGACCAGGTGCTGAAGCTGTTCGCCGAAGGCTCCTACGAGCTCGCGCCGCACGACAACATGCGCAAGACGATTGCGCGCCGCCTGGTCGAGGCGAAATCCACCATCCCGCATTTCTACCTGACGCTCGA